>NZ_JBEGIB010000018.1:0-365262 GCF_040676495.1 Bacillus sp. LBA3-1-1.1
GGTACAGAATTTGCAACTGAAACAGGTGTACAAGCAGTAAAACAAGCGAACGCACAATCAGAAGCTAAGAAAGCGCAAGCTTCTGGCGCTCAAAGTGCAAATGCTAGTTATGGTACAGAATTTGCAACTGAAACAGATGTGCATGCTGTGAAAAAACAAAATGCAAAATCAGCTGCAAAACAATCACAATCTTCTAACCCAAATCAGTAATGAAAGAAAAAACACTTCTCTAATTCGAGAGAGGTGTTTTTTCTTTGTGTGTATGTAATCGTAATGAAAATAAAGTGAACGGCAACAATCTATCTACAAGTAAGGGTATCTTACAACAGTTAAAATACCCTTGGGTTTATAGGTAAAGCCCTTTCCTAAAAAACCTAACTTAATCATACGAGGGGGTGGTAACCATTGGATGGTTGGATGCGGTGTTTAAAAGAAATAGTGAAGTAGGATTTATGTTTGATGTGGAAATGTTTATCGAAAAAGCAAACAGAGTCCATATGAAGAGACTAGCGATTGATACCTGTATATCTTTTTTAGGAAGAACAATTAGTCAGTCGGAATTTAGAGTGAAAAACGGTGAAACATTTGAAAAGGATGAACTATATTACCGATTAAATGTTAGGCCGAATAAGAATATGACAGCAAGTACCTTTTGGGAAAAGTATATTTACAAGCTCATTTATGATAATGAAGCCTTAATTATACAGGCTGATGATGGTGATCTACTTATTGCTGATGACTTTGAGCATAACGAATATGCTGTTTTTGAAGATACTTTTACGAATGTCACCGTAAAAGATTATCAGTTTAAGAGAAGCTTTAAGCAAAGTGAAGTCATTCATTTAAGATATCGGAATGACAAGTTATCACCGCTTATTGATGGTCTTTTTACTGACTATGGTGATTTATTCGGTAGGATATTAAGTTCTCAAAAGCGTAAGAATCAAATTCGCGGAACAGTTGATATGGACATGCTTGCTGCAAAGAGCAAAGAACACCAATCAAAGCTTCAAGAGTTCATCGATAACATGTATAAAGCAATTGGAGAAAAAGACGTTGCTATCATTCCACAACAACCTGGATTCAAATATGCTGAAACATCAGGTGGAGGAAACTCTGGTCAAAGTGTGGATGAAATCAACAAAGTAACTAATGGCTTTTTAAATCAAGTAGCAATGGCTTTTGGTATTCCAACGGCTTTATTGTATGGAGAAATGGCCGATGTAGAGAAGCAAACGAAGAATTACATGCTTTTCACAGTGAAACCTTTATTAAAAAAGATTTCAGATGAAGCAAACGTGAAATTCTTTGAAATGAATGAGTATCTTGAAGGACAAAAGATTGAAGTTAAAGCTGTTTCTTATCAGAACATATTCGACCTTGCGACAAGCATTGATAAACTTATTTCTTCTAGTGCATTTACAGGTAATGAAATGAGATTGGAAGCTGGATATGAAGCTTCCAATGATCCGAACTTGGATAAACATTATATTACGAAAAATTACGCTAAAATGAATACAGGCGAAGGAGGTGAGAAAGTAAATGACAGTTAAACTTGATATTAAAGGGCCAATTATTTCGAGTGATGAAGCTTGGATTTATGAATGGTTTGAAATGGATGCAACAAGCCCAGGCATGGTTGTAAAAGAACTTACTAATGCCAATGGTGATGATTTAATCGTATCAATTAATAGTCCTGGTGGTTATGTACACGAAGGATCAGAGATTTATACAGCATTAAAAAACTATCCAGGCCAGGTTGAGGTTCAAATTGTTGGTTTGGCTGCAAGTGCGGCTTCAGTCATTGCAATGGCTGGTGATAAAGTTCGAATTTCTCCAACTGCACAAATTATGATTCACAATGCTTCTATGTGGAATGGTGGAGATCATCGTGACATGGAAAAGGCTGCTGAGATGTTGAAAACAACAGATCGAGCAATCGTAAACGCCTATGTCATTAAAAGTGGTAAATCTGAAGAGGAACTACTTAATATGATGGCTGAAGAAACATGGATGGGGCCACAACAAGCATTAGAAAACAACTTTGTGGATGAAATCATGTTTATGGATAATTCAGTTAAAATGACTGCTTCAGGTTCCGTTTCTGCTATGATTCCACAGAAAGTAATCGATGGTTTTAGAAACGGAACACTTAATAAAGGTAAAACTGAAGGAATTACAAAAGAAGATTTAAACACTGCGTTATCAGGGTTGAAAAGTGAAATCCTGAATGATTTACAAACTAATACAGAACCAAAACCAAAAGAGCCAAATCCAAAACCTGTTAAAAACAGTGGGATTAAAGGGCTCTTTTTAAAATTATAAAAATTGGGGGAAACACATAATGACGATTAAATTTAATAAATCTGAAGCATTTAGCAAAGCAAAAGCAAAATTAACGGTTGCTTTAACGAACGCTGAAAGCACAGAACAAGAACAAACATCAGCATTTGAGAATTTCTTTGATGCACTACAAACGGATGTAGCGAACTCAGTTCGTGAGCAAGTAAACAATGATATGCTTGATCGTTCCATTCTGCAGCAACGTGGCCAAAACGTTCTAACTTCAGCAGAAACAAAATTCTTTAACGCTGTTGTGCAAGATGGTGGATTCAAAGATGATTCTATTCTTCCTAAAACTACACAAGAGCGCGTGTTTGAAGACTTAGTAACTGAGCATCCATTATTAGAAGCTGTAGGGTTACAAGATTTAGGAGCAGTGACGAAGTTTATCTATTCTGATGCAACTAAAGCTTATGTATGGGGGCCTTTATTCGGTGAAATCAAGGGTCAAGTAAATGCAGCATTCCGTGAAGAGCAAATTGGTCAACTTAAATTAACTGCATTCGCGGCTATTCCAAATGATATGTTAGAACTTGGGCCAGAATGGGTTGAACGCTATGTTCGAACTTTATTAGTAGAATCTTATTCTGTTGGTTTAGAATACGGTTTTGTTAATGGTACTGGGGTAAATCAACCAATCGGTTTAATGAAAGATTTTAACTCTACTACAAATGCAGTAACAGACAAAAAGTCATCTGGTACATTAACATTTGCTCCATCTGAAAATGGTGTAGTAATTGCTGATGAGCTTTATGAAGTAGTAAAAGCTTTATCTGTTGATGGTAAAGGGAAATCTCGCAAAGTATTAAATAAAATTGTGATGGTTGTCAATCCTGTGGATGCAATCGGTGTACAAGCACGTAATACAATTCAAACGGCAACTGGCCAATGGGTAATGGCATTACCTTATAACATTCAAACTGTAGAATCTGAAGAAGTGCCAGTTGGTAAAGCATTATTCTTTGTGAAGGGTCAATATCTTGCTGCAATTGCTGGTGGATACAAGCTTAAATCGTTTGATCAAACATTAGCAATTGAAGATGCTACGCTTTATACAATTAAACAGTTTGCTAATGGTAAACCAAAGGATAATAAAGCGGCAATTGTTTATGACTTAAAGATTTCATTTACACCACCAACACCACCAGCAACTAAATAAGGAATGATGTGAATGGACACAGTAATTTCAAATGAAATATTGCAAGAATTCAAAGATAGGATGCACTTAGGTGATGATGAAGATGATAACCTAAAACGCATCCTATCTACATCTAACAAGGCGTTACTTAGGGTTTGTGGGGATTATGATTTAAATAATAACGAGGAGTTCAAGGAATTAGTCTTTGAACGCTCTCGTTATGTTTATAATGATGCTCTTGAGTATTTTGATAAGAATTTTTTAAGCTATATTAATAGTTTGAGTGTAGATAAAGCATTAGAAGAAATTAAGTTGGACGGTGAGTAAAATGCGTCCTTTTCAATACAAAAAACCATTAAATACAGGTGATCTTAGGAATCGAATTATCATTGAACAACCTGTAGTAATAAAAGATGAATTAAACCAAGTAATCGAAACGTCTTGGCAGGAATTAAAAAAAGCCTGGGCGATGATAAAAACGGTGAAAGGGTCTGAGTATATCGAAGCTTCAGCTTCACAAGCTACTCGAATTTATCGTTTTGTAATTCCTTATACATCGGGCATTACAGAAGAAATGCGGATTAAAACGAAGGATCGTATCTTTGACATTATCGAACCGCCAATGAATGATGATGAAATGAATCAAACATTGACCATTATCGCAAAGGAGCATACTTAATATGAATGATTTTGCGAGCGATCTTGCTAGAGAATTACAAAGATATGCAAATGTTGTGGAAGACAAATTAGAAAATGAAATTGAAGAAATAGGGGATATTGCTGTAGGTAAATTAAAGCAAGGTAGCCCTAAAAAAACGGGTGCTTATCGTAAAGGCTGGCGCAAGAAAAAGGAAGGTAATGGCGTTGTTCTTCATAATACACAAGGACAACTAACACATCTTTTAGAAAATGGACATGCGAAAGTTGGTGGTGGACGTGTTCCAGCGCAAGTGCATATCCGCCCAGTTGAAGAATATGTAAATGACGAATTGCCAAGACGTATCGAAAGGGCGGTTCAACAATGACATTAGGTGAATTAATAAAAATTCTTGAGGCTACAGGTTATCCTGTGGCTTATTCACATTTCACAGCAACACCAAGCAATCCAGTTCCAGTGCCACCTTATATATGCTTTATTGTGGATGGCTCATCAAACTTGATGGCTGATAACAAGGTCTATCACAAGATTAATGATTTAAATATAGAGCTTTATACAACAAAAAAAGATTTAGTTGCGGAAGCAAAACTTGAAAAAGTCCTAGACGATCATGAAATAACTTATGACTCGTATGGGATTTTTATTGAATCTGAGAAATTATTTCAAAAAATATATGAAACGAGGTTGATGTAGATGAATAAAGAAAATAAAGTTACGTTTGGTTTGAAGAATGTACATTATGTCCCAATTGATATTCAAGATTTTTTAGTGAAGTTTGGTACTCCAGTTCCATTACCTGGTGGAGTTGAATTAACTTTTGAACCACGCGGTGATTTAATTGAGTTCTATGCAGATGACATGCTTTACTATGCAGCAAGTAATAACCAAGGTTATGATGGAACGCTATCCATTGCGACTATTCCGGAGCAATTTGCTATCGATGCATTAGGTGAGCAATTAGATGAAACAGACGGTGTATTAAATGAGTTAGCTGATGCCAAAGGAAAATCATTTGCGTTACTATTTGAATTCGATGGCGATGTAAACGCGACTCGACATGTTATGTATAACTGTGCAGCAAGTCGTCCAACAATCGTATCTAAAACAAAAACAAATTCAGCTGAACCAAATACAAATGAATTGAAGTTTGTATCTAGTCCAATTGTTTTAGCACCTGGTGGAAGACCAATGGTTAAAACAAAAACAACTTCTAAAACAACACCAGCAATCTATAATGACTGGTACAAAAAAGTGTATGTAAAAACACCAGCAGCACCAAAAGGAGCGTAAGTAGATGGAGAAGACAATTACAATAGATGGAAAACAAGTCAGATTAAAAAGCACAGCAGCAACAATCAAACGTTATAAAGCTCAATTTAGACGTAATTTATTTGCAGATTTGATGGGATTAGGAGCAATTAGTACATTAACTTCACCAGATGGCTCACAACAACCTATTGATATGTCTAATTTCGATTTAAGTAATGTGGATTTTGAGCTTATTTATGATTTGACTTGGTTATTCGCTAAAACAGCTGATCAAAGCATTCCTGATCCTATGGTTTGGCTAGATGGTTTTGAAGAATTCCCTATTGAAGAAATCATGCCAGAAATTATGGATTTGATTCAAGTCACTATGGGAGCAAAAAAAAAATAACAGGAAATGATGGAGAGCAAGGAACTTTCGGTGATGAAGAATTAACATCCGATACGTTCCTTGCTCTTTGCTATAAAGCGAAATTAACGCGTTGGGATTTAGAAGATATGACAATCGGTGATTGTTTTGATTACATTGCTGAATTCGCTGAAATGGAGAATCCGGACAAAGAAAAAGTTAGAAAAGCGAGTCAAAAAGACTTCGATACTTTCTAAGAAAGGGGTGAGAAAATGGCAGGAAGAATTAAAGGGATTACGATTGAAATCAATGGTAATACTCAACCGTTACAAAATGCCCTAAAAGATGTAAATAAACAAAGTGATTCTTTGGCTAAAGAGTTAAAAGATGTTGAGCGCCTTTTGAAATTTAATCCAGGTAATGTGGAAGCATTAGCGCAAAAACAAAAATTATTAACACAACAAATTGAGAATACAACTGAAAAACTAGATAAGTTAAAGGCTGCTGAACAACAAGTACAAGCACAATTTCAAAACGGTAAGATTTCTGAAGAACAATATCGAGCGTTTAGGCGCGAAATTGAATTTACAGAAGGGTCACTTAATGGTCTTAAAAATAAATTAGGAAGCATGAAAGCCGAGCAAGAAAATGTAGCAAGTTCAACCAGACAATTAGAAACATTATTTAGGGCTACAGGAAAAAGTGTTGATGATTTTGCAGGAGCGTTAGGAAATCGTCTTGTGAATGCAATTAAAAGTGGAACGGCTACAAGTAGACAGCTAGAACAAGCAATTGGAATTATCGGCCGAGAAGCCTTAGGAACTGAAGCGGATATTGAAAAATTACAACGAGCACTACGATCTGTTGATGCTGGTAATTCAATACAACAAGTACGAAACGAATTACGAGATTTACAACAAGAAGCCCAAAGGACGGAAAGGGAATTTAAAGAATTAGATATTGGCTTAGAAAACGTTCTTGGAGCAATGGTAGCTGGTGGCGGAATTGCCGGAACAATCGAAAAGGCACTTGATATGTCTAAGTTAAAAACAAAGATTGATATTACTTTTGATGTACCTGAGTCCTCCAAAAAGTCAGTAGAAGAAGCTATTAGAGGTGTCACTACTTATGGAGTTGATGCTGAAGCATCTTTAGAGGGTGTGCGCAGGCAATGGGCTTTAAATAAAAATATTAGCGATGAAGCTAACGCATCTATAGTAAAAGGAGCAGCGGTAATTGCAACATCTTATGAAGGTATAGATTTTACAGAGTTAATCCAAGAAACATATGAAATAGGAAATGAATTAGGGATAACTCAAGATAGCGCTCTTGGTATGGTTGATGCGTTGCTAAAAATGGGATTTCCACCAGAGCAACTAGATATCATTGCCGAATACGGTAGTCAGCTAACTCGTGCCGGTTTTAAAGCTGAAGAAGTCCAAGCGATTATGGAAGCAGGCGTTGAAACCGGAACCTGGAATTAGATTATAGTTCCCTTGTATGGTGACATACAATGAAAAACTCCTTTAATTCAGTGAAACTCTCAAACGAGACAATACTGAGCGAAGCCTTTTAATTAAGGAACGTGCAACGACTAGTCGCAAGACGTAGGGTGTAAGCAAATGACACTCGAAACGGGGAGCAACTCAAGTAGTTGAAGATATAGTCTAATCTATGCGGTGACGTATAGCAGTTCATAAACGAACGGGCGTGACGTTGCAAATCACGTTGAATATAAATGATTGATAATCTCTTAGATGGTCTAAAGGAAGGGCGGGTTCAATTAACTGAGTTTGCACAAGGAGCGGATAAAGCCTTAAAAGAAGCACTAGATGGTTCTGGAATTGCCACAGAACAAATAGAAAAGTGGGGTGCAGCTGTCGCTAAAGGTGGAAGTGAAGGTTCGAAAGCTATGGTAGAAGTAGCTAAAGCGATTGAAGGGATAGAAGACCCGGTAAAAAGGAATCAAGTAGGAGTTAAAGTTCTAGCAACGATGTTTGAAGACCAAGGGCAAAATATAACCAATACTTTGATAAGTGCTTCAGAAAAAATCGTAGATTTCCAGAAGAATCAGGATAAATTAAATGAATCCATAAAAAAAATGGATGCGAGTCCAGCTGTTAAGTTTCAAAAAGCAATGGAAGTTTTAAAGATGGCTCTTGAACCAGTGTTATCAGTTGTAGCGGATCTTGTTTCTAAATTTGCTGAATGGATTACTAATAATCCAGAATTAGCAGCGACATTAGCGACTATCGGAGTAGCTATAGGTGTGATTTCCGGTGCGATTATGGCGCTTGCGCCTATAGTCGTGACGGTCATGAGTATCTTCGGGATTGGAGCGGCTGCAGCTGCTGGATTTGTTGCGGCTATTCCCCTTATCATAGCCGCTATAGCAGCCATAGGTATTGCGATTTATAAAAACTTTGATGATATTAAACAATGGATTATAGATACTTGGGATTCTATTACGGAATATTTAGTAGGAGTTTGGGACGGTATAGTCCAATCATCTAGTGAAGCGTGGAATTCATTTTTAGAAACAATGCATGCATTTTTTGATCCCATTGGTCAATTTTTTAGTGATTTATGGACAGGCATAGGCGAGATATGTAGTAGTACATGGAATTCCATAGTTGAATTCTTTTCTGGGGCGTGGGCTTCATTCACAGAAATGATGCATAGTTTCTTTGATCCAATAGGTGAATTCTTTAGCAGCTTATGGTCTGGAATTGTTGAAACGGCTTCCTCTTGGTGGACATCTTTAGTTACAACGGCATCCGAATTGTGGGGGATGCTAACACAAGCATGGCAAGAAACGTGGAATACAATTCTAACAATCTTAGACCCTATCATTTCATTGATTTCAACAGTTTTAGAAGCAGGTTGGTTACTTATTCAAGCTGGAGCGCAAATTGCGTGGGCAGCTATATCTCGATATATTATTCAACCAATTCAAGAAGCTTATGATTGGGTAAGTGGAAAAATTGGCGAATTAGTTAACTGGCTAAGTCAACAATGGGAAATTGTGAAGTTAGCAGCACAAATTGGTTGGTCTTTATTTAAACAATATATTATTCAACCAGTCCAGGAAGCTTGGAATTTAGTAAAAGAAAAATTTTCTGATTTGGTTTCTTGGTTAAGTTCACAGTGGGAATTAGCCAAATCTTATACACTAGCAGGTTGGAATTTAATAAAACAGTATGTTATTCAACCGGTTCAAGAACTGTGGAATACAACAAAGCAAAAACTTTCAGATTTAGCTAACTGGATATTAGGAAATTGGGAATCTATAAAATCCTATACACTTTCAGCTTGGAACTTAGTGAAGCAATATGTAGTTCAACCAGCTACAGAGGCTTATAATTCAGCAAAAGAAAAATTTGAGAGCTTGTATAATTCGGCACGAGAAAAATTTGATGCTGTAAAGAATGCCGCTAAAGAAAAATTTGAAGCAGCGAAGAGTTTTATTATGGACCCAATAAGGGATGCAGTTGAGGGGGTAAAGGGATTCATCGATAAAATCAAGGGATTCTTTGATAATTTGAAATTGAAAATTCCAAAGCCAGAAATGCCAAAAATGCCACACTTTAGTTTGCAAACTAGTACGAAAAACGTTTTAGGGAAAGATATTACATTTCCATCTGGTCTTGATGTCCAATGGCGTGCTAAAGGTGGTATCTTCACTAAACCGACTATCTTTGGAATGAATGGTGGAAACTTGCAAGGCGCAGGAGAAGCTGGAAAAGAAGCGGTTTTACCATTAAATAAAAAGACACTTGGAGAAATTGGTGAAGGTATTGCTAAAACTATGATTGGTACTACCGGATCTATGAGTCAATTAATGGGCGACATGAGCCGCATGATGGATAGTTCTATGAGCCAGTTATCAGGATTAAAAACTGTTATGAGTGGTGTGTATGGCAGTATGGCTAATAGTAAGCAATCTATGAGTAGTGGTGTATCAAATCAAGTGTTTAATTACTCGTCTGGATCATCTGGTGGCGGAGCAACTCCAATGCTTGGTGGTGACTTGGTAGTTGAAGTTCCTGTTGTTTTAGAGGGACGAGATGTGGCACGTGGTACTTATCGATATACAACCGAGTATCAAGATAGAGAAACAGCAAGAAACTCAGCCTTTTAGGTTTGGGTTTCTTTTATTTTATAAAGAAATGAGGTGTTAACATGAGTTCTTTTACATTTAATAATCAACGTAAAGATTTTATTCAAATTGAAAATGGATGGAAAAGACCGACATGGGCACCATTGAAACGGAATTTTCTAAGTGTTCCAGGTTATCCAGGGGCAAGGTTATTAAACACACAAACTGATATACGTGTTCTTTCGATTCCTGTTGGAATTATCGTCCCCGATGGTGGCGACTTAGAACTATTAAAAGAAGAAATAGCAGATTGGTTAATTACAGAACAACCTGTTGAGTTAGTCTTTGATGTAACTCCTGATAGGACATATATGGCTGTAATTGATGAAGAATTTGATCCTGAGGAATTTGTTACTTTAGGTAAAGGTACTTTAAAATTCGTTTGTCCAATGCCCTATAAATTAGGGAAAGTACAGACTCACACATTCACCCAAAATTGGTCCACTGAGATTACTTCTTATTTTACGAATAAAGGAAGCGTAGAAGCTCCACCAATCATTGAAATAGATGTAAAAAAACCAAGTACATTTTTAGATGTATGGTTTGGTAAATACCCTTTAGAGAGAAACTATTTTCGTATTGGATATCCATTAACTGTGGAGGAAACAACGGTACAAGAGCGTGAGCGTGTACTATGGGATGAAATGATTTCGCCTATAGGTTGGACTCCTGTAACTGGACAAGTCGAGGGAATGAAGGGAACAGGTAGTTTTAAATCAAGAGGTGGTTATGCATTATATTGTGAAGATTACGGACAAGAGAAAGGATTCCATGGTGCAATAGCTAAGAGGAGCATTCCAGGTGGACCATTACAAGATTTTGAAATGGAGACATGGGTACGTTTGAAGTCTAAAGGTGTTGGGGAAATGGGGCGTGTTGAAGTACTTCTTTTGGATGATGCAAGTAATATTGTCACACGAATCAACATGAATGATTTATATTGGGATGCTGAAATGACCAAAGCGTATATGCGTATTGGAAATGCAGGAACACCTAACAGTATACGCAAATTAGTAGATACAAGTGGGGCACATCCTAATGCACTTAATCAATTTTACGGTAGGTTACGTATAGCTAGGCGAGGAAAACAATGGTCAGTATATGTTGCTAGATTTAAAGATGGAACAGAAATAGACGATGCATCATTTGTTGAAACTTGGATTGATGAGACAGGGAATCCAATGACAAATCGTAAAATTGCACAAGTTATGATTGCGATTTGCAAGTGGGACGACAATTTACCTGTTGATACTATACAAATTGATGATTTAAAGATTTGGAAGATAAACAAAGTCCCTTCCAATACAAAGCCTTATATTTTCGATACAGGAGATAAAGTAATTATTGATACAGAAAGAAGCCTTGTTACGATTAACGGAAAAGATGCTATTAATATTAAAGATATATTTAGTGAGTTTCCTAAAATCATACGTGGGGATAATCGTATTGATATTATGCCGCCAGATGTAAATGCAACGATCAGTTATAGGGAGCGATTTAGATGAGAACGCCAAGTGGTGAATTGCATGTTGTTGATTTTAAAACAGAACAAATTGTAGCATCCATTCAGCCTAAAGATTATTGGGATGATAAAAGACATTGGGAAATCAAAAATAACATTGATACATTAGAGTTTCGCGTATTTGATAATACAAGGTATTCATCCACACTTATGCAGCAAAACTTAGTATTAAAAGAAGTGCGTGATGGTCGTATCGTTCCTTATGTAATCACTGAAATTGAAAAAGAATCTGATGATAGATCGGTAATAGCTTATGCATCTGGTGAATGGGTTCAACTTGCTAAAGCTGGAATTATCCCTCCACAAAAACTAGAAGGTAAGACAGTTATTGAAATGGTGGATATCGCCCTGGCAGGTACGAAGTGGAAAAAAGGAAATTTGGAATATACTAGTTTCCGATCTATGACTATTGATGAATTTATTGATCCGTTATCTTTTCTTAAAAAGATAGCATCATTATTTGAATTAGAAATACAATACCGTGCGGAAGTTGTAGGATCTCAAGTCGTTGGGCGTTATGTAGATATGGTAAAGAAGCGCGGTCGAGAAACAGGGAAAGAAGTAACTCTCGGCAAAGATTTGATGGGAATTAAACACATTGAAAACTCTCAAAACATTTGTACAGCCTTAGTTGGTTTCGTCAAAAAAGAAGGTGACACTATCATCACAGTTGAGAGCATTAATAATGGTTTCCCCTATATTGTAGACAATGATGCATTTCAACGATGGAACGAGCGCGGTCAACATAAATTTGGCTTCTACACGCCAGAAACAGAAAAAGATATAACACCACAACGTTTAATGACTCTCATGAATACAGAGTTAAAGAAGCGTGTAAATACATCCGTTTCGTATGAAGTTGAAGCACAATCAATTGGTCGTGTGTTCGGCTTGGCTCACGAATTAATTAATGAGGGCGATACGATACGAATTAAAGATACTGGATTTACACCTAAGCTTTATTTAGAAGCAAGGGCAATTGCTGGTGATGAATCATATAAGAATCCATTACAAGATAAATACGTATTTGGAGATTATCGTGAAATCATTGACCCAAATGAGGAATTAAGAAAGATTTATAACCGTATCCTTAGTTCATTAGGCAATAAACAAGAAATGCTAGATCAGTTAGATAAATTAGTAAAAGAAGCCAATGAAACCGCTGGTAATGCACAAAAAGAATCAGAAGCAGCAAAAGTACTTGCTGAAAATGTGCAAGAGAATATTGAAAAAAATACCGTTGAAATTATAGAATCTAAGAATCCACCGACAACAGGGCTTAAAGATAGCAAGACTCTATGGTTAGATATTTCTAATGGTAAGCCTGGCATTTTAAAACTCTGGAAAGATGGCATTTGGGATTCTGTTGTTCCTGATATTGAATCAGTAAAAAATGAGGTTACTGGTCAATATAACGAAGTAAAAGAAACACTTCAAGGGGTTTCACGTACCATTGTTGATATAAAAAACGATCAGGGTACCATTGAAAAAAAGGTTACAGCAATAGAACAAACGGCAAGCGGATTATCTTCCACAGTTTCTGATTTAAATAATATAGTAGATGGACAAGGGAAAAAGCTTACTGATGCAAATTCTAAAATTGAACAACAGGCAACAACAATCAATGCAAAGGTTGAGCTTAAACAAGTAGAGGATTATGTTGCTGGATTTAATATACCTGATTTAAAGCAGACAGTTAATCAGAATAAAGAAGATTTATTAAATGAATTAGCTAACAAGCTAGCAACTGAACAGTTTGATCAAAAGATGACTCTCATTGACAATCGTTTTACTCTCAATGAGCAAGGTATCGATTTAGCAGCAAAAAAGACAGAAGTATATACAAAAGAACAAGCAAACGGTGAATTTGCTACATCATCATATGTAAGAGATATGGAATCACGTCTTCAATTGACAGAAAAAGGCGTTAGTATATCTGTAAAAGAAAATGATGTAATCGCAGCATTCAATATGAGTAAAGAGAACATTAAATTAAATGCAGCGCGAATAGATTTAATTGGTAAAGTTAATGCTGAGTGGATTAAATCTGGATTGTTAAGTGGTTGCCAAATCAGAACATCAAATACCAATAACTATGTAAGTCTTGATGACCAGTTTATACGCCTATATGAAAGTGGAGTTCCTAGAGCGTTCCTTGGATATTATAGAAGACGGGACGGTGCAGTGCAACCAACATTTATTTTAGGTTCAGATGAAAATACTAATGCTCCTGAAGGTACTTTATTTATGTCTCAAATGGGGGCTGGCTGGCCTCAAGCTAGTGCGAACATTGGTATTTCTGATGGTATAGTTGATGGTGAAATCAAAAAATCTGTGTATTGGGAGTTGCAGAGAAACGGACTGAGTGTTTTAAACGCCAATGACTCTCATGTTATTTATTCTGGAAGTGGAAATTGGTATTTCAGACGAGGAAAAACTGGACTATATCAATCGACACTAGCAATCGAGGATAATAGCTCAGATGCAGATTTAAGATTACCTAATATTATATTACGTAATAGTCGAGTAGAAGGATATACTGGTGTTCTCCAACTAAAATCATCTGTTACTCAAAACGGATGGGGCGCCGTTCAAGGGAACTTTATGAGTCCTTCTCTAAGAGAATATAAATCTAATATTCGTGATGTTTCATTTTCCGCTTTGGAAAAAATCAGGAATCTTAGAATCAGACAATTTAACTATAAGAATGCGGTAAACGAGCTTTACAAAATGAGAGAAGAGAAAGATCCTAGTGAGCCACCATTAACAACACAAGCTATAAAAACATATTACGGAACAATTGTAGATGAAACTGATGAAGAGTTCGTTGATGAAAGTGGCAAAGGAATTCACTTATATTCATATGCATCGCTTACAATAAAGGCTTTACAGGAGTTTGAAGTTAAGCATGATGCAGAAATCCAAGAATTGAAAGAAAGTCATCAAGCTGAGATGGAAAGTATGAGTAAGCGTGTGGAAGCACTAGAAACATTGGTTCAAAAATTAATTAGTTAAAACAGATGGAGCAGCCATAAGCTGTTCTTTTTTTAGTGCCTGAAAAGGGGTGGTCAAAGTGGAAGGATTACAAGATGTAAGGAACGATGTCCAAGAAATAAAGCAAGATATCAAGGACATTCGGTTAGAAATTAAAAGTTTAGAGATGCGAACAACAGGTAATGAAAAAGACATTATCAATATCAACAAACAGTTAGATAAAATTAGTGCCAATACTACCTGGATTTTACGACTTATTGTAGGTGGAATTATAGGCGCAGCACTCACTTTCTTAATGAAAGGAGGTGGAATGTAATGTTTGAAATTACTGTAATGATTGGAATTGTAGTTGGTCTTTCACAAATCGTAAAAACAATTGGATTACAAACAAAATATGTTCCGTTATTAAATTTAACGCTTGGCATTGTGCTAGGCGTTTTATTTTTGGGCGGAGATATCAAAACAAATGTATTTCAAGGTATCATCATCGGACTGTCAGCAAGTGGATTGTTTGACCACACAAAAATTATGAAAAAGGATGCTGATGTGAAATGAAAAAGACGTTAAAACATATTTCTTCTGTAGTCTTTGCTGTTATTTTAGTTTTATCCGTTACAACAAGTGCTTTTGCTGATAGAACGCTTATTATTCCTGATTTACCTAAACAACCATACCGTAATGGCGTAGGCATGTATGAGGGCGTTGTAGCACATAGTACAGCAACTCCTGAAGCGCCTGCTATTAATATCCGAAACTATGAAGCAAGAACATGGCGTTCCGCATTTGTACATTATGCAACAGATTGGGATGAAACAATTCAAATTGCTTCTACTAAGTATCAAGCATGGGGAGCAGGCCCAGCAGCCAATAAACGATTTGTTCATGTAGAGCTCTCTGAAACTAGTGACCCTATTAAATTTAAAAAATCCTATGAAAGATATGTAAAGTTACTTGCTAAGATTTTACGTGATAGAAACATTGATCCATCCATTGGATTGTGGACACATAAAGACATTACGTATAAGCTTGGTGGCACAGATCACGAAGATCCAATTGACTATCTTCGCAGTCACGGTGTATCGGAATCAAAATTCCGTGCGGATGTATTAAAAGCATATAATGGAGATTCTATTTCAGTTGAAGCGAAACCACAGCAACCAAATGAAGTACCTGGTGTTATTAACGAAGTGGGAGTAGCGTATGTTGATGGATACAACGTAAACCTTCGTTCTGGTCCATCCACAACAAATAGTGTTATTCGTAAATTACAAAAAGGTGAATCATATAAAGTTTGGGGTAAAGTAGGAAACTGGTTGAATCTTGGAGGGAATCAGTGGGTTTATAATGATTCATCATACATTCGCTATAAAGAAGAATCGTCAACTGTGGAAGGCAAACGTGTTGTTTCTAAAGTTAATAACCTACGTTTCTATGATTCTCCATCTTGGCAGGATAAAGATGTTGCTGGTACTTTAGATGCAGGAGTAGGATTTACAATCGACGCAAAGGTAAATGTCAATGGGTATCCGCAGTATCGTGTTTATAATTCGAAGGGGCATAAGTACTACATTACGGCTAGTGATGCGTATGTGAGTGTGAAGTAATAGTAAAGCCGACTCATATCAAGCTGAGTCGGCTTTGTTTAGTTTTTATTCTTTACTTTTTATAGCTTCTTTTAGTATTTCAAGGGTCTGCTGTAACCATTCTATAGCTGTTAAGTTTAATGCAGGGAAATAAATGTAAGCATTATATTTAATAAATTCCTCTTTTTCACTATCAGTTAGATTACTGTTTAAAAACAAAAGTATATCATTTTTGGTATTTTCGATACATATTTTAGTAACTTCCATTATAAATTCATTAAGAGCTTCCTCAGGTGATTCAATATCTTGGTGAAATGTTCCTGCTAAGAAATCACCTAATTCTTCATAATGGCTATATTTATTTTCCATACAAATTCTCCTCTACTTTTCTGGATATCCTGTAATAATAAAACTTCCTTGGTTATCTTTTTTCAAAACAATCACAGCATTTTCCACATCTAAAGCACCATTTGATCCTCTTTCGACATATCGTCCAAGTATACTATTACCGTTATATCTTAGCGGTAAGGTTGGTCTGCTATTAGGATTGTTTAACCACCTATTTATTTTTGCTATATTTTGTGGATTACTTAAAACTTCATTAGCTACTCTCTCGGCTATAGCCCTATTAGTGAAAGATGATGATGCTGGTATTCTAGGGTCACTTTGTAATCTTTGCAATAGTTCTGCATCCGTTTTTTCTACGTGTTTTTTGATTAAGTGACCACCTCTTCTTTGGCCAGGTTTTGCCTCATGGGCAATTAATCCTCCTCCTGGAGCTAACGGACTAGTATCTCCTGGCTTTATAGCATTAGTATTAGTATTTCCACCAGAATTAGCAAACTGATGAGTTGATAGCTTTTCTTCAGCTTGTTTAAAATCAGGTATATCAAATTTAGAGCGTATATTATTTCCGCCAGAGAAAGCATAAGAAACATCTTTCTTAACAGGTTGTAAAATATCAGATACTTGCTTCAATTCTTTTACTAGCGTTACGCCTTTAGCTAATGTACTTGCTCCACCTGCTCCTTTTGTGACGAGGCCTGCTCTACCTAGTCCCCTATCGAGAATTAGACCGATGCCTATTTGGGTTAATCCATAAGTAGTCCATTGTGTAATGCTCTCTGCATCTCCATCTATAATATCTCGTTTCACAGTACTTGAAAATGCATGCCACATATTTTTTGTCGTTTCATCCAAATGTAAAATCGCATATGTAACATTAATAAAAGTTCCTATATCCATATTACTTAAAGCTTCCATGGACTTGATTTCATCTTCAACAGCTTTCCCTGTTCCGATTACAGTACCATTCCACATCTTTTTTACTGTTTCGAACATTTTAACTACATCGTCTACCTTATCGTCCCAAGCCTTTCTAATCGGAGATTTCTCCTCTAGCCTACCGCACATTTCTCCATCTTTAATCGAATTGTCCGCTTTACGTGCCCTATCTTCTTCTATCGCTTGAATAGACGTTGCCCATTCCATATTCAACCCTTGTGTACTAAATGTACCACTTGTAGGACTAAAACCTTTTCCACTTTGTACTTCTGCAAGCCCCGTAGCAATACTAGTGGCTAGTTGGAGTGCTGTATCATAATTACTACTAGAAGTATAATTGAATTCATGCAGGTGTTCTAACTTTTCTTGCAGTTTCCGTTTCATCATATCAAAAATACCCATCATCGCTTGCATAGCTGGAAGGACATTACTAATCCCTTCAACACCTGCTCTCATTCGGTCAATCCCTCGAATTTGTTCTAGTATTTCTTGTTCGATGACATCTGTTGAAGCTACCTGTGATTGAAATTGACTTGGAAAGGCATCATTCTGACGGATTAGTTCTTCACACAAGTAAATGATTCCTTGTGCTAATGGACGAAAGGTTTGTGCAAAGAATGCTTTTGCACTGCTATATGTTTGTCCTTGTAGAACAGTATCAATTGCAAAAGCATCAATCGACTGAATAGCTTGTTCCATACCTTGAATGGTAGCGGTACATACAGCGTTCATGCTTTGTGTTTGCGTATGTACTTCCCCTAGATACATATTCAAACTCATGAATTGACCTCCTTTGCTAGATTCTGTTTTTGATAGTAAAGGTCATTTTCTAAGTCACTAAGATTTCGTTTTTCCTTAAGCAATGTTTCTTTTTGATTTTCCAATTCGAAAGTAAGTTTTCGCTCAATATATTGTGCATCTTGACTCATATTCATAAAAAACAATGACATTTCTCTATCTCTATGCCAAGTTCCTAAAATACGGTCAAACAAACGATGGTTTTGATTTTTCCATACATGAAAATCCTCTTCTACTTGTTCCTGTGTTTGAATCGCAGATTGATTCCGATTCTGTTCTTCAAATACACTTCGTAATTTTTGATTTAATTGATTCATTTGTTTTTCAATATCTTGACTCATCTTTTTCCTCCTACCGTTTTACTTTACGTAGGTTATCACATTAGCGAAAAATATTTTGAAGTTCTTTATCCATTCTCTCAAACTCGTTAGCTACCGAATGAATATTATCAACCGCTTGTTGAAAGGCTACAGAAAATTGTTTCGTCAAATCTAAAACTTGTTGGCTCGCTTCTTGTGCTTTGGAGTTAACAGATAGTGTTGTACGCGTCGCCTTTGTTATAGAACGACTTGTTGCACTTTGAATCCTGTCAGAAGCTGATCCCATTTTCGTAGCAATTTGTGTTGCTGTTTGTAAATTACTTTGGAATTTTCCCATCGTATAAACCCTTTCTATATTTCTATGAACGTATTAAAGAAGGGGAGTGCCTAGTATGTATGTCCATTATCCTATTGTTCTGTATAGGAACCCTCCTGGAAAAATATTGCGGATATAATTATAACAATAAATGGTTAAAGTTTCCTCAAAAAAATATATTTTCCAACATATGTGTTTGTTATAGTTCTCAAAAGGTAATGTAGTATAACATAGAAGTAAAACACGAATGGGAAAGTAATAAATTGATGCTAATGATTTATATTATGCTGTATGGGCTGAAAAGGGTGGTTGGTTAAATCTTTGCGGTGAACAATGGATTAAGAACAATCCATCTTATGTGAAGTTTAGTAAGAAAGGCACAGTAGATTCCTCTATTATAGGGAAGCGTGTTGTTACTAAAGTGGACAACCTACGTTTCTATGAATCTCCATCTTGGCATGATAAAGACGTGGCTGGTACTTTAGATGCAGGACTAGGGTTTACTATTGATGCAAGGGTAAATGTTAATGGTTCGTCGCAATATAAAGTGCATAATCATAATTCACTTGAGCAAACTTTCTACATTACAGCAAATTCAGCTTATGTTTTTGTGAAATGATTAATAGCCGGCTCTTATGAATTGGCTGCATAATAAAGGAAATATAATTAAGTATGAGAATTATTTATTTTTAACCATTGAATCTTATAAAAAACCCCTCTATGAATGTTAATTCATAGAGGGTAACATGAAACACAATTATCAATATTATTTATCTTCTATATTTTTAAGATAATTCGCTAAACGAACCTTATCATTTTCATTATCGGGAGTAATACCAAGATATTTGTATTTCCATATTATTTCCCTTTCTGTAGGGTTATGTTCAGGGGATAACACATCTGTATAATCATATTCTATTTTGAATTTTCCTGAATCATGTAGAATTAATGTTAAGTTTGTCCATAATTCTTGTTCGTTTTCCTTAAATTCTTCACGTAATTTCTCTAATGCATCGTATAGTTCGAATAATAAGTCATCATAAATTCCCTCATCTACATCATATACTTTTGGAATATTATTCGAATAAATAAAACCATCTTTTTTAGGGGTAGTAAAGAAGAAATACGCTTCTGTTGAATCTTCTAATAATTCAGCATATAGATAAATCTCGTTCCATTCCCCAGGTATAATTTCATCTATTTTTGTACCTATTTCTTGATAGATGATTTCCATTTCTTTTGTTTCCACCTTGTTTTTCTGTCTTCTTGAAATTCTTCTTGTACTGTTTGAAGTCTTGTTTATCCACATGAAACTTCTCTCCAGTTGCTACATTCTTCACTAAGTATGTTTTAGTTGTAAGAGATTTAATTATGTAGTAAATAGCGAATAATATAAGAGAAAGACTAAATGTTGGAATAACAAATACGATAGCAAGTGTTAGTGCTTTTCGCTTCATTTCTATCCCTATTTTCTATTTGAAAACTCATAGACTGACAGTCTTATTAGTTAAACTACCAGTCTACAAGTTTACTTGTCTATTTAATTATTTACCCATCCAACCTTCTGTGAATAAATCCCACCAACCATAAGTTTGCATTCTGTTCACCTCCTTATAAGTTTAATAACTTTCTCCCATGTCTTTCAACATCTGATGTGCTTCTGTTATCTTCTTAGAAGCCTTTATTACTGTTTCATTCCCTTGAGTCATTAAATTTCGGTCTTTTAATTCTAATCCGTCTCCAATTAATTTAAGGGATTCTTCTAATAAACCCATACCTGTATTCATAGTTTCTTGTACGTCTTTATACTTTTTACCAGGTTCTAATTTCTTTGCTTTGTCAGATATTGCAAGTAACTCCTTAGAAACTTCATCAAATTCTTTCTTCTTTTCTTCCACTGGTTTCTTACTCATTAATACGTCATTCATGACTATAGACTGTTCTGATATATCTTTCATCAGATAAGCTAAATCCATCTTATAGTCTGTTTTTTTTTCTTGTTTAGCTTCAACTTTACTGTCTACTTTCTTATCGTTTGATTCACAACCTACCCCAGTTACTAATAACATTGGAATTGCTAACGTTACGAGTTTCTTTGCTTTCATTATGTATCCTCCTTTTAGAAAGTATTGTAATTAATTAACATATTGTACCATAACATAAATTATATAAATGAGATATGAAGTTTTCTCATCCTTAAGAGGAATTTTGAGTGTTTTAACAATATGAAAACATGTATTACGGTTGTAGAAAATCCCGCTCCTTCTGCTTTTTGAAAATATCCCCTTATTGGTTCATCAATGTTTGGGAGCTTTTTTTACGCTCTCATAAACTCTTTATCAAAGTAGAACTTGTCCATTAAGTTGTTTACAATCCCGTTGAAATAAGCGAATTTACCCTTCTTCATTTTTGCTCCGGATTTAATTTTTATAACAACCTCTTTAATAGCTTTTAAGCCATTAGTAAGCTCCTGGGCTGTATTAAATGCTTTATCACCTGTAGTATTGGTTAATGATTATAGTACACTGTCTTACGACCTTCCACAGTTCTTGAATTGTCTTTGAGTCACTGTAAAAAGAGCGAACTAAAGAAATAAAACATTTTGGTACCCAGTGAGCTACGGAATCAGCTTCTTTAATGTTTTCCTAGGTATAGTGTTATTCTTGTTGCTGTATGGGGTAAATTAGGGAACTGGTTAAATCTTGGTGGTAACCAATGGATTTATTATGACTCCTCATACATCCGTTATAATGGGACGGAAACTTCTACTGTAGCTGGTAAAAGAGTTGTTTCTAAAGTGGACAATTTACGTTTCTATGAATCTCCATCTTGGCAGGATAAAGATGTTGCGGGTTCTGTAGATGCAGGATTAGGATTTACAATCGATGAAAAAGTAACTGTCAATGGATCACCACAATACAAAGTACACAATTCGAAAGGGAATACGTACTACATTACAGCTAGTGATGCATACGTAAACGTACGTTAACATAAAAGAAACCGGGAACTACGACTACTAGTGTTTTTCGTTTTATGATTAAATACCCCTCTTTATTGTTTATATGTAATACAGGTTACCTATCAAAAGTAACCTGTTCACCAATTATTGCTTTACCGTCTTTTGATAAAGTTATAGGGTCATACGATTGACTCTATCTTTTGGTATGTTCTACAGCTCCCTCGATTGGTGTCATACCTTCTTCTAAGTAGTCATTACCTTTATACATTAAGTCTTTTAATTTTTCCGTCTCCTTCTTTGTTACAGAACCACTTTTTGCTAGACTTAATTGTGTGTCAAATGCTTCTTTATAACAGTCTATTGCTTTTAAAACAGATTTGTGTTGTTCTTCAAACTCTTTTGGTGGGTCTACCTTGTAAAACTTAACGAATATTTCTTGTAGTTCATCTACACTTTTAAGGGTTTTCTTGTTTTGCTCTTTTACATCCTTGTCTTTACTTCCTGCTATTGCAGTTACTTCTTCCATCTTCATCTTTAACTCATAATGTAAGTTTGACATTTTTGAAGGGTATGCTTCTAATGATAGTTTTTCCTTATCCTCTGCTTTTACTTCTATCTTTGCTACCTTCGTGTCTGCTTTCTTATCTACATTGTCTGTTCCACAACCCCCTAGTAACATGATTGGAAGTGCTAAACTTACTAGTTTCTTTGCTTTCATTATGTATCCTCCTTTTAGAAAGTATTGTAATTAATTAACATATTGTACCATAACATAAATTATATAAATAAGATATAAAGATTTTCCATCCTTAAGAGAAATTTTGAGTGTTTTAACAATATGAAAAAATGTATTACGGTTGTAGAGAATCCCTCTCTGCATGTTTTTCTTCCAAATTTGCCCTTATTCACCCCCGAACGTTTAGTGTTTGGGGGCTTTTTTTATGCTCCCATAAACTCACTATCAAAGTAGAACTTATCCATTAAGTTATTTACAATACCGTTGAAGTAAGCGAATTTACCCTTATTCATTTTTGCTCCGGATTTAATTTTCATAACAAACTCTTTAATAGCTTTTAAGCCTATAGTAAGCTCCTGGTCTTTAGTAAATGCTTTATCACCTGTAGAGAAGTTAGTAGTTTTATTACACTGTCTTACGACCTTCCACAGTTCTTGAATTGTTTTAGATTCAGAATAGAAAGAGCTAACTAGAGAAATAAAACGTTCTGGTACCCAATGGGCAACAAAATCAGCTTCTTTAATTTTTTCTTCAGGTGTAGTGATATTTTCATTACTATTACGTTTGTTTTTATCTTTTATATTTTGTTTTAAGGAAACAGGGGTTGTTTTAATGGTAGGACACTTTGTAGGACTTTTTACCACTACCTTGTCGGACACTTCTTCCACAATTGGTTTGATAATAATAGCATTAGAAGTTTGTAGCATATCTTTTGTACGCTTCATTGCTACCTGTTTAATCATCTCTAGATCCACAAGTTTCTTCATTAAACGTTGTACAGTTTTATATGAAACTTCCATCTTTGCAGCAATTCTATTTTTGCATAGGAAACTAACACCTACATATTTACAGCTGTGGCGCTTTAAAATTTCAAGTAATGTAATGAGTTTAGATTGTACATCGGTACGCTTAATAGACATACGGATATTGTCACGGTATGTACGTACAGTTTTATTTAGTTCTTCCACATCTGTGAATGAGGATAAGTTGTGGAAGGATACTTCATTTGCGATAACATCGATACGTTTCTTCATTATATAGGCCCCTTTGTATAAACAAAAAAGCAACAGAATGCCGTGTGTAAGCAAACTGTTGCTAAGGAGCTCTTACGTACTGTAGAATAGTTCGTAAGAGTACAGCAAGTGTTTGCCTATCCTGAGTAGGCAGACGGTATAAGAGTGCTACCAACACTACTTATACACGCTGTGCTTTTTTGTTTTTTTTGATTTATAGGTGCCCACAAAAGTACCCACAAAATGCCCACGAAATATTGAAACCATATGATTTGTTTTGAGTTTCAAATTAAAAAGATTCCCTATAAATAGTGGTTTCGTGATTATTTTGATTTGTTATTAGGGTGTGAAGCTTGATTAGAACACAAGTTCACCAATGGGAACGCGATCAATATATGTCTCTATACTAAGAGGTAAAAAAGCCTTGATACTACGGTATCAGGGCTTTTTTTATTTGTGGGCAACATAGGTGCTGGCGGAATAAATTGAATAGCTGTCATCACGGAGATTATTTAAAATACTATTGTATTTCTTCAATATTGTATGCTTTGCTCAGTGTTTGATGTTGAGGGTGTGTTTAGTGACAAATTAAATCGCGAAAATATAGTACCTTGCAATGAATAGTACTAAGTGGTATATTATGGATATAACAGGTACCATGTATTGAACAGTACTGAAATAAGAAAGGGGGATTGTCCTTGAACGTTCAATTTAAAAAAGGTGTGTTAGAACTGTGCGTATTGGCGCTTGTAAAACGTAAGGATTGTTATGGTTATGAACTTGTTCAGCAAATTTCAAATAAATTTTTAATATCGGAAGGTTCTGTATATCCGCTATTACGTCGTTTAACGAAAGAGGAATATTTTCAAACATATTTAAAAGAATCCACGGAAGGACCGCCCCGTAAATATTATCAACTAACAGAGCAAGGGGAGATGCAACTTACGTTATTAGTAACAGAGTGGCGTGATTTTGCTAAAGGTGTTCAAGAAATTATTGAAGGGGTGGAATGGGATGAGTAAAGAGCAGTTTCTTAAAGAATTATCAAGTCATCTTAGAAAGTTACCAGAAGAAGAGCGACAAGATATTTTATTTGATTATGAAGAGCACTTTCAGTTTGGGATGGAAGAGGGGAAAACTGAATCAGAAATAATAAAGGGACTTGGCTCTCCAAAGGTAATTGCGAAAGACTTGCTTGCTTTGTATCGCTTTGATGAGATGAAAAAGGATCCATCGACTTCGAATATAACAAGAGCTGTCATGGCAGCGATTGGACTTAGTTTGTTTAATTTTATTATTGTGTTAGGCCCGTTAGTTGCAATTATCGGTTTTATATTTTCTTTTTGGGTCGGTGGGATTGCTAGTGTAGTGACACCATTTTTCGTTGTTGTAAAAGTATTTATGGGCACTTTTATATGGCTGGAACTTTTCGTTAGTATAACGTTTGTTGGAGTAGGTTTGTTGTTATGTATTGTAGCTTATTATAGTACGAAGTGGTTTAAAAGATTATGTGTACGCTATGTAGTATGGAACTTCAAAATGATAAAAGGGGAGTAGATGATGAAAAAGATATTATTAGTAGCTATCGCTTGTATCATTATTGGAGTAATAGGGATTTCACAAACATATGAAAAAGCAGTAAAAACTGCAGAAAAAGGAGATAAAGAGGACGTAATTAAGAACGAAACGCTAAAAAATGTAGAAGTTAAGTTAGATGCAGGAGATATTGTTGTCCAAAAATCTCCTGATTCCTCTTTTTATGTAAAGCAAACAGGAGACGTAAGTAAACAGGAGATTCGTATTGCTGAAGATGGTGATACATTAAAAGTCATAGGCGAAATAGAAAAAGGTGTTTCATTTGATTTTTCATTTTACAATTTTGGATTTCAAACGCCTACATTGACTATATTAGTACCTGAACGTTCTTATCAAGAGATAAAAGTAAATTCATCCGCTGGACAAATAGAAATAAGTAATGTGAAAAGTGACCGGGTAAGTGTTGAAACACTCGCCGGAGAAGTGGATTTGAAACATGTAACAGCAAAGAGTGTGGAAGGTTCTGCAAAAGCTGGTGAGGTGAATTTTAAAAAAGTCATAGGGAAAGCAACAGCAAAAACGGCTAGTGGGGATGTATACATTATGGATCATGATCCTAAATATGATGTAGAGGCAAGTTCAACTGCTGGCGATGTAGATATTACTTTGTTGGAAAAACCACAAGATGCAGTTATAACGGGGCAAAGTGCTGCTGGCGACGTGACAATTTTTAATGAAGAAAATCAAAATATAACAGTTGGTAATGGGAGTAAAAAAATTAGCGGTAAAACAGCTGCTGGAGATGTTACTATTGAAACGCGTTGATAATTAAGGTAATGCATTCTTTTGAGTGAACGGAAATCTATCAAAATATAAAAAGAAGATAATGCCCTATATAAATAAGGGGATTATCTTCTTTTTATTATTTTTAATGTAAATCACGATATACGCCAATTACTTTTCCGATAACTGACACTTGTTTTAAAATGATAGGTTCTAGAGAAGAGTTTTCCGGTTGTAGACGGAAGTGGTCTTTTTCTTTGTAGAAACGTTTAACAGTTGCTTCGTTATCTTCTGTTAAAGCAACTACAATTTCACCGTTGTATGCAGACTGTTGCTGGCGAACAACAACTAAATCACCATCAAAGATACCAGCTTCAATCATGCTATCTCCAGAAATGCGTAACATAAACACTTGATCTGCTCCGGCAACGATACTAGCCGGAAGTGGGAAGTGATCTTCTACACTTTCGACTGCTGTAATCGGTAAACCGGCAGTAACTTTTCCGACGATTGGAACTTGAATAACAGATTGTGTTTCTGTTTCCATTCGGTTGTCACCTAAAATTTCAATTGCGCGTGGTTTTGTTGGATCGCGTCGAATATATCCTTTTTCTTCTAGTCGTGATAAATGTCCGTGCACTGTAGAACTAGAAGCGAGGCCGACTGCTTGACCGATTTCACGTACGGAAGGTGGATATCCTTTTTCTTGTACTTTTAGCTTAATAAAGTCGAGAATGTCTTGCTGGCGTTTCGTTAACTTTTCCATGTTTTCTAACACCTCGTTTTCTTTCGTTTTTCTTATTAATAAGTATAACATGCGAAAAAACATTCTACAAACATAAGTTCGAACAAAAGGAAGATTTATGATACACTAGAGGGAAAATAAAGCGAGAAAGAAGGGTTCAAAATGAATGCAATTGTTTATGCGCGTGTCAGTACAACAAAAGAAGCACAAGAAACATCATTATTGCGTCAAAAGGATGAATTATTGCATTTAGCTGAGCGCTATCAAATGAATGTGACAAAGGTGATTGAGGAGCAGGCTAGTGGCTATACAATTGAACGTGATGGCATATTAGAAGTATTAGATACAATTCGAGATGAACAAGTTGATGTACTTCTAATACAAGATGAAACGCGTCTTGGTAGAGGGAATGCGAAGATTGCATTAATGCATTGTTTACATAAAGAAGGAATAAAAGTATATACACATACGCATAATGGTGAATTACAACTTTCAGATTCTGACTCGATGGTATTGGATATCATTGGAATCGTGGAAGAGTATCAAAGGAAGATTCACAATTTGAAAATTAAGCGTGGCATGCAAAGAGCGGTAGAGAAAGGATTCCGTCCAGAGAATAATTTAAAAAATCGTCATTTAAGCATAGGACGCGAGAAAAAAGAAGTACCTATTGAGGAAATTGTACGTTTGCGCCGGAATGAATTAACTTTTGAAGAAATTGCAGCAACACTTCGTGGTTTTGGTCATGATGTTTCAAAAGCAACTGTACATCGAAGATATGTAGAATATACAAAGCAATTGCTTGATAAAGAGGACTAACTATTGTATGATAATAATCAGTTTTGAGTAGAAGGGGGATTCGAGATGCCAAGTCACGAACTCATTGAACGCATTAACTTCTTAGCGAAAAAAGCAAAAGCTGAAGGCTTAACTGAAGAAGAACAACGTGAGCGCCAATCGCTACGTGAACAATATTTAAAAGGATTTCGTCAAAATATGTTAAACGAATTAAAAGGAATTAAAGTCGTTAACGAAGAAGGCACGGATGTTACACCGACGAAATTGAAAGCTTTAAAAAAGCAAGATAATGCAAAATTAAATTAAAAGATGGGCATAGCCCGTCTTTTTTGATATTAATAGAAAGATACGTGAGTAATAGCTTTCCAGTTGTAATGATACTTCAATCGTTTCAATACATAGTGAGTGGTGAATTTAGACATATCAATTGATATGTCTTTTATTATGCACTTGTTGCGAAGGTAATATGTGAATAAATCGAATTGGTTGACATAGCGTTATTAGAAGCAATGATTGCAATTGGATTGTATATACAGTAATTCTTTAGGCAGGATAAAATAGATGCGAGGAGAATATGCGTGTGAAATTTGTTTTATGATTAGTAGGAGTGCGTGGTTGAAATTAATGTGCTCTTCATATTTGCGCTAAGCTTAAAATATGGTCTTGTGCATGTGTTACTTTGATGGTAATTATTATTGATTTTATTTCGATTCAAAGGGAGAACAATCTTCTTTATTTTTAGTTAGAGCCTTCTATTCATTTGCCACGCGCAGTAATGAAAGGTTAAATATACATTTTTTATTTTTGGATTTAATGATATTGCATAAAAATACAGATAATTCCCTTTCTTTTTAAAATAAAAACAATAAAAAAGTATGTCATATTGAATGCCCATACATTCCCGGAAACATTGATTTTTTTATAAAATATCAAAAAAACATCAACATATTTGTCGATACATGTTGTATAATCTTGCGTGGGAAGCTATCATATAAATGTATAAAACGTTTACTAACATACGCGAAGGGAAGAATAGCATGTCACATTCAATCGAACAACTTTCTATCAACACGATTCGCACATTATCCATTGATGCGATTGAAAAAGCAAACTCTGGTCACCCAGGAATGCCAATGGGTGCAGCACCAATGGCTTATACATTATGGACTCAATTTATGAAACACAATCCAAATAACCCAACGTGGTTTAACCGCGATCGTTTCGTATTATCTGCAGGTCATGGTTCAATGTTATTATACAGCCTACTTCACCTATCTGGTTATGATGTAACAATGGATGACTTAAAGAACTTCCGTCAATGGGGAAGCAAAACTCCAGGACATCCTGAGTACGGTCATACAGCAGGTGTAGACGCAACTACTGGTCCACTTGGACAAGGTATTGCAACTGCTGTAGGTATGGCAATGGCTGAAAGACATTTAGCGGCTAAATACAACCGTGATGCGTATAATGTAGTAGATCATCATACATACGCTATTTGTGGTGATGGAGATTTAATGGAAGGCGTTTCTGCTGAAGCATCTTCATTAGCTGCTCATTTACAATTAGGTCGTCTTGTTGTGCTTTACGATTCAAACGATATTTCATTAGATGGCGATTTAAATCGTTCATTCTCTGAAAGTGTAGAAGATCGTTACAAAGCATACGGATGGCAAGTAATCCGTGTTGAGGATGGAAACGATATTGAAGCAATCGCAAAAGCAATTGAAGAAGCGAAAGCTGACGAAAAACGCCCAACGCTAATTGAAGTAAGAACGACAATTGGTTTCGGCTCTCCAAACAAATCAGGAAAATCAGCTTCACATGGTTCTCCACTTGGTGTAGACGAAACAAAATTAACGAAAGAAGCATACGCTTGGACTGCTGAACAAGACTTCCATGTAGCAGAAGAAGTATATGACAACTTCCGTAAAACAGTACAAGATGTTGGTGAAACGACGCAAGCTGCGTGGAACACGATGCTTGGTGAATATGCACAAGCATATCCAGAATTAGCAAACGAACTGCAAGCAGCAATGAACGGTCTTCTTCCAGAAGGTTGGGAACAAAGCTTACCAACTTATGAATTAGGATCAAAAGCAGCAACACGTAATTCTTCAGGTGCTGTAATTAATGCAATTGCAGAGTCTGTACCATCATTCTTCGGTGGATCTGCTGACCTTGCTGGTTCTAACAAAACATACATGAATAACGAAAAAGACTTTACAAGAGCTGATTACAGCGGAAAAAACATTTGGTACGGTGTACGTGAATTCGCAATGGGTGCAGCAATGAACGGTATCGCACTTCATGGCGGTTTAAAAACTTACGGTGGTACGTTCTTCGTATTCTCTGACTACTTACGTCCAGCAATTCGTCTTGCAGCATTAATGCAATTGCCTGTAACGTATGTATTCACACATGATAGTATCGCTGTTGGTGAAGATGGTCCAACACATGAGCCGGTTGAACAATTAGCAGCACTTCGTGCAATGCCAAACGTTTCTGTTATTCGTCCAGCAGACGGTAACGAATCAGTTGCAGCTTGGAGATTAGCTCTAGAATCAACAAAAACACCAACTGCATTAGTGTTAACTCGTCAAGATCTTCCAACATTAGAAGGTGCAAAAGACGACACTTATGAAAAAGTAGCAAAAGGTGCATATGTAGTTTCTGCAAGCAAAAAAGAAACTGCTGATGTAATCTTAATTGCAACTGGATCTGAAGTAAGCTTAGCAATTGAAGCGCAAAAAGCTCTAGCAGCAGACGGCGTTGATGCAGCTGTTGTTAGCATGCCATCTATGGATCGCTTTGAAGCTCAAACTGCTGAGTACAAAGAATCTGTACTACCAAAAGCGGTAACGAAACGTTTCGCAATTGAAATGGGTGCTACAATCGGATGGCACCGTTACGTAGGTCTTGATGGAGATGTACTAGGTATCGATACATTCGGTGCTTCTGCTCCTGGTGAGAAGATTATGGAAGAGTATGGATTTACTGTAGAGAACGTTGTTCGTAAAGTAAAAGAAATGCTTTAATGATTTTAGAAAAATCTCTCCAGCATGGGGAGATTTTTCTATGTAGTTGAGTTTTTTCGACAGAAAAAGTTTTTTCTCTCTCCGTAGTCAGACAATCATTGCAAATTTTCTCTTATATAATGTAGGGAAAAGGTTGTCCAGATTGGGAGGGGAAAAATGAAAACGTATGAATTGTATTTAATTCAAGAGGATATTGCGAAAGCTTACTTTGGTCGTGAATATTTGTTTTTTGATTTATTTGCTCGATTTTCAGAATCTGGGTCCCTTTCGGAGAAGAAAGTATTATATAAACAAATGACGTATATTACGATGCCGTTACAAGTAATGAAAATTCATCATAAATTAGAACAAGCTTTGCGTGTTCTTGGCAAATATGAAAGAACGAATTATACTCATACGCTTTATACAGGAGCTGAATACGGCGAAATAGTCGTGAAATCACAATATATTCGAATGAATACTTCTGGAAATGTATCCATGGAAACAACTTTCTTTGAGGTGCTTAGAAAGTGTGAGTTAACATTTTTAGCGATGGATTATGAAAATAAAAAGTACGGCTGGTTAAATCCTCTCAAACAAGTACGAACATATGTGTAAAAAATGTCGAATAGTATCTTGTCTTATTGAAAAGGTTTTAGTACACTGTAAGGTAGACAACATGAAGGAGGAAAAGATATGCCAATGTGGTTAGGTATTCTAGTGGGCGTAGTAGCACTAGTAGCAGGCGTGGCGTTAGGATTTTTCATTGCCCGCAAATATATGATGAATTACTTACAAAAAAATCCACCAATTAACGAACAAATGCTAAAAATGATGATGATGCAAATGGGGCAAAAACCTTCCCAAAAGAAAATCAATCAAATGATGAGCGCGATGAACAAGCAACAAACGAAATAAGCGCTAAAGGGCACTCTTACCGAGTGTCCTTTTCTTTTGGATATAATAAGTGTTTAAAACTTTTAAAAATTCTGTGTTTTTGGTAAACTGAAAACATCGCTCATTTTAAGGGAGGAGGATAAATATGAAAGTGTTTTTTAATTTAGCTTGGTTTTTTAAGCAAGAAAAACGAGCGTACATAATCGGAATCATTATGTTATTTGGTGTCGCGCTTCTTGAACTTGTAGCGCCAAGAGTACTAGGGATTGTAGTAGATGAAATTAATAATGGAACATTAACGTCTGAAAAATTGTTGAACTGGGTTATTCTATTAGTAGCTGTGGGAATTGCGATGTATATATTACGTTACTTATGGCGTATTATGATTTTTGGATCTTCTTTAAAACTAGCTCGTCAACTGCGAAAGAATCTATATGAACATTTTACTAAGATGAGCCCATCCTTTTATCAATCACGTCGCACAGGCGATTTGATGGCACATGCGACAAATGATATTCAGGCGATTCAGCAAACTGCGGGGGCAGGTGTTTTAACACTCGTTGATTCATTAGCTGTTGGAGGATGTGTACTCGTAGCGATGGGATTTACAATTAGTTGGAAGTTAACGTTATTAAGTTTAATTCCGATGCCAATTGTAGCTATTTCTACAAATTATTATGGAACTTTATTGCATAGAAGATTTCATAAGGCACAGCAATCGTTTTCTGAAATCAATGATAAAGTACAAGAAAGTATGAGTGGGATGAAGGTAATTCGCTCACTTGGACAAGAGAAAGAGGATTTACAAGCGTTTCGGAAAAAATCTGAAGATGTCGTACATAAAAATATGCTAGTTGCACGTATTGACTCGTTATTCGATCCAACGATTTCCTTAATTGTCGGATTTTCATTTTTGATCGCAATTTGTTACGGATCATTATTAGTCGTACGGGGTGAATTAACTGTAGGGGAATTGGTAACATTTACAACGTACTTAGGGACACTTGTATGGCCGATGTTAGCGTTTGGATGGCTATTTAATATTATGGAGCGTGGACGTGCTTCGTATGATCGTGTGGAGAAAATACTTTCACAAACTTCAGATGTAGTGAATAGGGAAAATGCTATAAATACTATAGCAAGTGGTGATGTTTCGTTCGCTGTTGATTCGTTTTCTTATAAAAAGAATGAACTATTAAACTTAAAAGATATTTACTTTAATGTAAGAAAAGGTGAAACGTTAGGAATTGTAGGACGTACCGGTGCAGGGAAGACGACGTTGTTAAAATGTTTAATTCGAGAGTATGATCATTTTAATGGTGAATTAAAAGTTGGGGAGCGGGATATTCGAGATTTAACACTTCACGGTGTGCGTTCTGCAATTTCATATGTACCGCAAGATCACTTTTTATTTTCAGCGAGTATTGGGGAGAACATTGCTTTTGGAAAGGCTGATGCTACATATAAAGAAATTAGCCGCGCTGCTGATATTGCTTGTATCCATAATGATATATATCAATTTCCAGAAGGGTATGACACTGTAGTAGGTGAAAGGGGCGTTTCACTATCAGGAGGTCAAAAACAGCGAATCTCTATTGCGCGTGCATTATTAACAAATGCTGAAATTTTAATATTAGATGATTGTTTATCAGCCGTAGATGCAAAAACAGAAGAAACTATTTTAACTGCATTGAAACGAGAAAGGGCAGAGAAAACGACGATTATTACTGCTCATCGTTTAAGTGCTATTCAGCATGCAAATCTTATTCTTGTTATTGATGAAGGTAGGGTTATGCAGCGAGGGACACATGAGCAATTAATGAAAGAAAATGGTTGGTATAAAGAAATGTACGAAAGCCAGCAGTTAGAGGCATTAGTAGAGAAAGGAGGCGTATGATGGTTGAGAAAAAACGGAGTGATTTAAGAAGGTTGCTTTCTTATATGAGGCCGTATAAAGGGTTATTAGCGTTAGCATTTTTATTTCTAGTTGGTGCAACTGTAACTGAAATGATGGGTCCTTTTTTAATTAAACAATTTCTTGATGAACACTTAGTGCCAGGTAACTTTGAACAATCAGCACTTGTAACCCTATTTGTAGTGTATATTATTGCTCATTTATTAAAGGTATTATTTACTTATTTAGACTTATTGTACTTTCAAAATATCGCTTTTAAGATTGTCCAAGATATGCGAATTGAAGTGTATGAACATGTTCAAAAATTGTCATTAAGCTTCTTTGATCGTACGCCGATTGGTACGCTCGTATCCCGCATAACGAATGATACAGAAGCGATTAAGGATTTTTATGTTAGTGTACTATCAACATTCGTGAAAAATGTAGTCTTTTTAGTAGGGATTTTAGTAGCGATGTTTTTATTAGATGTAAAATTAGCGCTATTTTCGCTCATATTAATTCCGATAATGTTTGCAATTATGGTGTTGTATCAACGGAAAAGTGCAGCTTTTTATTTAGAGGTTCGTAATCAGCTGAGTATATTAAATGCAAAGTTAAATGAGTCCATTCAAGGTATGAATATTGTTCAGGTGTTCCGGCAAGAAAAGCGGATGAGAAAAGAATTTGAAGAAGTGAACAATAAACATTTTAGTGCTGGACGTCGTACATTGAAATTAGATGCATTACTTTTACGTCCAGCAACAGATCTTGTTCATATTGTAGCAATTGCGTTAGTACTTGGTTTATTCGGAATCGATGCTTTAAAGAGTCCTGTTGAAGTAGGGGTTTTATATGCTTTCGTTAATTATATTCATCGTTTCTTCCAGCCGGTAAATGAGATGATGATGAAACTATCTTTCTTCCAGCAAGCGCTTGTTTCATCATCGCGTGTATTTCATTTAATGGATGATAAAGATTTAGCTCCTGTTCAAATGGGGAGTGAACAGCCAAGAGTAGCTAACGGAGAAATTCAGTTTAAAGATGTTACTTTTTCATATGATGGAAAGCGTGACGTTTTAAAAAATGTATCTTTTCACGTAAAGCCAGGGCAAACGGTTGCTTTCGTAGGGCATACTGGTAGCGGAAAGAGTACGATTATGAATTTATTAATGAGATTTTACAATATTAAATCAGGAAATATTGTAATAGACGGAGTAGATTTAGAGAAGTTTGAAGAACAAGAGATTCGAAAGAAAATTGGTCTTGTGCTGCAAGATGCATTTTTATTTGCTGGAAATGTAAAGCAAAACATTCGTATGTATAATGAAGAGATTACGGATGAAGAGATAGAGGAAGCAGCAAAGTTTGTGCAAGCGAATACGTTTATTGAAAAATTACCAGAGCAGTATGATACAGAAGTTGTCGAAAGAGGAGCTGCATTTTCTAGTGGTCAAAGGCAATTAATTGCTTTTGCTAGAACGATAGCAACCAATCCGAAAGTATTAGTGTTAGATGAAGCGACGGCAAATATTGATACAGAAACAGAGGAGGCTATCCAAACGGCATTGCAGCAAATGCGAAAAGGCAGAACAACGATAGCGATTGCGCACAGATTGTCTACAATCCAAGATGCGGATCAAATATTTGTTATGCATGAAGGGGAAATTGTAGAAAGTGGAACACATCAAGATTTACTTAGTAAACAAGGACTTTATTACAATATGTACTTACTGCAAAATAAAGGTAGTTTGCAAAAGGCCTTGTAATTACAAGGTCTTTTTTGCGGTGTTAAAAGTGTATTAATGGAGTTTCTGGTGTACAGTGTAGTTTCAATTTCACTTTTTTCTTAAACATCTCGACAAAATAAATATATTAGAACTTTATTACTATAGCATAAAAGTCGTGTCCACTAACTGAAGTTATACATATTGTATACGGAATAAAAAAATTTGATAGGAGCTTTTATATGCAAAATAGATCCAGTTCAAATGTTACGTTTATCGATGTGTCTCATTGGGAAGGAAACATCGATTGGAATGCTGTGAAGTCATCTGGTATTCCAGCGGCGTATGCAAAAGCGACGGAAGGTGTGAACTATATTGACCCTACTTTCGTTCAAAATGTACAAGCCGCGAGAAATGCGAATGTATTAATTGGTGCATATCATTTTGCGCACCCAGAACAAAATGATGCCATTTCAGAAGCGAAATATTTTGTGAATATATTACAGAGTAATCAGACGGACTTAATTCCTGTTTTAGATTTAGAATCGCCAACGGATACTAGCAATAGTAGTTTAACGGGTGCGATGATATCGAATTGGGCAAGAAGTTTCGTAAATTATGTGAAACAAGCTACTGGGAAAAATGTAATGTTATATACAGGAGTTTGGTATATTAATGAATTTGGAATTAGCGGGTTAAGTGACATTCCACTATGGATTTCCAGATATTCTAGTATACCGCCTGCTGATGCTGGTGGATGGACAGAGTGGACAGCATGGCAGTACACAGATTCTGGTCAAATTTCAGGTGTAGGAAATTGTGATGTATCAGCAGCTGTTTCATTAGAAGCTTTACAAGGAAATGGAGCAAGTGGTGGAGGTAATGTTCCCACGCCTAATAATGCGACTCCAGTATACGGAGTTGCTGTAATTAATGGAGATAATGTGAATTTACGAAGTGGACCATCTTTACAGTCTAGTGTAATTCGCCAATTGCATCGTGGCGAATCATATGAAGTTTGGGGAGAACAAGATGGATGGCTCTGTTTAGGGACAAATCAGTGGGTATATAATGATTCAAGTTATATTCAGTATAAACATTATGTGGCAACTATTACTGGCGATAATGTGAATCTGCGAGACGCTCCATCATTAAACGGGAATGTAATAAGACAGTTACATCATGGTGAATCATATCGAGTGTGGAGTAAGCAAGATGGATGGCTTTGCTTAGGTACAAATCAATGGGTATACTATGATTCAAGTTATATTCAATATGGTGTGCAATAAAGTGAAACTTTAATTGATGAGGATTGTCCACACTGATTATTAGACAATTGACCAATACCAATTGTTTTTCACCAGCAGTTTTACTATAAAAAGGCATCTTATTTGAGAAGCCTTTTTATAAAAAATATATTATTTTTACAAATTGTATATTAAAAGCATAGTATAATATAATCGATATATTTATAAAAATAATCGGACGTGAAATAAAGGAGAAAAAATATGGAGTATGTGCTAATAGGTGGGATTTTAATATTATTAGCTGCAGTGTTTGTACTGTTTTATAAAAATAAACAGTTAGAATCAGAAAGTCAGCAAGTGGAATTTGAAAAGAAACAAGCGATTGAAACGTATGAAAGTGAAATTGCAGCTACGATTACAGAGCATAAAGAACAACAAAGTACTTTGAAGAATATGGAACAGAAAAAATATAATGATTTACAAGTGAGTACAGCTAAAGAACTTGAAAATATGCGTATGATGAAAAATCAACTAGCTGTTCAACATAGTAAAGAACGTAGTGAAATGCAAGATAAACATATTAACGAAATACATATGTTTCAAAATTTAATTGCAGATTTACGAGAGTATACAAAAACTGGTGCTGAAATGAGTACGCACGAAACGTTACATTATATGAAGCGAGGCTTTGTTGAGCAAGGAATCATACTAGAAGAAGAACTTCATATTATGCCAAACATTTTTATGAGAAGTAATAAATATAGAAACAAACGTGAAATAAACGATAATCGAATCCATCACCTCATCTTATGTAAAGCTGGCATGTATTTACTTGAGACGAAAGAATGGACGGGGAAATTAATCCATGGCTTAACGAGAGAAAATGCGGGTATATATTCATTTATGATTGATGAAATCGGCAAGTATCAACATGAAATTGAAAAGGAAGAGACATTTGAATTTATTACGGATCAAACTTCATTAACTTTGCAAGTAAGAAATGAAGGGAATCCAGTATATAAAGCGGAAAAATTAGCTCAAACTGTATATGATTATTTGGAAGAAATACAAGTAGATATTGTAAAGGAAAAAGTGAAACCGGTTGTATATTTTGAAAATGAGAGTGGCAAAGAAGTTATTGATCTTTCTAATGAAAAATTGCCGAGATTAAAAGATAGAGAGCAAATTGTAACATTTTTCAGAAATGAAATTTTAACAGGTAAAGTAATATATACAGTACAAGAACTACAAAAGATTAGAGATATAATTGGCCAGATGAATTATGTTACGAAGTGAAAAGTAAAGTGAGACTTTAGTCAATGGGGGATCAACCCCACGCCGACAATTGGTTATATCAATTGGGCGTTTACAGGCAAACTGATTTCCACTTAATTTCTTTGCTGTACGGCCGAATTTTGAGGTGCGAGTCATACTGATCGTAAATAGCGTGATAAAGTAGGTGCGTTAGGTGGAGAAAGGTAAAAGCTCTATATTTTGGGGAATATTGTACATTTATTTTTGTTTGTATATATTAATGTATCTTGTGTTTATTTTTGTTATTGATATGGTTCATGTGTCATTGAGTGTAATGAGTATTTTTGTAGTAGCAATGCCTTTTATTCTACTAGTTATTATTCAAAAGGCTGTCTTACATGTATCAGCAAGACGTGATAAAGATAAGAAACAGCTGTTCACTGTAATGATGGTTGCTCTCATTCCATTGATAGTATGCACTTTACAATTAAGTTTAAATAAATACACTTCAAATTTTAATCAGGATCGGTGGTTAAATGATGAAGAAAAACGGGTATATATGATAGATGACTTATTAAAGCGGCATAAATTGATAGGGAAATCAAACGAGGAAATCATAAAATTGTTAGGGGCCCCTACGAAAACAAGCAGTTTGGAAATGGGAATTACTACACTATACTATCTTGGGAATGAACGTAGTTTCATTCCTATAGATAGTGAATGTCTTGTTTTGCAATTTGATAAAGATGGTAGAGTTATAGAGTATAAGGTACAACGAGATTGAAATAGTGAGAGGAGAAGCTATATCTTTTATAGCTTCTTTTCTATATTCCAATATAGAAAAGACAGGCAAATAGTAGTCATTCCTATCTATACGAATGAGATAGAGTTTGTTATATTGTAAAGGGTTATTTAGTTTAGAAGTTTGCTAGATAGCCTTAAAGATTTTAGATTAGGGAGGGAAGTTAACACGAATTAAGATATAAACGTGTTAAATAATTAGTATGAAAAAAGGATTTTATAATGTTTTAGCTGCATCAATTGTATTTAGTTTGGCAACGATTCCAAGTTCTTCCTATGCTGACACAGTAGAAAAGACTGTAACAATTTCAACTGACGAGCAAGCTTTAAAAAGTATTGAAACCCATATGAAAGATGAAGATGGACGTGGAGAGGACAAAGGAATAACAAATGAAGCGCAAGGAGATTTTCTTGTACATATAATAAGTTCAGCATCTCTATTTGATTCTGCTGATTTACAAAAAGCGACAGGTGTTCAGCTTTCTAATCAAGTAGTGAAAGCCGAAAAACGAAAAGGAAACGCTTACTATGTACAAACAGAATCTGGAGCTGGGTGGATACAAAGTAGTGAAGGAAATGTAGAGGTTAAGGAAGTTTATCGCTTGGCAAACGAAAAGTTAGTAATTAATGAAGAGACAGCTACATATTCCGCACCATTTAATTCATATAAAGATGAGAAAATGTTACTACCGCAAACAATTATTGCAATTGGACAAGTTGGAGAGTGGTTCCAAGTCCAAATAGATAATGAGGTGAAATGGATTTATTCACCTTCAGCAAAATTTGAGGGTACAAAAGCATCTCTTATTCAAAGCGCAACTCCAACTCGTACGAAACGTGCAGCGGTTATGTATGCAGCGCCATCAGCAGAGAAAACAACGGATATTTACGGTGTACCATTAAAGGAAATGATTGTACCAACAGGTAATGAAAATATTCGTCCAGGTTATGCGATGAAACCAAAATACATTACAATTCATGAGACAGATAATTATAGTGTTGGAGCAAATGCTAGCAACCATGCACAATATTTATACAGTCAAGCAACAGGAACGACTGATCGTTCAGCATCTTGGCATTTTACAGTAGATGATAAAGAAATTTATCAACATCTACCATTAAATGAAAATGGTTGGCATGCTGGAGATGGAGCGGAAGGAACTGGTAATAGAGAATCAATTGCAATTGAAATTGCTGTCAACCAAGATGGTGATTATAATAAAGCTGTGGAAAATGCTCGCAAACTAGCAGCATATTTAATGGGGGAATTAAATATTCCTTTAGAAAATGTGAAAAAACATCAATTTTGGAGCGGAAAGAATTGTCCGGCCATTATGATAAAGAATAATGCATGGGAGCCATTTTTACAGGGAACGAAAGCTTATTATGATGCGAATCATAAAGATGATATAACTGGTGGTTGGTATGAAGCAGATATTCGTGAATTAGATAAAAGAGGTATTATGGTTGGAGACGGAAAGGGTTCTTACTGGCCAGAACGCCTTGTAACACGTGGTGAATTTGCGAATTTAGTTTCAAGATCATTGCAATTACCAGAGGGAAAATCGAATTTCAAAGATTTAAGCACAGCTCATCCATCGCTAGTAGATGGTATTAATCGTGCAGCTAGTGCTGGGATTATAAGTGGACGAGGAAATGATATATTTGCTCCGAATGATACGATTAAACGTGATGAAGCTGTCATTATGATTGATCGTGCATTGCAATACAAAAATATAAAAGGTAATTTAGTTCCATTACCATTTAAGGATCAAAATTTAGCGTATGATAAACAGGCGGTTCAACGTGTTTATGGGTTAGGTATCGTAAAAGGGAATGAGAATAATGAGTTTATGCCAAAAGGTTCTGCAACACGTGGGGAATCCGCAGCATTTATTAATAGAATGTTAAAAGTAATAGAGAGTAAATAATGGAAAGGCATTCGCTTTGGCGAGTGCTTTTTTATTTTTCAATATGTTATAGAAAGGGGATGTGAATTTTGACTGGAATAAGGAATGAAAGTGGAGGTGATGCATATATTTAGAGGCATTGGGTAGTTTTTGTATAAAATGAAAAGGAGGTAGGACGGTGAAATCAATACCGACTGAAGTCCTGAGTAAGGAATTGATGGAAAGAGAAGGGGTTATATCTATTACAGTGATGGAATTTGAAAAGATAGAAGTGGCCGGGGTAGTTGTTTCTGGTCCCGCTGTTATTTTGATTAATCAAGAGTAAGTACATATTATTAATATAGAAAAAGTAGAAAAAGCATCCATTTAGGATGCTTTTTGTTTGTATAGAGGTGCGCATGTGATAGATAATTGGAATATTGGAGGGGAATATGTGGCAATTATTATAACAATGTTATTAATGGGAGTTTTATTAGGGTTTGTCGGAGCAGGAGGAGCTGGATTTATCATCGCGATACTCACTTTAGTATTCCATATCCCTATTCACGTTGCTCTTGCAACATCTCTAACTGCTATGGCATTTACGACATTATCTGGGGTAGTAAGTCATTATAGAGAAGGGAATGTTGTATTTGTAATAGGCGGAATTGTTGGGGGATTTGGAGCGATTGGTTCCTTTATTGGTTCAAAGTTTGGTTCGCTAATACCAGCGAATCTTCTACATTGGTTTACAGCGGGAATGTTATTTTTATCTGCAATTTTTATGTTTATTCGATTAATTATATTTCAAAAAAAGGAACGGTCGTCTTTAAAAGGGCATAACGAACTTTCGAAAGATAACTTGATTAAATGTATATGTCTCGGACTGGTTACTGGAATGTTGGCTGGTTCATTTGGGATTGGTTCAGCACCCTTTATCCAACTTGGATTAATAGTTCTATTAGGATTAACAATTCAGCAATCTATAGGGACGACAATGCTTGTTATATTACCAATCGCAATTGGAGGTGGGCTTGGATATAGTTCGGAAGGGTATTTAGATTATGTATTATTAGTACAAGTTTTAATTGGAACAATGTTAGGGGCGTATATAGGAGCTAAGTTTACAAATTATGCACCTCGGATGCTTTTAAGGTTTTCAATGATTATGACACCGATACTAGCTGGATGTATGTTGTTAGTAGAGTAAAGAAAACTATTAATATATTTTACGAATGAATTATGTAAGTAATTCATATTTCTCATATAAAAGGATTTGCTTTAATATAATGAGTGTAAAGTTCGAGTATTCGAAGTATTACTTGAATTATATCCCTATCCCTTTTCTAAAAAATGCGAACAAGTTTTGCTCTATTCTATTCAATAGTTTATTGTATAGAAATATATTGTTCGATGACCATTATGGAACGCACATAATGGGCAAATCCCGATCCTTAAAGAGGATGCCCCTAATCTTCATGTGAAAATATGATCGGATAAGAAAGCTGGCCAATTTATGGTCAGCTTTCTTTTTGTTCAATGAGTAATTCTTCTTTAATTTCTGTTTGCAATAATAAAGTTTTTCCGAAGCGCCGTGTGCATTCAGCCCGTACTTTTTGGATTGCTAGTAGCTGAGAAGTGGCGGGCACTGTGACGATAGCCTGCCGAGGTTCTCGATTTTCTTCACAAAAAACACATTCCACAACATATTTAGAAATCATAATTTCATCCTTCCGGTTTGAATTTCTAAGAAGGGACTGCTCATGAAGTTGATGTAATCTTTCGTCATCGTTTTACTTTATTCCTCTTTTTTCAAGGATATATATAGAAAGATCGAAATTTAGTATGGGGGGAGATAGGATGAAAAGATGGATTGGTACGGCAGCTATATGTATGAATGAAAAGAATGAATTTTTAATGGTACTACAAGGAAAAGTAGATGAAGAAAAACGATGGACTGTGCCAAGCGGGGGACAAGAAGAGGGAGAAACACTTGAGGACTGCTGTGCTCGTGAAGTGTGGGAAGAAACGGGTTATGAAGTGAAAATTATAGAAAAACTATGTGAAAAGAAAGGGATAACATATGGGGTGCCAGTTCATGTGCATTACTATATTGTAAAGTTAATAGGCGGTAACATGAAAATACAAGACCCTGATGAGCTAATACATGAAATAGCTTGGAAAGGAATTGATGAAGTAAAAGAATTATCTTTATCTTTTCCAGAGGACCAGGAGCTTTTAAATAAATATATAAATAAAAAAGCAAGTGTTTAACCACTTGCTTTTTTTAGTGTAACCAAGATAAAAAAAGCGGAACGATAACTAAACTAGCTCCAGCTGTTAAAAGCATTGATAAACTTGCAATTGTACCTTCTACAGGGCCGATTTCAAATGCTTTTGATGTTCCGGTGCCATTCGCGCTAGTACCTAGCATTATACCTTTTGCGAGCGCTGTTTTAATACGACATATGCGTATGAGCGTAGGACCGAGTAACGCTCCAGTTAAGGCAGTTAATACGACGAAAACTGCTGTTAATTGTGACATGCCGCCAATCATTTCTGAAATAGCCATTGCAATAGGTGTTGTTACAATGTGCGGTGCTAAACTTTGTTCTATTGTAGAGTCAATTTGAAAAAAATTAGCTAGTAGTGCTGAAGTAATAACTGAAAGAAAAGAACCGACAATGACATTAATTAAAATAGCAGTGCCATGTTTTTTTAATAGATCAAAATACTTATAGATTGGCCACGCGAAAGCAACCGTTGCAGGCTTTAATAATTCTGTTAGCCAATGACTACCAGATTCGTAGGTTTCGTATGGTGTATCTAATCCGAGCAATAAAGCAATTAAAATGATTGGGCATACAAGCAGGGGAGAAAGTAAGCTCCAATTCCAACGTTGATACATTTTTTTAGATACCCAATATGTGAATAGTGTTAATAGCAAACAAAGAAAGCCGATCATTGTGTTGATCCTTTCCGCTTTAATAGCAATTCCGTTAATAGTCCTGTTACGAGAGTGACACAAAGTGTACTAATCACGATAATTAAAATGAGATCGATTCCATATTGTGATAATGTATCTTTGTAACGAATGACAGCGACTGCAGAGGGGATGAAAAATAAAATAAGTTCTTTTAATAAAAAGTCTGCACCGTCTTGTATCCATTCTTTTTTCACTATGTTAAATTTTAATGAGATTAATAATAGAAAAATACCGATTATACTTCCTGGAACCGGGAGGTGTGCCTGTTTTGCAATCCATTCACCTGTCCAAGCGAAACAAAATAATAATAATATTTGTCCGCTTAACTTCCACCATTTCATACAGTAACCACCTCTTTCTTTTTTTACATAAAAATTGTAAAAAAGAATTAACAATTTCTACTATACGTTCATTCGAAATATTTGTCTAATATATAAATTATATGTTATTAATATATTAGATGTATTAATCGAAAGTGAAAAGGGTGTCCAAAATGGAATTACGGCATTTGCAATATTTTGTTGTAGTGGCAGAGGAATTACACTTTGGACGAGCAGCTGCTCGTTTACAAATGACACAACCACCGCTTAGTCAACAAATTCAGCAATTAGAAAAAGAAATGGGAGTTATGTTATTTTCAAGAACAAAGAGAAAGGTTGAATTAACAGAAGCAGGAGAAATGTTTTTAAAAGAAGTAAAAAAAGCGTTTGAACAAATTGAAAAAGCAGTAGAAGTTGCACAAAGTGCGCAAAGGGGAGAAGTTGGATCACTTTCAATTGGTTTTGTAGGTGCGGCGATATATGATATTTTACCGTCAATCGTCAGAGAGTATAGAAAGAAATTTCCGAGAGTGTCTGTAGCATTACATGAATTGTCAACACCGGATCAGGTGCATGCACTTCATGATAATCGAATTGATATTGGATTTTTACGTCCACCAATTCCAACGCAATTACTTGAGTTAGAACCAATTCAAAAACTTTCGTGTACGTTATGTTTACCAAAGGCACATCCGCTTGCTGAAAAGGACGAAATACATATCGAAGATTTAAGGGATGAACCGTTCGTATTTATTACGAGACCAGTATGGCCAGCGTTATATGATACAATTTTATCACTTTGTCGTGATGTAGGTTTTAGTCCGCACATTGTACAAGAAGCAACGGAGTATCAAACTGTCATGGGTCTTGTAGCAGCAGGTATTGGAATTACGGTGATACCTGTATCAGCAAATAAATTGTATAAAACAGAAGTTGTGTATAAGGAGCTATGTGACTCTAATTTTGTAGCAGAAATGTCGGTGGCTTACAAAAAAATGAATACTAATCCAGAACTGTTAGAGTTCTTGAAAATTGCAAGAGAGAAAAAAAGAATAGAAGTTGAGGATGAGATTAATTAAGTTATTAAAAAGTACACCTTATTAAACACTAAAGCGGAAATGCAATATAATTGCATTTCCGCTTTAGTGTTCTTTTTTTAGTTCTATACTAAAGAGATAAACATGTTCGTTTTCTTGTAATAGTTGGTCAATAGCAGTTTTTTCCTCAAGCATTGGAACTCTTACGGTTTCTTTATTCGTTTTTATTATAGCCGCTAAAGTCGTCTTTTGATTGTATGTTAAGTTTATAGCAGATTGAAGAGTAGTAGAGGTAGAGCTATTTACGATTGGAGGTGCTTCTTCAGTAGCGAGCATGGAACTACCTTCAATATTAATATACCAATGTTTTTGCACTTGTACATCTTTATCGAGTTGGGATTGAGGTGGTAAAAAAGAAAGCTTTACTTTCTTTTTTGGAAAATGTGAGGTAGCTATATTCGCAATTACGTTTGTTTTTTTACCATTTTGATAATAATCAATCGTAGCATGTATTACATCTTTTTCATTTTTTAGGGTAACGTTATAAAACATGCTGTCTCCTTCTTGAAAAGGAGTCATTTGTAAAATAGAAGATTGCTCTTCTGTTAATTTGTATGGCTCAACAATGGCGATCTCATTGTTTTTAAGTGAGCTACAACTTGTGAGAAATAATAAAAATAAGATTGATAGTAATTTCATGCGCATGCAACCCCCTCCTTTTTACAATTATATTCTGAATATGATTTTTTTACCATTTTATTTTCTAGGACTAAAGACTTAGAAAAAATTCAGATTGTAGTGCGATGTTTAAAATGTCATATTTTTATACACTAGTAGTATAGAATGAGTATGGTATGAAGTAAGGTAGGGGAAGAATATATGTCTTTATGTCAGTTAGTGAGAAAAAATATAAGAACATTTGCTGCCAAAAGGATGAAGCAATTCATGTGGGTTGCTATGAGTACTATGATTTTATTTTTTATGATATCGCTCCAATTTAATGAAGGAGCTATTGGGAAATTAGAGACTACACTTTTATTTCAAATGAGCTTTTACATGCTGTTTATTGTATTCATTTTTATTTGTATTTTTACTACATATAAAATAACGTTTTCTCTTTTGCAAGTGAGGAAAGAGGAAATTAAATCTTATGTAGCAGAGAATAGGAAGAGAAATGACGTACTATGTTTATTATGTCAGGAGCAATTATTTATTTATGGAGCAGCGTTTGTTTTTGGATTAGTGAATGGGATGTTATTTTTGAAATTATTTACGATTATCTTTATGAAAATAGCAGGAATACAAGGGGTAAATAGTGCACCGATTACAATATATGCAATAGTAGTTGTTAGTATAATTATGATCGTTATCGTCCTATTATCGATGATGCAATGTTTTCGATTTGTTCAAAGTTTACAAGATGAAAATTCATTTTAATTCAAGGAAAAGGCATGAGAAATCATGCCTTTTCCTATTTTACACATAAAAATAATCATGTTACAGTGTAAACACCTGACAAAGAATGGGAAGGAAAGGTTGTATAGTATGACAAATGAACAATCAATTGTAAAGGTTGAGCGGTTAACGAAGCAAATCGGTTCAAAGACACTTGTAGAAAATATTAGTTTTGAAGTGAAAAAAGGTGAAGTAGTTGGCTTATTAGGACCAAATGGTGCTGGAAAAACGACTTTAATGAGAATGATGGTCGGCATGATTCGTATGACAGAGGGCGAAGTTTGGATTGACGGTCAATCTGTAAAACAGCAATTTGAGAGTACTGCTGCGAAAATTGGAGCAGTAATTGAGACACCGGAATTTTATCCTTTCTTAAGCGGCTATGAAAATTTAACATATTTCGGACGAATGAATGGCAACGTAACCGAAGAACGTATCGATGAAGTAGTGCAATTGCTAGGGATGGGACAAGTAATTGATCGTAAAGTAAAAGCATATTCACTCGGCATGAGACAACGTTTAGGAATTGCTCAAGCGCTTATTCATGATCCAGATGTATTGATATTAGATGAACCAACGAATGGATTAGATCCTAGTGGAATACATGAAATGAGAATGTACATAAAGAAAATTGCACATGAACAAGGAAAAGCGGTACTCGTATCTAGTCACTTACTTTCAGAAGTTGAATTAATGTGTGACAGAGTTATCATTATTCAGCACGGAGAATATGTCGCGACGCAAAATATTCAGCATAATCAAAGCGAAGAGATGGAGACAATCCGTATACGTGTAGATGATGCGAAGAGAGCGGCAGAAATGTTAGACCAAGATGTTTTAATAAAAGGTAATGATCTACTTATTAATGTAAACGATGAAGAAATCCCGAATGTTATTCGTACATTGCTTGAGAAAAATATTCAAGTGTATCGTGTATATGAAGAAAGAAAAACGTTAGAAGAGCAATTTTTAGAATTAACAGGGGGAAAAGATATTGTTTAATTTAGTTTATAACGAGTTGTATAAAATATTTAAGCGAAAGCGAACGATTATTCCTTTTGCAGTTATTGCAGTATTAATTATTGGATTAGGATGGGTTACGGTAAAGTATTTAGAGCCAGAAACAAAAGGGTGGAAAGCCGATTATACAGAACGAACTGTAGAAATTGAGAAAAAACTAGGCATGAAAAAAGAAGCTATTTTAGCAGAACGGTCTGGGGATGAGCTGGTAAAGGAATATCAGCTTAAGATGAAGCATTTAGATACAGATACAGCACCGGCAAGCAGCTCTCCGCTTTCTTTCATGAGAGATACAGGTTTTATCGTATTTCCAATTTTGCTTCCGTTTATTCTCGTGTATGCAAGTACAATTTTTGCGAATGAATATAGCTGGGGAACATATAAATTTTTAACGATCCGTCCGGCAAATCGATTTAAAATATTAACAGCTAAATTTTTAGCAATCGTTATATTTGCAGCGTTATTGTTTATATTTAATATGATTTTCTCCGCTTTATGTGGACTTGTTATTTATAAATTCCAACAGCCTGCATGGAGTGAATTTATTTTCCAAGATGGAAATATTATAAAACAAAATATTTTTATGGAAGCAAGTAAGTATTACGTTTTATCGTGGCTACCAACTCTTGTGTATGCTGCATTTGCCTTTATGATTTCCGTTTTAACTAGATCGAGCGGAGGTGCAATCGGGATTTCTCTATTTCTCGCATTATCAGGGGGGATAGCGCTAATTCCGGCAGCAAGATATGAATGGGCGAAATATTTATTACCAGCGAATACAGATTTATATGGGCTTTCAAAGGGTGGGAGCTTTATTGATGGGGTAACATTCCCATTCGCTTCTTGTATGCTTCTTCTGTATTTAATTGTATTTCTAGGGATTTCCTATACAGTATTTATAAAACGAGATTTAACCGCATAAGCAAAAGCCGTTAAGGATTAACTTAACGGCTTTTTGTATGTGCTAATTGATGAATAGCCTTTTCGGCTAATAAGGCGAAATACTCCGCGCTAATAGGTAATGCTTGCTCATCTACTGTAAAAGCTGGATGATGCCATTCATGTGTACCACTCGTTCCCATAAAAACGAATGAACCAGGTATTTCTTGTTGATAAAAAGAAAAATCTTCTCCGGCCATTGATGGTGTAGGAGAGATAACGTTTAGCTTCATTTGCTCTGCAATTTGAATAGAAAGATTAGTGAGTGTTTTATCGTTATGAGCAGCGGGAGGTCCTGGGTAAAATCGGAATTCTGTTTTTACACCTAGTGCATCAGAAACCCCTTTAATAATACGCTCCATTAATGCTGGAATCTTTTCGCGTGTTTCAGCTTGGAATGTACGTACAGTTCCTTCTAACGTAGCTTTTTCAGGAATAACGTTCCACGTATTTCCTGAATGGATATTTGTAACACTAACAACTGCATTATGAGATGAACTTATATTTCGACTTACAATTGTCTGCAGTGCCATAACAATTTGAGAGGACGCGACAATAGGGTCTACCCCAGCATCTGGTACAGCTGCATGTGTACCAACTCCGTGAATTTCAATTTCAAATCGATCGACCCCGGCCATCAGTGGACCATCTTTAATACCGATTGTACCTACTGGTAAATCCGGTTTATTATGCATACCGAAAATAGCTTGCACACCATGTAAATGCCCGGCTTCAATTACTTTGCAAGCACCATTGCTACTTTCTTCAGCTGGCTGGAATATAAAGCGTACAGTTCCGCTAAGAGAAGATTCTTTTTCTTTTAATAAATAAGCGGCACCTATAATAGCAGCTGTATGAAAATCATGCCCACAAGCATGCATTTTACCAGGAATTTTTGAAGTGTACGGTAAATTTGTTTCTTCTTGAATAGGAAGGGCATCAATATCAGCACGGATTGCTATAATTGGTCCGCTATTATTCCCTGAAATTTCAGCAATAACGCCTGTTTCTAAACTAGAATTTATAATCGTAATGTTTTTCTCGTCTAACCAATTTTTTATAGTCTTCGTCGTTTCAAATTCTTCGTATGATAATTCTGGATGCTCATGTAAATTTCGACGAATAGAAATTAGCATCTCAGTTAATTGCTCTAGATTTGCTGCCACGTATAATGCCTTCTTTCTTAAATAAAGTATTTACATTAAGTATACAATAAGAAAAGAGAGGATTCTCAAATGAAAATCCTCTCTCGTTTTATGCTGCCAATTTTTTGTGTGTATGATGTTTACGATAACGTCCACGCATTGCATAGGCAATTTGCGGGATTGCAATACCGATTAAAATAAGTGATACACCGATCCATTGTGAAGAGAGCACCGCTTCTTTTAAAACGAATACAGACATAATTGTTGTAACTGGTAGTTCTGCTGCACCAAGAATAGTTGCTAATCCAGAACCGATTTTTGGAATGCCAATTGTAAAGGCAATAGATGGAATAACGATACTAAATATTCCTAATCCTAAGCCATATTTCCAAAGCCCTTGAGAAATGGAACCGTTCATAATAAATGTTGGCGGGAATACGAGCATTACTAAAGTTAAAGCACCAGCCATTAAAAGAACACCGCGCGGTAATGAAGGCACTTCAACAGCAACTTTTCCGCTCACGAAAATGTATGTTGCGAATGTAACGGCAGATAATAAACCTAGTATGATTCCAGTCGTATCGAAATCACCTGCTGATTTTTCTAGTAAACCACTTGATAAAAATGTACCTACAAGTAAGAAAATAACCGAAATAACTTTTTCTCTTGAAGGTAATGTTTTCGTTGCGACTGCTTCAATGATAATCCCAACCCAAACGAACTGGAATAAAAGTATAATTGCAATAGAAGCTGGTACAGTTTTTAATGAAGCATAATAAAAAATTCCAGTAAAGCTTGCCGATGTTCCTGCAACGAATAAAATTAACGCTTGTTTTAATGGAACACGGTGTCTAGAAAATAGAAGTGTAATAGTAAGCAAAATAATCCAGCCGAACAAATATTGGCTACCAATTACCTCTCCGAGTGAAAATCCTTCTGCATAAGCAAGTTTAACAAAAATAGCTAAAATCCCATAACTACACGCTCCTAATAGAACTAAAAGAGAATAACGAAGCATGAAAAATTCCTCCCATCTATATGAAATTGTTCCGTAACGGACATATATAACTAGAGGGAAGTATACAAAATTAAAAATAAAGGGTCAACTGAAAGAAAAGTGCGACATTTTATAGAATAATAATAAAAGTATGATATTTATGCATAATCTTGAAATTAATAATAATTAAAGTATTGTAAAATCAGTGTTGCATTGTATAAAGACAGCATTTGAAAAAAATATTTTTTTAGGTCAATATGTGTGAAGTTAATTGTAGTGTGCTAAGTATTTGAGAAACTGTGAAACCTTTGTTATGTTAGTAACAATTAGAAAGAGCTTCATCATCCAATTGAGATTGTTCTATATAATAGAAGGAAATGAAAACGTTTTATTAGAAACTGTTTGTATGGGTAGTTTTTCTTATTATCACGTTGTTAAAGTGAGTTCACGAATTGTTCATAGTATTTTTATGTGTTTTTGCTACAATATGTAAGGAGAGGAGTGGAATCATGCAAGATATTAGTATTTTTTTAGCGTTTGGTGCTGGGTTTCTATCATTTATTTCCCCATGTTGCTTACCGCTTTATCCGGCATTTTTATCATACATAACAGGTATGTCGGTTTCTGAATTGAAAGAAGAAAATGCAATGCTTCGTAAAAGAAGTATGATACATACAGCGTTTTTCTTACTTGGATTTTCAATTATATTTATTGCAATTGGGTTTGGTACAAGTTTTATTGGAGGCATCTTTACAAATTATAAAGATTTAATTAGACAGTTAGGTGGTATATTTATCATCGTGTTCGGTCTTATTATTGTCGGTGTGTTTAAGCCAAAGTTTTTAATGCAAGACCGTAAATTTACTTTTAAAAATCGTCCGAGTGGCTATTTTGGATCCGTTCTAATTGGATTGGCCTTTGCTGCAGGGTGGACGCCTTGTACTGGACCTATTTTAGTGTCTGTCATTGGATTAGCAGCAACAAATCCAGAATCAGCAATGATTTATATGATAGCATACATACTTGGGTTTGCTATCCCATTTTTCGTGCTATCATTCTTTATTACGAAAATGTCTTGGATTAAAAGAAATAGTATGAAATTCATGAAAATCGGGGGATACGTTATGATTGTCATGGGTATCTTCCTATATTTTAACTGGATGACGAAAATTATCGTATATTTCTCAAGTTTATTTGGTGGTTTTACCGGTTTTTAGTATTATTCTGTGAAAATGTTGGAAATACTAACGGAAAAGCATATAATGAAAGTATATTTTGCATATAGCCACAAAAAAGGATGAGAAAATATGAACATAGTTGTTTTATCCAGTATCGTTGCTGTTTGTATGGCTGTTGGTGCGATGTTTATTCGTTTAAAAGCAGCTAAGAAACCGGCAACATTGAAAAAAATTATACTTCCACCATTTTTTATGAGCACGGGAGCGTTGATGTTTGTTTTTCCTGAATTTCGATTAACTCCAGCAGAAATGTTAGAAGCAATTGGCGTCGGTTTGTTTTTCTCTATTTTTCTTATTAAAACATCTAAATTTGAAATTAGAGGACAAGAGATTTATTTGAAGCGTTCAAAAGCATTTGTTTTTATATTAATTGGATTACTTGTCGTGCGGATTGTATTTAAAACATACTTAAGTCAATCTCTTGATTTAGGACAACTTAGTGGCATGTTCTTCTTACTGGCGTTCGCGATGATTGTGTCATGGAGAATTGCTATGTACCGTTCCTTTACGAAATTACAGAAGGAAATGGAAAAAGAAGATGGTTTTTATAATGAAAAAGATATGAAACTAACTTAAAAACTGTATATGTATAAAATAAAAAGACAGCGTTTTTTGACGCTGTCTTTTTATTTATATTGTTAACATCTTCTGTCCCAGCCGCGGCGTATAAAACGTTCCCCATTAAAGAAACAATTCAAATTTGGCGAGACGAATGGACCGATAAACGGAATAATATTTGGTTCCGAAGTCTCATCAACAGGAATCGGTGGTTTAGTAGGATCTGGTCTCACTGTATATCTAACTCGCGCTGTATTTCGGATAAGCCCGTTTTGTGGCGTACTTGTTACTTGCACGATGAAGCGAACGATAACCGATTCACCTGGATTAACAGTTTCAATAAGAATACCAATAGTTGGATTACTTCCAGGACGTGAAACACCGTTTACTGTTACTGAATTTGGATAGAAAGTAACTTCGGGAGGTAGTGGATCGGTAATGAGTACATTATTTGCAGGGGTAGCGCCATTGTTAGTAAAGGTAAGTGTATATGTGATGAAGTCACCGAGCTCCACACTATTTACATTTGCGGTCTTAATGAATGTGTTTGGCACATTAGGGTTTACTTCTATCGTAATTGGTGGTGTTGTTGTCGTTGTTGTGACAGGTGGTCTAGTAGGATCAGGTTGAGAAGTATACGTAACTGTTGCGATATTTGTAATCACTCTATTAGCTGGAAGTGTAATAGCCTGTACTTGGAATGAAATAGTTACTGATTCTGATGGATTCAAGGTTCCAACTGGAATTCCTAATGGTGATACAGATGCGACTGCGGATACATTTGTTTTAAATGGTAGAGCACTTTCAGGACCTAACAATGCTAATCCAAATTTTTTCGCCTCACAAGTTAATAATTATTTAGGGAATTTAGATACAGTAGGTAGCTTCGCAGACCGAAATATGCCTATTGGAACTGCTGCAACGAATCGGCGTGCTGAATTTGATGTGACGAATGTTCCTGCGAACGGTGTATTAACAGCGGGATCAACTTCTACGTCAGTTAATATTCCAAATACATTTGATTATATTTATGCTGGTGCTGTAGGCTTGCAAATAGAGTTGGGAGAGGCTCGTCTAGTTGCTACAAAATCAGTAACTGTAAGTTAAAAAAGATTGCCATAAGCTAGCAATCTTTTTTTACGAAGGGTATTTTGTTAGTAAAGATTGATAATGAGAATAATCAATCTCTTTTTCTTGTAGTTTTTTAACTAAAAATTTATGATCACGCTTTGGTGTGGCGATGATATATCCTTTAATAATTAAATCTTGTGTAATTTTAGAGGCATTTTCTTGTAATGCTAGTTCTCCGATTTTGCCAGCAATTTTTGATTTGGCAACATCGCGAAACAGTTCTGGAACAGGACTTACGAGCTCTTCTAACAATTGTTTTTGTTCGTCATTCCATAAATGTCTCGTTTTATTTATGTAATGCTCTTCCCAATCTAAAATGGACATACCGTCTTCTTTCGGTAATCGTTTTAAAAATTTTCTGAACATAAAGTATCCACCGATAGACATAAGTCCTAATAAAATAACAGTCCATAATACAATAAACCAACTGAACCATCCTTCGAGCAAGTATATCCCCCCTTAATGATTGCGGTTTTCTTTTATTCATATTATAAACAGTGAGATTCATAGAAAGCAAGAACGCTTGGTCAATTTGACCAAGCGTTATAGTTTAAACGAAGTATAGTTGTTCAACACATAAATTATTATTATCGTCTTCAACGTACTCAATAATAAGTGTGCCAACTTTACGATCTTTATCTTCAGTTGTGAAAATAGAGTAAGAAGTAAAACGCGCTGTTGATAGGCCGCTTATATGTGTAGGTAAAGAAATGTAGTCGTTATCGCGGAAGAATTCCATTAGTTCAATATCTTCAAATTCTTTTCGGTCAACTTGTTTGTTTGTATAGCGGCGTTGAAGTTGTTTTAAAGATGCATTCCAAGAAATTGCTTTTGTGTCGTATACCATTGTTCTATCTCCTTACTGTATGTAATTATTAAGAACATACGTTCTAATCTAGTATACTCTTTTTATAAGAAAAGGGAAAGCAAAAAATAATGTAAGCTTGGATTTCCAAGCTTACATTATTTTGCGTCCGTCATAATCTCTATTTTTTATTATAAGTTACATAAGAATAAGAAACAAGATGCTATATATTATGTTGATAGTTTTCAAAATTCTGTATATTATCAATGTATTATAAGAAAAGGGAATGAGAGGGATGGTATACGTAATTTCACTTCAAGGACCGATGGCAAGTGGAAAAACAACATTGGCCAAAAGCTTAGAGCGATGTGGGCTTTCAGTTATATATGAAAATCCTTATCCAATTGTAGAAAAGCGAAAAAAATTAAATTTGGATATGTGTACAAAAGAGGGGTTTATTACAAATCAAAAAATGTTTATTGAAGCAAAAATAAAAGAATTTCAAAATGTGAAAAGTTCAGTCGTGATTTTTGATCGTGGGCCAGAAGATATTGAATTTTATACACTCTTTTATCCGAAAGTTATAGGGAAAGAGTGGGATATAGAAACAGAATTAAAAGATGAATTGTATAAATTAAGAGAATGCCGTTCGGATGCAATTTTTTATTTAGATGTTTCGAAAGAAAATTTATATGATAGAAAAAATAATGACAGGGCAAGAAATCGAAGTACATTCGAGGAACAATTTAAATTAGTAGAAACTGAAAAAGAATGGTATAAACAATTTCCTGTAACTTATGTGGACACGAATACATTAACAGTGGATGAGTTAGAAGCATATTTTATGGGCTGGCTAAAGGAGAAAGGACTATGAAAAAAATATTATTATTCGTATACCCAACATTTGCGGAGTTTGAAGTTACAGTAGCGACAACATTGCTGAAAAATAAATATGAGATTATTACAGCGGGTTTAACAAAAGAAATGGTTATAAGTGAAACAGGCTTGCAAGTACAGCCGCACATAGTACTAAATGAAGTGCGTGTAGAAGAGTATGAGGGGATTCTTATTCCAGGTGGAGATGAAATACATATGGAAGAGGCAGAACTGCTTTTTTCAGTTATTCGTCAATTTTCTGAGCAAGAAAAATTAGTGGCCGCGATTTGTGCTGGACCGTATGCGTTAGCAAGAGCAGGTTTATTAAAAGAAATCTCTTATACAGTCACCATAGATTATCAAAAATTAGATTGTTTTTCAGTAGAAAATTTTGTGTATACAGAAGTTGTACAGCACGCAAATATTATTACAGCACAAGGACATGCATTTGTACCATTTGGACTAGCGATTGCCTCTTATTTTGGAGTGGCGAATGAACATGATACAAATTTTTATCGTGGAAAGGGCAATATAATGATGGAGAACCTTTTACCGGAAAACGTGTAAAAGCTAGCATTTGCTAGCTTTTTTCTTTTTTACATTGATAAATCGCTATCGTTTTCGGATCGCGCCATATACCGTTGTGAAGTGATAATTCATTTTCTATTTCTTCTTTTAGCCATTTCTTCATTTCAGTGTGAAGATATATATTATCAGGTATATTTAGCGACGGAAACATGCTAGAAATATAGTTTATAATTGGAGAGGCATGATGGAAAACGAGTGCATTATGAATAATTGTTTCTTCAACAGTTGAAAAAACAGATTGTAGTATCTCTTTACCATTTTCTAAACAAAATGGAGCTACTGTTGGTGATGTTTTTGGTAAGTCAAATGCGTCTAGCATGCTGTTACACATTTCAACTATACGAGGCATTGAAACTTTAGAATTTGTTGTAGCTAAAAGTGAGCCGCCGGGACGAATTACTTTATGGAATCCTTGAATTGTTTTTTCGACATCTTTCATGTGATATAACATATGTCTTGCGACAATCCAGTCATAGCAATTAGCGTCGAAAGGAAGTTTACTAGCATCTCCCAGTTTCCATTCAATTATGTTATTCTTTATTGCAGCTTCAGAAAGCATAGTTTCCGATTGATCAAATCCGGTTAGATGTCCTTTATGACCGTTCGTTTGTAAAAGGGAAAGGAATTTTCCATTAGCGCATCCGACCTCTAATATTTTTTCTTCTCCTTGAAGTTGTAAATGTTCCATGACGACTTCATCTACATTCACTCGTTTCTCTTCAAAATGTTTATGTGTATCGATACGTGTTTGTAAATGGTTGCTTACGCTGTATTGGCGTTTTACATCATTCATTTTTTCACATTCCACCTTCGTGCAAAATTGCTGGACCGCATGTGTTAATACGTCTGTTTTATTTAAACCTTCGTAATGGAGTGCCGATTCAAATCTTTCAAGTAATTTTTCTTCAATTCGAAAATGAATATCTTTACGCTTTGCCACTGAAATCTCGCTCCTTTGCATCTGTTAGTGAGACTATAGCACGTCTGAAAAAAATCTGTAAATAAATTGTGTACACAAGTATGAGAGGGATAAAAAAATTACTTGAATACTATTTTAAACTATTGACGATTTAAACGTTTTCATATATTCTTAAATTAAGTAATATTCAAATAATTCAAAAGAAATGAGAGAGTCACATGCTTCTTCAAGGAACACATCGAATTGGTCGTATGGCCATGTTGTTGGCACTTGCGGATGAGAATGAAAGCCCTGTATTATCTATTCCAAAAGGTTGGAAATATTGTACGGGGAAAGTTGGTTCGATGAATTCGCAAAAAGTTGTAGCAGCAATGGAAACAGCGGCTAAGAGCAACCGAGTTATTGAAACAGACGTTTACAGAGAAACACATGCACTTTATCATGCAATTATGGAAGCTTTGTACGGAGTGACGAGAGGACAAATTCAGTTAGCAGACGTTCTTCGTACAGTAGGACTTCGCTTTGCGATTGTGCGCGGTACACCATACGACGGAAAGAAAGAAGGCGAATGGGTTGCTGTTGCATTATATGGAACGATTGGTGCACCTGTAAAAGGATCTGAGCATGAGGCGATTGGTTTAGGAATTAATCACATATGATTTGCCCATAGTCTATTAGTTAGAAGGGGGCCTTACTTTTTTAGGACAGAAGTCTGTCTTAAAAAGATAAGGTCCCCTTTTGCCTTTATAAGGAGGAAAAAGAATGATTACGCTAACAGGACACACATTGACAGTTGAAGAAATGAAGAGGTTGTTACTTGAAGGTGAAGGTGTAACAGCTTGCCCAACTAGTATGCAAAAGGTGGCAGAATGCCGCGAAGTTGTCGAGAAAATTGTAGAGGACGGAAAAATCGTTTACGGTATTACAACTGGTTTTGGAAAGTTTAGTGATGTGCTTATTCAAAAAGATGATGTAAAGGCACTTCAGCACAACTTAATTCAATCACATGCATGCGGGATAGGCGATCCATTTCCTGAAGAAGTATCACGCGGTATGTTAATTTTACGAGCGAACACGATGCTTAAAGGAGTATCTGGTGTTAGACCGCTTGTTGTAAATATGCTTCTTGAGTTTGTAAATCGTAAAATTCACCCAGTCGTTCCGCAACAAGGTTCACTTGGTGCGAGTGGCGATTTAGCACCTCTATCTCATCTTGCTCTTGTTTTATTAGGTGAAGGTGAAGTGTTCTATAAAGGGAAAAGAGTTCATGCGATGGTTGCTCTTACAGAAGAGGGACTGGAGCCGATTGAACTTGAAGCAAAAGAAGGTCTTGCATTAATTAATGGTACACAGGCGATGACAGCGCAAGGAGTACTATCTTATATAGAAGCAGAAGCAACGGCTTATCAAGCTGAATTAATTGCCTCTATGACAATTGAGGGATTACAAGGCATTATTGATGCATTTGATGAAAATGTGCATAAAGCACGCGGTTATAAAGAGCAAGTGGAAGTAGCGAGCAGAATTCGTGACATCCTTCAAGATAGTAAGTTAGTGACAAAACAAGGAGAACTTCGTGTACAGGATGCATATTCACTTCGTTGTATCCCACAAGTACACGGTGCTTCTTGGCAAGTTTTAAATTACGTGAAAGAAAAATTAGAAATTGAAATGAATGCAGCGACAGATAACCCACTTATTTTTGATGGCGGGGAAAAAGTAATTTCAGGTGGTAACTTCCACGGACAACCGATTGCATTTGCGATGGACTTCTTGAAAGTTGGAATGGCAGAACTTGCAAATATTTCAGAGCGCCGTATTGAACGCTTAGTAAATCCGCAATTAAATGACCTACCACCATTTTTAAGTCCAGAGCCAGGACTTCAGTCTGGTGCAATGATTATGCAATATGCAGCGGCTTCACTCGTTTCAGAAAATAAAACGTTAGCACATCCGGCGAGTGTAGATTCAATTCCGTCGTCAGCTAACCAAGAAGATCACGTGAGTATGGGAACAATCGCTTCACGTCACGCACATCAAATTATTCAAAATGCAAGACGCGTTCTTGCGATCGAGATGATTTGTGCGATGCAAGCAGCGGAGTATCGAGGAATCGAAAATATGAGTACAGTGACGAAGAGCTTCTACCATCAAGGTCGTCAACAAGTACCTTCTATTACAAATGACCGCATATTCTCAACGGATATTGAAAATATTACACATTGGTTAAAAACGAATTATTCGATAAAAGAAAGATTAGATGTAAACGCAGCACTATAAAACGAGAAAAGGGAGAGATTGAAATGGAAAAAGTACAACAAACAATTCGCGCGCCAAGAGGCACTGAGTTACAAACGAAAGGATGGGTTCAAGAAGCTGCACTTCGTATGTTAATGAACAATTTAGATCCTGAAGTTGCTGAAAAACCAGAAGAATTAGTTGTATATGGTGGAATTGGCCGTGCAGCTCGTAACTGGGAAAGCTACAATGCAATTGTTGATTCATTAAAAACGTTAGAGAGCGATGAAACGTTACTTGTTCAATCAGGAAAACCAGTTGCAATTTTCAAATCACATGAAGATGCACCTCGCGTTCTGTTAGCGAACTCAAACTTAGTACCAAAGTGGGCGAACTGGGATCACTTCCGTGAACTAGAGAAAAAAGGTCTTATGATGTACGGCCAGATGACAGCTGGTAGCTGGATTTACATTGGAACACAAGGGATTTTACAAGGAACATATGAAACATTTGGTGAAGCGGCACGTCAACATTTCGATGGATCATTAAAAGGTACAGTAACACTTACTGCTGGTTTAGGTGGTATGGGCGGTGCACAACCTCTTGCTGTAACGATGAACGGCGGTGTTGTAATTGCTATTGATGTTGATAAGCGCAGCATCGATCGTCGTATTGAAAAGAGATATTGTGATCTGTATACAGAGTCTTTAGAAGAAGCATTAACTATTGCGAACGAGTATAAAGAGAAGAAAGAACCGATTTCAATCGGATTGTTAGGAAATGCAGCGGAGATTTTACCAGAACTAGTGAAGCGTAATATCACGCCAGATTTAGTTACGGATCAAACATCTGCTCATGATCCATTAAACGGTTATATTCCAGTAGGCTACACGTTAGAAGAAGCAGCGAAACTTCGTGAAGAAGATCCAGAACGTTACGTACAATTATCAAAAGAAAGTATGAAAAAACATGTGGAAGCAATGCTTGCTATGCAAGAAAAAGGCGCGATTACATTTGATTACGGAAATAACATTCGCCAAGTTGCTTTTGATGAAGGTTTGAAAAATGCATTCGATTTCCCAGGATTCGTTCCAGCATTTATCCGTCCGTTATTCTGTGAAGGAAAAGGACCGTTCCGCTGGGTAGCGCTTTCTGGTGATCCAGAAGATATTTATAAAACTGATGAAGTAATTTTACGTGAGTTTGCTGATAATGAGCATTTATGTAACTGGATTCGTATGGCTCGTCAGCAAGTTGAGTTCCAAGGTCTTCCATCACGTATTTGTTGGCTTGGTTACGGTGAGCGCGCGAAATTTGGTCGCATCATTAATGAAATGGTGGCGAATGGTGAATTATCAGCACCAATCGTTATCGGTCGTGACCATTTAGATTGCGGATCAGTAGCATCTCCAAACCGTGAGACAGAATCGATGAAAGACGGCAGTGATGCAGTAGCAGACTGGCCAATTTTAAATGCATTAATTAACAGTGTAAACGGTGCGAGCTGGGTATCTGTTCACCACGGTGGTGGCGTTGGTATGGGTTATTCACTTCACGCTGGAATGGTTATTGTTGCAGATGGAACAGAAGCAGCAGCAAAACGTATTGAGCGCGTATTAACTTCTGACCCTGGTATGGGTGTTGTTCGTCACGTTGATGCAGGATATGACTTAGCTGTGGAAACTGCGAAAGAAAAAGGCGTTAACATTCCGATGATGAAATAAGGAGGAGAAAACATGCTGGACACTTTACTAATAAATATCGGTCAATTACTAACAATGGATCAAGAAGATGGCTTGTTAAGAAGGGAAGCGATGAACACGCTTCCTGTTATTGAAAACGGTGTGGTTGGAATTGAAAACGGCGTAATTACTTTCGTTGGAACAGCGGAAGAAGCAAAAGGGATTCAGGCGAAAGAAGTTATTGATTGCGGCGGGAAAATGGTTTCTCCTGGTCTTGTTGATCCGCATACTCATCTTGTATTTGGTGGATCTCGTGAAAATGAGATCGCGCTGAAATTACAAGGAGTTCCGTACCTAGAAATTTTAGAACAAGGCGGAGGTATTCTTTCAACTGTAAATGCAACGAAGCAGGCGACGAAAGAAGAACTTGTTCAAAAAGCGAAATTTCATTTAGACCGTATGCTATCTTTCGGTGTGACAACTGTAGAAGCTAAGAGTGGTTACGGATTAGATGATGAGACAGAATGGAAACAATTAGAGGCAACGGCGCAATTACAAAAAGAGCATCCAATCGATTTAGTTTCCACATTTTTAGGTGCTCATGCAGTTCCGAAAGAGTATAAAGGTAGATCAAAAGAATTTTTACAATGGATGTTAGATCTACTGCCAGAAATGAAAGAGAAGCAATTAGCTGAATTCGTCGATATTTTCTGCGAAACAGGTGTGTTCTCTGTAGAAGAATCAAAAGAATTTTTATTAAAAGCGAAAGAGCTTGGCTTTGATGTGAAAATCCATGCAGATGAAATCGACCCTCTTGGTGGTGCGGAAGCAGCTGCTGAAATTGGTGCAGCATCAGCGGACCATTTAGTTGGCGCTTCTGATAAAGGAATTGAAATGCTTGCAAACTCTAATACAGTAGCAACGTTATTACCAGGAACAACTTTCTATTTAAATAAAGAAAGCTTCGCTCGTGGTCGTAAAATGATTGATGAAGGTGTAGCGGTTGCTTTAGCTACAGACTTTAACCCAGGTAGCTGTCCAACTGAAAACATTCAGCTTATTATGAGCATTGCGATGCTAAAACTGAAAATGACACCAGAAGAAGTTTGGAATGCCGTAACGGTTAACTCATCTTATGCTATTAATCGAGGCGATGTAGCTGGGAAAATTAGAGTTGGTCGTAAGGCAGATTTAGTTTTATGGGATGCTTACAATTATGCTTACGTACCGTACCATTACGGCGTAAGTCATGTAAATACAGTGTGGAAGAATGGTAATATTGCATATACAAGAGGTGAACAATCGTGGAGCACGGCCACTATTTAAAGAAAAATGCAAAATTTATTGATCGTGAAGTGACGAAATGGAGTGAGATGATTAAAGATTGGGAGGAAGGCGTAGAAATATTCGGTGCAGCCTTAATTGGTGCACCCCTTTCTAAACCATCTATTAGTCATTCAGGGGCATGTTTTGCACCGAAAACAATTCGTGCGATGTTAGATGCATATAGCACGTACGCAATTACAGAAGAACACGATATGAAAGAAAGTGTTCTTCATGATTGCGGTGATATTACGATGCATGTGACAGATATAAAAGAAAGTCATAACCGGATTGCGAAAACAGTTGGTCATTTGACGAAAGTAAACCCGAAAATGATACCGATTGTTCTTGGTGGTGACCACTCGATTAGTTTCCCGAGTATAACAGGTTTTGCAAATAGTAAAGGAAAGGTCGGTATTATTCAATTTGATGCCCATCATGATTTACGCAATTTAGATGATGGTGGTCCATCAAATGGTACACCGTTCCGTAGTTTACTAGAAAATGATGTGATTACAGGAAAACAACTCGTTCAAATCGGAATTCGTAATTTTTCAAATGCACGTACGTACCATGGATATGCAAAAGAGCATGGCGTGACAGTGTATACAATGAAAGATGTAAGAGAGCGAGAAATAAAAGATCTTATTTCAGAAAGTATTGAAGTATTAAGAAAACAAGGTGTGACTTCTATTTATATTTCTCTTGATATGGACGTATTAGACCAAGCGTTTGCGCCAGGCTGTCCAGCAATTGGCCCTGGTGGAATGGATAGTACAACTTTACTTGATGCAATTGAATTCCTTGGTAAAGAGCCACTCGTTCAAGGGATGGATATAGTAGAAATTGATCCAACTCTTGATTTTAGGGATATGACGAGTAGAGTAGCTGCACAAGTGATTATGAGTTTTCTGTTAGCGCGAGAAACGATTAGTAAACAGGTTAGTATATAAGCGAAGAATTGTGTGTGTGAAGTTTTGAAGTAACCGTTTTTGTCTTTCATGTTGCATATTATATAAAAATACATCGCTACTTATATGTAGTGATGTATTTTTTGTTTTACAAGGTATTTAAAATTGGAGGAAAAGGTAAAAAAAATGCGGGTTCTTTAGTGTTTCTGTACAGATTGAATTTTTATGTATAAATAAATTGACATGGAAAATAATTTTGTGATATTATAAAAATTTTGCTAAAAAAATAAATGTGTGTTATGCTTGAGAAGGTTACCATATATGGAGGTGGATTATTTGTTTCAAATTGGCGATAACATTGTTTATCCAATGCACGGAGCAGGTATAATTAAAGCCATAGAAGAAAAAGAAATTTCAGGGGAAAAACAACAGTATTATGTTATAAAAATGTCGGCTAGTAATATGGAAGTAATGATTCCTATGGGGAAAATATTGAATTCAAATATACGACCAGTTACAACTCTAAAGGCATTAACACACATAATAGATGTTTTTCAACATGGAGAATCAGATAGATTACTTACGTGGAAACAAAGGTATAAATTGAACACTGATAAAATAAAAACGGGTAAAATACAAGAAGGTGCTGAAGTTGTACGTGATTTATTACGTATGCAGAAAGAAAAAGCACTTAATGCAAGCGAAAAGAAAATGTTAGATAACGCACATGAATTTTTGATTAGTGAACTGGGATTAATTGAAGGTATCACAGAAAATCAAATAAAAAGCTTTTGTTAAGATTCATTACAAATAATGTATTACATCCCAAAAAAGGACTTGAATTTTTTGGGAGCATAATTATAGAGAATCAATCATTTCAAAGACATTCAACTCTTTCAAACCACTTTTAGAGCATTAACCTCTTTTGTTATTACTACAATCAAATCCATTTTTATTTTTTGATTTCTTTTACGAATATTCGAAGTTTAATTAAATACTTCGATAAAATAGTTACTTAATTTTTGCAATCCTGATTCACACTGGCACGGACGAGGAGCCGTAAGGATGAAAGAGAGGTAGGGCTTTCATTGTTTTAGGTATATATAAGTTATTATTTTTAGAAGAATACTGAATCACTCTCACTTCTATTGTTAAAGGTTTTTTATATGTGAAGAGATAATAATTGTTTATTTTCTTTATATAAAAGAGATAAACGAGTTGTCATCCATATTTGGTCAACTAAAAAAGGTTTCCTACTTAGGAAACCTTTTTAATTTTATTTATTCCAGTTCAGGATATTTTTATTTTGTTAGTTATCGGGAAAAAGTAAACGAATATTACTCCATTACAATAATTGGTTTAATCGTTTTTCCTGTTTTAGAATCTTCAAATGCTTGAGCAATTTCTTCAAAAGAATAGAATTGAACAAACTTATCGAATGGGAATAGTCCTTTTTGATAGAAATTAATTAATTTTGGAATGAATAGTTGTGGTACTGCATCACCTTCAACTACCCCTTTAATTGTAATAGCTTTTACGACAATTTCATTTGTTACGTTTAAAGTTAAATCTTTTTTACCAACAGCAACAGTTGCCATTGTACCTTTTACTCGTAAGCATTGAATGGATTGCAGTGTAACAGTATTTACGCCAGTTGTTTCAAATGAGTAATTAGCTCCACCGTTTGTAATTTCTTTAATTTTGGCAACTGGATCTTCGTTTAAGCTATTAATCGTGTGTGTAGCCCCTAATTCCTTCGCTAATTCTAAACGACTATCATGAATATCAATGGCAATAATTGTAGTACATCCAGCAATTTTAGCTGCCATTAAGCCACTAAGGCCAACAGCACCAGTTCCAAATACAACTAGGCTACTACCTGGTTTTGGCTGTAATGAATTTAGGATCGTACCGCTACCAGTCATAATTCCACAACCAAGTGGTCCTAACAAACGTATATCAACATCTTTTGGTACTTTTACAGCATTATTCTCATCAACCACGGCATGGTATGCGAATGAAGATTGGCCGAAGAATTGAGAAATGTCATTATTGTTAAGATCGTGTATAGGTGTTACATTGCGTTTGTTTTTTCCAGAGAAGTTTAATTCAATCATATTTTCGCAAGCGCCAGCATTACCATCTAAGCAATTTTCACAATGACCACAGTAAGCGAACCCAAGTACGACATGGTCACCAGGTTTAACAGAGGTTACATTACTTCCCACTTTTTCTACGATACCAGAACCTTCATGTCCTAAAACAACTGGTTTTGGTGTTGGCATTGTACCATCTAAAACTGTTGCATCTGTATGACATATACCCGAAGCGATAATCTTTACTAATACTTCATCGTCTTTAATCTCGTCTAAGTATACTTCTTGCATATTAAAATCTTTTTCAGGTGTAGAAACGATAGCTTTTGTTTTCATTGTTATCCTTCTTTCTAAAAGTTAAATAAGAAAAAATACTTTCAACTATCTAAGAATCTTTTATTAGTTCCTAAAATTTCGTTGGTATAATTAAAAAACAAATGAATTATTGAAACCTCGTTAGTTTAAGTTTGAACATAGTACATTGGAAACAGGTTCTTTTTTGTTAGTAAATAATTAAATAATTAATTACCAATATATTCTATAGTAATAAAACTAGAAAAAAAAAACATCCACTTAATAAGTATTTTCCTCATCCACTTACTGGACATTAGAATAAACAGTAGAGTCCTGAATTTCAGAATCCTTGAAGTAAAAAACGGTTAGTTTTATTATACGAATATTCCTACATAAGAGCGTATAAATTGACGTTACTATCTAAAAGTAAGTATGATGCGATTATAGTTAGATTTTTTTAGGGGGAAGAAAAATGACAAGTTCAAATAATAAAGCGGCAAGTATTTATGAAGGAACAAATATAAACGCTTGGGGGTCTTTTGATAATATTGAAGAAACGAAGTTATTTCATCCGATTCAAATTGGATCTTGGTCTCTTCGTAATCGCATAGCGATGGCACCGATGACGAGATGTTTCGCGAATCATGAAACGGGAGTAGTTGGTACTGATGTAGTCGAGTACTATAGAAAGCGCGCAGCTGATGGAGTTGGATTAATTATTACAGAGGGAATCGTCATTAGCTCAAGAGCAAAAGGAAATCCAGGAGTACCAGGTATTTATACACAAGCGCAAGTCGATTCTTGGAAACCTGTTACAGAGGCAGTACATAAAGAAGGCGGAACGATTATTGCTCAAATATGGCATGTTGGACGTATGAGTCATCACGAAATAATTGGTGGTCAAATGCCGCAAGCACCTTCTGCTATTGCTGCGGAGGGGAATGTTCCTCGTTTTCGTAAACCATTTGATACACCAGAAGCAATGACAATAGAAGAAATAAAAGAAGTTATCGGTCAATATGCACAAGCTGCAAAGAATGCGATAGAAGCTGGATTTGATGGTGTAGAAATTCACGGTGCACACGGATATTTAATTGACCAATTTACTTATGAATTTGCGAATAAGCGTACTGATAAATACGGCGGTGACTTAAAACAAAGGTTAACGTTTATGAAAGAAGTTGTTCAGGCTGTAATTGAAGCAGTTGGAGCTGATAAAACGCTTCTTCGCTTCTCTGCCTTTAAAGGTGATAATCCTACTTATATGTGGGAACATCCTGAACTTGCAATTGAAACGTTTGTAAATATGTTTAAAGAAGTTGGATTAACGATGATTCACCCTTCAACGATGAATTATACGCAAGTTATTGCTGACGGTAAGAATTTTCATCAATTAGTAAGAAAGTATTGGGATAGTACTATCGTAGGAGTAGGTAATTTGAATCCGAAAGAGGCAGAAGAAGCACTGCAAGAAAAAACAATTGATGTAGCGGCGTTTGGAAGACCATTAATCGCTAATCCGGATTTTGTTCATCGAATTAAAAATGCTGAAAGTTTAGTTGAATATGATGCGAAAGAGCATCTTGCTACGTTAATCTGAATAAGGATAAAAGGAGAACACATGAAGTGTTCTCCTTTTATTATGGAATTTCATAGGGGGAAGCGGGATGAGTGAAACTCTACTCGTTATTATTAGTATATTGCTCTTTTTGATGTTACTTTTAATTGTCTTTTTTATTATTACATTTTTTATAAAAAAACGGACGCACCATTCTATATTAAAACTGCATCCATACTTAGGAAGAATGCGCTATTTACTTGAAAAGATAGGACCGGAATTCCGGCAATACTGGTTTGATCATGACACGGATGGAAAACCTTTTTCACGTTACGATTTTCAAAGTGTTATGTTCTTAGCGAAATATCGTTCTGAAATACTTGGTTTTGGATCGAAACGAGATTTTGATGCATCTGGCTATTATATTGCTAATACATTGTTTCCGATTTTAACAGATGAATTAAGTGTAAATCTCACGAAAGAAAGTGAGGGGAAAAAGTATGTAATTCATAAAGAAGGATTATTTTCAAGAAGAGAGAAATTGACAGCGGATACAACAAATCTTTGGTTATATGAAGATGACGATGCAATTATAGTTGGTGAAAATCGTAAATACCCATGGAAGCTACATGGAATGTTTGGAGCATCAGCGACATCTTACGGTGCGATTGGAGAGAATTATATTTTAGCGAGCGGTTTTGGTGCGAAAATGGCAGGTGGATCGTGGATTAATACTGGAGAAGGGGGTGTAATTCCAGAACATTTACATACAGGTGCGAATATCGTTGCACAAATTGGTCCAGGGTTATTCGGATACCGTGATGAAGACGGGAATTTTTCAATGGAGAAATTTATGGATAAAGCGAAAGAAAGTAATATTAAGGCGTTCGAGTTAAAATTTGGGCAAGGTGCTAAAATACGTGGTGGCCATCTAGAGGGACAAAAAGTAAATGAGAAAATTGCTTCTGTTCGGAACGTACGAGAAGGGGAGACGATTAATTCACCGAATCGATTTTCATTTTTAAAAAATGCAGCGGATACACTTTACTTTATTCAAAAGTTGCAAGAAAACGGTGGTAAGCCAGTCGGGATGAAAATCGTAATTGGACAGCAGAAGCCTCTGGAAGATTTATTAAAAATAATGAGTGAATTAAATATTTATCCAGATTTTATTACAATTGATGGTTCAGAAGGTGGATCGGGTGCTACGTATAAATCGATGGCAGATAGTATGGGGCTTCCGCTTCTACCGGCATTACTTACATTTATTGATACAGCAAATCATTATGGTGTCCGGGATAAATTAAAGGTGTTTGCCTCTGGGAAATTAGTCACACCAGATAAAGTGGCGATTGCTTTAGCTATCGGTGCAGATGCCGTAAATTCAGCACGCGGATTTATGATGGCAAGCGGTTGTATTATGGCGCTTCAATGTAATTCAGGACAATGCCCATCGGGGGTTGCAACTACGAATCCACACTACCAAAAAGCATTAGATCCGTATGAGAAAAAATGGCGAGTAATGAACTATGTTATTAGTATGAGATATAGTTTGTTTTCATTAGCGGCAGCAGCAGGGGTAAAGAGCCCACGCCACTTAACAAGGGAGCATATTGTATTTAAAGATGAGGTGGGGAGAGTAGTACCTCTTTCGGAATTGTTTCCTGCTGTAAGTGAGAAGTAAATATATAGTGGAACAAAAAATGTTGGTAAAAGTCATACGTTTGTATGGCTTTTTTGATTATAGTAGTATGGGTATTAGTTATCAGAATATTGCTTTTGATGAAAAAGTGAAACGATATACTCATTGACAATAAAAATTAATTAGACTATAATAAATCTCGAATTCAAGATAAATTTTAAGGATAGTCAAAATAATAAAGCTAATATTTTAAATAATGTTAAACTAAGCACATTGTAAGAACTGTAGTTTTTTTGTAAATTATCTCGAATTCGAGATAATTTTTGAGCTAAATGAAATGTGGTAGTTTTTTAGAGAAATACCTCAATTTTGAAAAAAATAGTATTGCGGATTGAACTTTATCATATGGACAAAATGAATAATGAATTTTAGCGAATAAATGTTTTTTGTAATGAAATAAAAAAAGGGGTGGAGAAAGTGGAAAAGAAAACGATGGGAATTCATCACATTACAGCAATCGTAGGTCACCCACAAGAAAATGTAGATTTTTATGCGGGTGTATTGGGATTGCGTTTAGTGAAACAAACAGTGAATTTTGACGATCCAGGTACGTATCATCTTTATTTTGGTAATGCAGGAGGAAAGCCTGGAACAATTATTACGTTTTTCCCATGGGCAGGTGCTCGTCAAGGTATTATTGGGGACGGTCAAGTAGGCATTACGTCTTATGTCGTACCAAAAGGTGCAATGGAGTTTTGGGAAAATAGATTAGAAAAATTCGACGTGCCGTATACAAAAATGACTCGGTTTGGAGAACAGTATATAGAATTTGATGATCCACATGGTTTGCATATAGAATTAGTTGAAAGAGAAGAGGGCGAATTAAATAATTGGACTTTTGGGGAAGTTACGCCAGAAGTCGCAATTAAAGGATTTGGCGGTGCTGTTCTTTTATCGGCACAACCTCAAAAAACTGCTGAATTGTTAGAGCGTGTTATGGGTCTTGAGAAAATTGGAGAAGAAGGTGAATTTATTCGATTCCGTTCTTCTGCTGATATTGGAAATATTATCGACTTGAGGTCATCAACAATCGGGCGTGGTCAGATGGGTGTTGGTACAGTCCATCATATTGCTTGGAGAGCGAGTGACGATGCTGATCAACTAGACTGGAAAGAGCATGTGTCTCGTTTTGGATATGGTGTAACCCCTGTACAAGATCGAAATTATTTTAACGCGATTTACTTTAGAGAACACGGTGAAATCTTATTTGAAATTGCAACAGACCCTCCTGGTTTTGCCCATGACGAATCTTTAGAGACGATGGGTGAGGAGTTAAAATTACCGGACCGATATGAACAACATAGAAAACAAATTGAACAGACACTCTTACCATTTGAAGTGAGAAATCGAGACTAAAGTGATTGAAAGGGGAAAAGGATTATGATGAAACATGTTTTTCAAAAAGGAAAAGATACGTCAAAACCAGTGTTGTTATTATTGCATGGTACAGGTGGTAATGAATTAGATCTATTACCACTTGCAGAAAGAATTGATCCAAAAGCTTCTGTATTAAGTGTTCGTGGAAATGTATTAGAAAATGGGATGCCTCGTTTCTTCCGCCGATTAGCAGAAGGTATTTTTGATGAAGAGGATCTTGTTTTCCGTACGAAGGAATTAAATGAATTTTTAAATGAAGCAGCAAAAACATATGAATTTGATAGAGATAATATCGTAGCTGTTGGGTATTCAAATGGAGCAAATATTGCAGCGAGTTTATTATTCCATTATGAAAATGCCTTAAAAGGTGCTATTCTTCATCATCCAATGGTCCCAAGAAGAGGGATAGAACTTCCTAATTTAGTAGAGAAAGCAGTGTTTATTGCTGCTGGAACAAATGATCCAATTTGTTCACCTTCTGAGTCAGAGGAATTGAAGATGCTATTAGAAAATGCAAATGCTAATGTAACAATGCATTGGGAAAATAGAGGGCATCAATTAACGATTGGTGAAGTAGAGAAGGCAACGGAATGGTATGAAAAAATGGTTTCACAGGCATAAATGATAGACTAAAACGGGTATAAAATCATAAAGATTTTATACCCGTTTTTTGTTGTAATTTAAGGGGTTAAAAGAGAATAGGAAAACTATGTTAAAATATAAAGAAAAGTAAAGGGGTTCCTGTTTGTTAATGAGCAGGAGCGTGGATTTTTCTAATAATGAGGGGGAAACTATTAGATGGCAAACTACGAAAATGAAGAAATGCTAACGGGAGGGAATGTTTCAAACGTATATCGTTCGAAAGATACTGTTCGACGAGAATTAAAGAAAGGCAGTACGAAAATTCATAAGCTATTAAATCATTTGGAAAACAAAGGTTTTAGTTATGCACCAAAGTTTTTAGGTATTGATGATAAAGATAGAGAGATATTATCATTTATTGAAGGGAAAGCCGGTAATTATCCTTTAAAAGAGTATATGTGGTCTAATGATGTTTTAAAAGAAATAGCGAAGATGCTTCGGCTTTATCATGATGCTGTGAGTGATTTTCCTTTATCAGATGATTGGAAACCGATGGATAATACGCCAAATAATATTGAGGTTGTATGCCACAATGATTTTGCAATATACAACATTATTTTTAATAACGAAAAACCAGTAGGTATTATTGATTTTGATGTTGCTGGTCCTGGGCCAAGACTTTGGGACATAGCCTATACTCTTTACACTTGTGTCCCATTAAGTAGAGTTTATTATAAGGAAACAGGTGAGGCGGTTTATTATAATTCATTACAGCATGCAGACCGCATAAAGCAAAGAGTTAAATTGTTTTTTGAGTCCTATAAAAGTGATGGCATCGCCGAGGAATATTTGGAGATGGTACTTCTACGATTAGAAGGATTATGTAAATACATGAAAAGAAAAGCACTAGAAGGCGATATGAACTTCCAAAAGATGATAGATGAAGGGCATCTTGAACATTATGAAAATGATATTCAGTTTATTCGTAAACATGGAAAAGAGTGGATTTAATAAAATAAATCGTATACAAAAATAAAGCTCAGAGTCATATAGGGACTTTGAGCTTTTTAACGTATTAGTGTAGATGTTTTCCACAATAACCCGACTACTTATAACAGATGTCTTTTACTATATTAATGTAGCATAGTTAAGAGTTTGTTACAGGCTGAGCTGTAGCAATCGGTAATTGGATATCGACAGTTGTTCCTATGTTTAATTCACTGGAAATGAATAATTTTCCGTGATGCTCTTGAATGATTTTATAGCACATCATTAAGCCAAGGCCAGTTCCTTTTTCTTTCAAGCTATAAAAAGGTTCGCCAAGACGAGCCATGCGCTCTTCAGGAATCCCACAACCTTCATCCATAATGCGTATTGAAACAAAATCATTTTCTAACGAAGCTGTTTGAATGAATATGTTACCACCATCAGGCATCGCCTCGATTGCATTTTTTAATATGTTAATCAAAACTTGTTTTAATTGATTACTGTCACATTGAATGTCAGAAATATAATCGAAATGATCCATGATGATATGAACGCTATGCATAACTGCTGTTGGTAAAATAAAAGTTACAACGTCTTCAATTAATGCTTGTACGTTGCATGTATGAATAGATAACACTTGTGGTTTAGACATCGCCATAAATTGGCTTGTTATAGATTCCATTTGTGAAATTTCACTCAACATAACGTCCACATACCATTTATTTTCCTCATTTATTTCTGGATGTAATAATGTTAAAAATCCTTTTAATGAAGTGAGTGGGTTTCTAATTTCATGGGCAATTCCAGCTGTCAGTTGTCCTACTACTGCAAGCTTTTCGGATTTTCGTAATAACTTTTCAGTTTCTTTTAGTTCGGTAACGTCTCTTCCCATCACTATAAGACCTTTGCGTGAGCCATCAGGGTGGAAGAGCGGAACTTTTGAAATACTTAAAACTAGGTCGGAATCATCTCTATGTATAATAAATTCCTCTCCGTGAAGAATTTGTCCTTTTTGCCATGTTAGTTCATCAACTTCTTCACAATGCAAAAAAGATTCGCGGTACGCTTCGTTATATTGAATGAGTTCATTATCTCTTTTTCCACGATAAGGAACGTTATGGAAATTGAAACAAGAAAGCGCATAGTCATTTGCTTCAAGCCAGCGCCCTTCATGATCCTTAAAAATAACAAACGCAGGCATTGAATTCATTAATGTGCGTAATCGTTTCTCACTCTCTTGTAATACTTTCTCAATTCTTTCTGATTTTTCAAGGGGTTTCATAATGGCGTATACACCTGTTAAACGGTTTTCAACAAAAATAGGAACTAATTTTGTTACGACATCTAGTGAATATCCGTCTTTATGATAAATAGAGACGATATACTCTTTTTGATTGTCAGCTGCAGTATTTTTTATGTATTGTAGTACTTGCTCAGAAATATGTGCTTCTAAAATAGAAGTGATTATTTTTCGCTCTAATTCGCTAGAAGTATAACCTAATATTCTTTCAGCAGCGGGGTTAATATGTAAAATAACTCCTTCTAAATTCAATGAAATAATACTATCAGGATTATGTTCAAAAAGAGATGCATACATTTCTGCTAAAGAACGATTTTGTATATGGTTTCGCAAGCGTCCAGATACGTTCGGATGACGCTTTTTTTGAGTAGATGAATATTTTTTACGACTCATAATATTTCCTCCGTACAACTAGCATCTAAAAAAGATTAATCTAGTACTAACTATAATATAGGTTCAATATGTATTTCTATAAAAAATGGAAATTATATAATAAATTTTCTTTTTTATTTTTAGTGGAAGGTAAAAAAGGTAGTAATAAGAGAATCTTATATTGCTTTATTAATTTTTTCTAAGTTCCATGAATGTATTTTCGTTATAACATTAGAATAGAAGAGGGGGAAGGAATATGAAAAATTATATTCAAGGAATTGATCATGTACAAGTAGCGGCGCCAGTAGGATGTGAAGAAGAAGCACGAGAATTTTATGGTAATAAAATTGGTATGGAGGAAATCCCAAAGCCAGAGGAATTAAAGAAGCGTGGTGGGTGTTGGTTTAAGTGTGGAAATCAAGAGATTCATATCGGAGTTGAGCAAAATTTTAATCCAGCTAAAAAAGCGCATCCAGCTTTTTATGTTTTGAAAATTAATGAATTTAAACAAGGGTTAATAAAGCAAGGTATTGAAGTAATAGATGATCATGTGCGACCAGATGTAATCAGATTTTACGTGTCAGATCCGTTTGGAAATCGAATTGAATTTATGGAAAATAAAAACTAGGTGGAGATCCACCTAGTTTTTTACACTTTTCTAAACAATCCTAATACTTCAACAGTCTCCGTAATATTAACGAATGCATGAGGATCAATTTCCGAAATCGTTAGTTTCATACTTGCCAATTCTTCACGTGAAACGACTGTCATAAGTACACGTTTTTTCTCGTTTGAATAAGCACCTTCACCATCAAGTAACGTAATTCCACGTACTACAGTTGAAAGAAGCTTTTTTTTCATTTCTTCTGCTTGATTTGTTACAATCATAAGTGTAACTTTACGATGTTTCGTATGAACGGCATCAATTACTTTACCAGTCACATAAATTGAAAGTAAGCTTGTAAGGGCAACATCCCAAGTGAAGAAAAATCCTGCAATGACAACAACAACAGTATTTAATACAATAAGGAATCCACCAAGTTTAATATCTCGCTTACGAGATAACAACATACCGATAATATCAAATCCACCAGTTGAACCATGGCAGTTAAAGACAAGACCGATACCAGCTCCGGCGATGACACCGCCAAATACAGATGATAAAAGTGGATCTGTTGCTACGACTTTTACTGGAACATAGTATAATGCAACAGATAATACAATTACAGAAACAACCGTGTTAAAAATTACTTTTTTTCCAAGACCTATGTATCCTAAAATAAGGATAGGTAAGTTCAATACAAAGTTAATAATACCTGTGTTTACAGGGGTTACAATCCCTAAAATAATAGCAATTCCGCCAATTCCACTACTTAATATTTTATGGGGGATAAGGAAAAGATTAAAGGCAATTGCAATAATAATAGAACCAAAAATAACACCAAGAAATCTGACCATCTCTTTCCCGTCCTTCACTAAATAATCATATTATTTCAAGATTATATATGAAATTGAAAGTTTTCGGGGAAAACAGTTTATTTTGGAAAATTAGATTAATCTAAATAGTTTGAGTATTCGGTAAAATGGGAGGGGATACAGATATGAAGATAACAACGTACCAACAGAAGGGTCCTTTAAAACAAGAGTGTGAGGATTCATTTTTTTGTAATGAAGATAAAATGATTTATGGTGTATGTGATGGAGCAACACCGCTCGTTCCGTTTGGTGATGAAGAAGGGCATAATGGAGCATACATCGCTTCACATTTATTTGCAAGTCATTTTACTTCGCTACGAGAGATCAATAGTTTACAAGGTGAAGTTGCAAAGGCGAATGAATTATTGCAAAACAAGATGCTAGAGTACAAGGTTGATACGAGAAAAAAAGACCAACTGTGGTGTACATGTATTGCAGCAGTTCAAATAGAAGGCGAGAAACTTGAATATGCACAATTAGGTGATTGTATGATCGTTGCAATACTTCAGGATGGAGCGATAAGAGTATTAACGAAAGATACAGTTAAGGGAATTAGTAAACGTGCAAAAAAGAAGAGAGAAGAAGATCGTAAAAAAGGATTACCAGTCCCGGAAGAACATGCTTTTCAAGATGTTCGGGAGCAGTTGAAATACAACCGCTATCTTGCGAATGTACCAAACGGTTACTCAGTTGCAAATGGGATGAAAGAGTCAATGACTTATTTACAACATGGGGAATTAGATGTAGCTGATGTAAGTGGGATCTTTATTTGTTCGGACGGATTGTTCCATCCGGAGTGGTCGTTAGAACAAATTGTGGTATATATAAGAAAGAATAGCATAAAAGAATATGTAGCAATCATTGAAAGGCTAGAAGGAGAAAATAGAATAAGACCAGATGATAAAACAATTATTATAATTGATTTTTAAGGGGAGGAAGTTCAAATGGAAATTAAATGTGTAAATTTAACATTTCAAGATGAATTAGTTCCTTTAGAGAAAGTAAATAAACTGATTGTCCACCATACGTCAGAAGATGGATGGGATGTGTATAAAACCCACGAATTTCATCAAAAGGTAAGAGGATGGAGCGGGATTGGTTACAATTATTTTATTGAAGAAGATGGAACTGTAGTCGAAGGGCGAGGTTTACATATTGGAGCACATGCGAAAGATAATAATAGTGACACAATTGGAATATGTATGACGGGAAATTTTGATAAATATGATCCAACTACTGTACAAATGAATTCATTATATTCTTTATGTAAAATGTTTATGAAGCAGTTTGCCATAGAGAAAGGAAATATACTCGGCCATAGGGAGTTAGAAGGGGTTACAAAAACTTGTCCAGGAAATCGCTTTTCTATGGTAGAGTTAAGAAAAGTATTATCTTAAATATAGAGGAGTAACGAATGATGATGAACATAAAAATACCGAATGATAAAAAAGAAGAGCTTGTAGCACAAATTCAGCAATTTTTCGTCGAAGAAGATTTAGATGAAATTGGACGTTTCCAAGCAGAACGTTTAATAGAAGAAATGATAAAGTTAGTAGGACCATTTGCATACAATCAAGCAATTGGAGATGCAAGAAAACTTGTAACTGAAAAATTAACAAATATTGAAGAAGATTTGTATGTGTTAGAGAAGAATGAAGGGAAGTAAAAAGAGCTATTTTGGTCGTCTTCCGTCAATTATAAAATAAGTATATGCCACGGCTTTTTTCCGATGTTTTGTTTGGAAAAGGCCGTGAAATTGTTTTTGGACATATAAAATAAACCTCTTTTTTTCCAAAAGGGACCCTAGAATTAAAAAAACGTTATTCTTTCTTAACAAGCTAGATGAGAAAGAATAACGTTTTTTTTTTGATTGAGATTAAAAATATATTATCTTAATTTTATCTTTTTTTAATAATTTATTTATGGGCAATTTATAGTTGCTATTTATAATTCATATATATAACAGCTATGGATACTACGAAAAAGAACTTTGGAGGTGTAACGATGTAGGTAGCGACATACTTCGTATCAAAGTTGGGGAATTGAAAATTTGTATACAACTAGCTGTAATCAAAATTTAAAACATGAATTGCTCACATAGAATCTTCTTTTGGAAGATCAGTGGTGTAATTCTTTGTTAAATGAAGGAAGGTATTGGGAAGCTATGAATAAAACTATTTTAAAAACATGTATCATATCAGCAGTTTTAGGTGGAAGCTTATTGAGTGAAAATAGTGGAGGGGTGAAAGCGGAAGAGGTTACACCACAAACTATTCATACTGGTGTATTTAAAGATGTTCCAAAGGGGCACTGGGCATATGAGGCGATTCAACAATTAACAGGTAAGAAAATTATTTTCGGCTATGATGATGGGAGATTTGGTTTTGGAGATAACGTGACACGCGAACAAGTTGCAACTTTAATGTATCGTTATTTTAATGTGGCAGAAAACAAAAATCATCAGAACCCATATGGGGACGTAAGCGAAGATTCGACAAGCTATATAAAGGAAATCTTGTCTTTAACAGAAATGGGTGTTTTTAAGGGTGATGAGCATGGGAACTTTAGACCGAAGGAATCCTTAACACGTGCAGAAATGGCACAGGTTCTTACAAATGCTTTTCATTTAAAGGCAAAGAGTGATCATACTTTTAATGACGTTTCGACGAACTCATGGGCAAGAAATGCAATTAGTGCTGTTCAAACAAATAATATTGCAAAAGGAATAGGAGGAGGGCATTTTGCTCCAAGTATGGATGTGACGCGTGAACAGTATGCACAATTTTTATACAATGCAATACAAGAAACTAAGCGAACTCAACAAACGAAAGGCCAACTACTGGCTAGTATACTTGGTGAAACAAATTGGAAAGGGACAAAAGTCTATGACAAAGATCATAATGATGTAACGAAAGAAAATCAAAATTTCATTGGGCTTGCAAAGTATGATGCTAAAACTGCAAGGTATGAATTTTTTAATGCAAATACAGGGGAGAGTCGTAATGATAGCGGCACCTTTTTTATAACCAATGATGGAAAGAAAAGAGTGTTAATTTCTGAAACACAAAATTATCAGGCGGTTGTTGAATTAACGCAATTAGATAAGGAGAAATTTACATATAAAAGAATGGGGAAAGATGCAAATGGGAACGATGTAGAAGTGTTTGTTGAGCATGTTCCTTATCAAGAAAAAGAGCTTTCTTTCACCTGACCTGATAAAAATCTAGAAAACTCGACGGGGAAAATAGTTACAGACGTTGATGGAGATGAAATCTTATCTAGTACTCTATGGAACGGAACAGTGGTATTAGATGAACAGGGTAATAATGTAACAAAGTACAACTCTAACTTAATCAGTCTAGCAAAATATGATAAAAATACAAATAAATATGAGTTTTTCAATGTGAATACAGGGGTAAGTCGTGGAGATTATGGTTTCTTCGATGTTGTACATGGGAATAAAATAAGAGCTCACGTTTCGTTAGGAAATAATAAATATGGTGCGGTTCTTGAACTTACAGAGTTAAATAAAGATAAATTTACGTATACAAGAATGGGGAAAGATGCGGATGGAAAAGATATAAAAATCTTTGTCGAGCATGAACCGTATACAGGTGACCTAAAACCAGATTTCACAAAGTAAATAAAAATAAGATGTAAAATTAATCTTAAAGCAAATAATCTTTTGTAGCAAAGGCATTATCTTAGAAAATGTTAGTAAGGAAAAACCTGAGTGATTAGGATTAGGTAATTATACAATAGAAGTAAAATAGTTGTTTATAGACAAATAGATGCCTTGAGGCATCTATTTGTCATTTTAAAATGATCTTATTGGTGAATATAAAATACAAACTCTCTTTTCTCAGATCTAGTAACTTACTACTTGTACAACCATACATCTTTGCTCTTTTTTATTTGCTCTCTTTATATTCATGAACTTTCTCTTTTACATTACCGACAGTATCTTTAGCAGTGCCTTTTACCTTATCCCATTTTCCTTCAGCTTGTAATTTTTTATTGTCAGTGACTTTCCCAACAACTTCTTTTACTTCACCTTTTACTTTATCAATGGCACCTTCTACTTTTTCTTTTAAACCATGATCATGCTTAGTCATACATTTTTCCTCCTTGTAGTTTGATTAGAATTCTCTTTTCATATTGCAAGTTGAATGATGTATCTAGTAATAGCGTAACGAATATAATTTGAATATTCAAGTGATTGATAGAATAGAAAAGGAATTGTCATAAAATGTATAAGGTTGTAACGGATGGAGAAAGAATGTTAATTATATGTCTTTTGCAGTCCATATTGATTTTGTATAAGCAATTTTCATATGGGCACGTTCCATATTATTTTGACTGCCGCTACCGAATCTTGCTTGTCCAACTATCAAATTACAATTGGCTTCAACAGCGGTCTCAATTCGTTTTTGAATTAATGCAGAATGACAACCTTTACGTTGGAATTCTGGCAAAGTAGCAGATGCAGCTAATGAGGCAACACCGTTATTTATATAAAGAACTCCTATACTAGCAGGAGTGTTTTGAACTTCTGCTATGAAAAAATGCCATCCTGGTTTATCGTAAAGAATTTCGTTATTTTGGCGGACGCCATCTTTTGTAAAGGAAGGCATGTTAAATCCACGTACATATATGTCTGCAAAAATATCAAATTCATTTTCTTTTAGTTGGCGTACTGAAATGTTAGAAGGAAGAAGGGCTGGATCTTCTCTCGGTATACTATATAAAGCGGTATGGAAGCCCGATTGGTAAAATCCTTTTTGAGATAAGTATTGAAATAATTCAGCTGTACCTTGTTGAGCGGGTGTAATTTCAAAACGACAAGGGATTTGTAGCGATTGATAATAAGAGATGATTTCATCTATCTCATCTGTATTTGTAAATGTAATACCTTTTACCGTATTAAAAGCAGGACCAGCAATTATTTTTGATGAAAAGGCAGTGGCGCTCCCGAATTTTTTCATTTGTACTTGCATTGGATTTCCGCTTATTGCTTGTAGTGCCTCTAATCTAGAAGAAAGCATATGTATTTCTGCGTTCTCAATTTTTTGTGCCGTATTGACTGTCATAATTGTACTCATACGATTCCTCCGTCAATAAATATATTTCATAGTACATATACGATGTTTGTTCTGAGACTCCTGTTGAAATGTAAGAGAATAAGAGGTTTTTTGGAAGGGAAATGGAAGTGGACTGTCGAAGGGAGTAGAAACAGATTAAAGGTGGTGCGCTCATGAAACAGAAAGACGTGCAGACATGCTCTAATTGTGGTTCTCATAACATAGGAGAAGGTGAGTTTGTCGGTTATGCACAAATAAGGAAAAAGGAGACGATGTTTACATCATCTCCAGTAGATGCTTATATTTGTACGGATTGCGGGAATATCCTTTTATTAAAGGTACGGAATTATGAAAAGTTTAAGCAGAAGCCGTTATGATTGTTAAGAAGTGGTAATATAAAACGTCGTATACGAAACATCTTACATTAAGTTAATTTAATATAAGTGACATTTTACATATATATGAGTACGCCTTAAAAAAAGAGATAAAAACATATACTGTATGAGATGCTCATCATTCATTACATGACACAGAAAAGTATATAGAAGAAAAAGTAGTCATTTTAGAATGATTCATAACGAAAACTCCTTTAAATGAAGAAAGGAGTTTTTTTGTTTTTTTTATAACAATATTTACCTTTAATTGTTATAATTTGTTATTGGGAGGGGTTGTTTTATTAACGCCATAATCATAGAAGAAAAACAGCTAAAACGTATACAAAACCGCTATATAACATAGTCGCAACCGTAAGTTGACAAAGTGCAACCGCAGGAAGATAGAGATAGGAGCAATGTTTATATACAATTTAGTTAAGAAAACAAGGGGGGACACACATATGGGATTTGGTGAGAAACTTTTTAAATTAAGAAAGGAAAAAGGCCTTTCTCAAGAAGCGTTAGCTGAGAAATTAAACACGACAAGGCAAGCGGTCAAGGTTTTCCAGAAACTGAAAAGTTAATAATGATTGGAAATGTATTTGAAGTATCGCTTGATTACTTATTAAAAGAAACTGCTGAGCAAAGTAATGAAAAGGAACATGGTTATTATGTAAGTAAGGAAATGGCAGAAGGGTATATAGTATATGGGCAAAAAATTTCTAAATATATCGCATTAGGGTTTAGTATGCTTATTTTATCTACAATACCGTATTTATTATTTAAAGAAGATCCAACAATGTCTACATTCCTTACCATTATTATTGCTGTCCTTGGAATTGGAGCGATTATGGTACCTGTAACGATAGAAGAGAGTCGATACAATGTATTGAAAAAGGAAGAACTACTATTTGATCCAAACTTTTTAAAAGAATTGACAAAAAGATATGCGACTATTAAAAAGAAATATGCTGCAGTAGTAATCGTTGGACTTTGTTTCATAGCAGCGGGTGCAATACCATTTTTGTTTGAGAAAAAGCATATCACTTCAGGAGAGTTAGTACAGTATTATCCTTACTGTGTTGTTCTTATTGCTATAGGTTTCTATCTTTTCGTTCGCGTTTTAGGAGTGTTAGAAACATATAAACTTTTAGTTGAAAATGAAGAGTACAGTAATCGTTTCATTTTTAAATTAAAAAAGAAAGTAAGGAAAAAGGTAGATAGTTTTTAAATAGGAGAGAACCATGTTTTGTATCGTATGTATTCAAAACATGGTTTTTCTGTATTTTCTGAATTATTTCCAAAGAAATAATTCAGAAAATACAGAAAAATATCGTAATTATTTGTAGAAGTCTGTTATAATGAACGAAATGAAAACGCTTTAAAGGGAGGATGTAAACAATATGATGATGAATGTACCTCTAACAATTAGTTCTATGATGGAAAGGGCAGAAAAACTATTCCCAAAGAAAGAAATTATTTCACGGACACATGATACAGTTACGACATTAACGTATAAGCAGCTAGGGGAAAGGACAAGAAGACTTTCAAGTGCGTTAAAAAAGCTTGGGATTAAAGAAGGCGAGCGCATAGGAACGTTAGCGTGGAATCATCATCGACATGTGGAGGCATATTTTGCTATTCCAGGTATTGCTTCCGTATTACACACAATTAATATTCGTTTATCTCCTCAACATATTTCATACATTATTCAACATGCAGAAGATCGTATTTTACTTATTGATGAAGATCTTGTACCACTCATTGAGAATATCCAGTCTGAATTATCGACTGTACAAGCATATATTATTATGACTGATAAAGAGGAGCTCCCAAAAACTACACTTCAGCCTGTATATCATTATGAGAAACTTTTAGAAGAAGGCGAGCCAAATTTCCAATTTGTTAAAGATATTGATGAAAATACACCTGCTGGTATGTGTTATACGTCAGCGACTACAGGGAATCCAAAAGGTGTTGTTTATACACATCGTAGTACAGTGTTGCACTGTATGGCACTCGGATTAGCGGATACGACAGCTTTATCGGAAAGTGATGCAGCAATGGCTATTGTGCCAATGTTTCATGTGAACGCTTGGGGACTTCCTTTTGCGGCTACTTGGTTTGGGGCAAAACAAGTTCTTCCGGGACCGATGTTTACACCGAAAATTTTATTAGAAATGATGCAAACTGAAAAAGTAACGATAGCTGCGGGTGTGCCGACAATTTGGCTTGGTGTTTTACAAGAGTTAGAAAATAATAGTTATGATTTATCTAGTATAACGAGATTACTATGCGGAGGCGCAGCTGCACCGAAAAGCGTTATTAAAGCGTTTGAGCAAAAATATAATGTTCCTTTCGTCCATGCATATGGCATGACTGAAACGAGTCCACTCGTAACGCTTGCACGTCTAAAAAGCTATGAAACAGATTTGGCGTATGAAGAACAACTTGAGATAAGATCTAAGCAAGGATATCTTGTCCCTGGTGTAGAGATGAAAGTAGTCGGTACAAGTGGTGAAGTGAAGTGGGACGGTACGGAGATGGGAGAACTATGTTTACGAGCGCCATGGATCGCTGCAAGCTATTATAACGATGAGCGTACTGTCGAAGGTTTTCGTGATGGATGGTTATATACAGGAGATGTCGTTACGGTTGATGAGGAAGGGTGCGTAAAGATTGTTGATCGTACGAAGGATGTTATTAAAAGCGGGGGAGAATGGATTTCCTCAGTTGATCTTGAAAATGCTCTAATGGCACATGAAGCTATATTTGAGGCGGCTGTCGTTGCAATTCCACACCCGCAGTGGCAAGAGCGTCCAGTTGCCTGCGTTGTACAAAAGAAAAATAGTACTGTTACAAAAGAAGAACTATATGAATTTTTAAAACCACAGTTTGCGAAGTGGTGGTTACCAGACGATATTGTATTTATGGAGGAAATTCCGAAAACATCTGTTGGGAAGTTTTTAAAACAGGCGCTTAGGAAAGAACTTGAGCATTTGCATAAAGAGAAATAATCGAATTTTTATTTGTAAACTTATTTTTAATTTCAGTTGACAAGAATCGAATGGAAAGATAATATAACTCCTATAATATGTTATCTAAAAAATATTTTAAGTTTACAAATAGGAGAAGCAAATATGAATACAAAAAACTTAGTTTTCGTCGCTTTATTTAGTTCTATTATGGGAGTGTTAGGGTTAATACCTCCAATTGCTCTTGCTATTACACCAGTTCCGATTACATTACAATCACTCGGTGTTATGCTTGCTGGTGGGTTGTTAGGCTCACGTCTTGGTGCATTAAGTCAGCTTATTTTCTTACTTATAGTTGGAGTTGGAGCACCATTACTTGCGGGTGGACGAGGTGGTCCAGGTGTATTTGTTGGGCCAAGTGCAGGATATTTACTTGGTTATATCATTGGAGCGTTTGTTATTGGTTATTTAATTGAGCGTTTACGTGAAGTTTCTATTATAAAGGTATTATGTATTAATATAATTGGTGGTATTTTCGTAGTTTATGTATTTGGTATTACTGTACAAGCTTTCTTAATGGGGGTTTCCGTATGGGAAACGATGAAAGTGAGTGCTGTGTTCTTACCAGGGGATTGCATAAAAGCAATTATAGCAGCAATTCTCGTGACAAAATTACATCGTTCATTGAAACACATTATTACGCCCGCTTTAAAGAATAGAAAATATACAAATGCGGGATAAGAAAGAGAAGAAACACGTTCATTGCGTGTTTCTTTTTATTATTTTGTAGAGAAAGGATATTTCATATGGGAATTACAAAAGAATACAAAAAGTATGCCTCTTTACAACCGAATAAAATAGCAATTAAAGAAAATGATAGAGTGTTAACATATAAAGATTGGTACGAGTCAGTTTGTAAAGTAGCAAACTGGTTGAATGAAAGTGAATCGAAGAATAAAACAGTAGCAATTGTATTAGAAAATTGTGCTGAGTTTTTACAAATATTTGCTGGTGCTGCTATGGCTGGGTGGGTTTGTGTGCCGCTAGATATAAAATGGAAACGAGATGAGCTTAAAGACAGACTAGTGATTAGTAAACCAGATGTTATTGTGGCGGAGCAGTATAGGCTCAATGATATATCCTGCGAAGAAGGAAGGATTATTGAGCTTGAAGAATGGAAAGAAATGATTGAGAACTATCTTCCTATCTATCATTCTGTAGAAAATGTACAAGACGCTCCTTTTTATATGGGATTTACATCGGGATCAACAGGAAAGGAAAAAGCATTTTTACGTGCGCAACAGTCGTGGGTTCATAGTTTTGATTGTAATGTACATGACTTTCATATGAAAAAGGAGGATTCTATTTTAATAGCTGGGACGCTTGTTCATTCTCTTTTCTTATACGGGGCAATAAGTACATTATTTCTAGGACAAACGGTACACATAACGAGAAAATTTGTACCAGTTCAAGTGCTATCTAGTATAAAGATAGAGAATATTTCTGTAATGTATACAGTCCCTACAATGCTTGAGTCTTTGTATAAAGAAAATAAAGTAATTGAAAGTGAAATGAAAATTATTTCGTCAGGAGCGAAATGGGAAGCTGAAGCGAAAGAAAAGATGAAGAATATGTTTCCTTATGCAAAAAGATATGAATTTTATGGTGCGTCGGAGCTAAGCTTTGTAACGGCATTGGTCGATGAAGAGAGTGAAAGAAAGCCGACTTCAGTGGGGAAAACTTGTCATAATGTACAAGTTCGAATATGTAATGAAGCAGGAGAAAAAGTACGGACAGGCGAGATAGGAACTGTATATGTGAAAAGTGATCAGTTTTTTATGGGTTATGTATCGGATGGAGCTATTATCCCGCAATTGACCAAAGATGGTTGGATGACAGTACAAGATGTGGGCTACCAAGATGGAGAAGGATTTATATATATTGTTGGTAGAGAGAAGAACATGATTTTATTTGGAGGAATCAATATTTATCCAGAAGAGATAGAAAGTTTGCTATATACGCATCCAGCTGTTGAAGAAATTGTTGTTGTTGGTATAAAAGATAGTTATTGGGGTGAAAAGCCTGTCGCTATCGTAAAAGGAAGTGCTACAAAGCAACAATTAAAGAGTTTTTGCTTACAACGATTATCATCTTTTAAAATACCGAAAGAATGGCACTTTGTTGATGAAATACCTTATACAAATAGCGGGAAGATTGCTCGTATCGAAGCAAAAAGTATGATTGAAAACCGGGAGAAGATATATGAATAGGGCGGTTATTGTAGAAGCGAAAAGAACACCTATTGGTAAAAAAAACGGGATGTTGAAAGATTATGAAGTTCAGCAATTAGCAGCACCACTTCTTACGTTTCTAAGCAAAGGAATTGAGAGAGAAATAGATGATGTCATATTAGGAAATGTCGTTGGACCAGGAGGTAACGTTGCAAGATTATCTGCTTTAGAAGCAGGGCTCGGTTATCATATACCTGGCGTAACGATTGATCGGCAATGCGGTGCTGGATTGGAAGCCATTCGCACCGCGTGTCATCTCATTCAAGGTGAGGCGGGTAATTGTTATATTGCAGGGGGAGTAGAGAGTACAAGTACGTCATCTTTTCAAAGTAGAGCGAGGTTTTCGCCTGAAACAATTGGGGATCCAGATATGGGATTAGCGGCTGAGTATGTTGCAGAGAAGTATAACATAACGAAAGAGATGCAAGATGAGTATGCTTGTCTTAGCTATAAAAGAACGCTGCAAGCACTGAAAAAAGGATATATACAAGAAGAGATATTACCTCATTATTTTAATGGATTATTAGACGAAGCTATAAAACGAGAAATGAATTATGAAAGAATGATTAAAAGAACGAAACCTGTATTTTTACAAAATGGAACAGTAACGGCAGGGAATTCGTGTGGTGTAAATGACGGGGCATGTGCCATTCTTGTAATGGAAGAACGACAAGCTCGGAAATTAGGATACAAGCCTGTTCTTCGTTTCGTTCGTAGTGCTGTAGTTGGAGTTAATCCGAATCTTCCAGGGACAGGTCCGATATTTGCAGTGAATAAATTATTAAATGAAATGAATGTAAAAGTAGAGGATATAGATTATTTTGAAATAAATGAAGCATTTGCTTCAAAAATTGTGGCATGTGCAAAGGAGTTACAAATTCCGTACGAAAAATTAAATGTAAATGGTGGTGCAATTGCGCTCGGTCATCCGTACGGTGCGTCTGGAGCTATGCTTGTAACACACTTATTTTATCAGGCGCAAAGAGAGCATATGAAATATGGAGTTGCGACATTAGGAATTGGTGGGGGAATTGGACTTGCTCTATTATTTGAAAAAGTAGAAGACTAGCAAGATAACTAGTTTTCTACTTTTTGAGGAACATAAACATTGCTACCAGGTTTTGCTTTTATTTCATTCCAAGCAGCAATCGCATCAGCTTTTGATTTTCCTTTGTTGTATGGGTCTTCGAAAAAAGCACGAGTAAAACGATTGTATTCAAATTGTGTGCCGATAGTTGTTTTATAGGATGGGTCTTTTTTACGTTCGTTTTCTTCGTACCAAAACAATATAGCGTCTTCATATGTTTTTCCGATATTCTCTTTGAAAAACTTTTGAAGAGCTACTGTAAAGCGAAAGTTTGCTCCGATTTTTTCTTTGAAAAAAGCACGAACATCTTCGCTACAGCGGTGATTGTTAGTAATAACAGTTTGAAGGGAAAGATCTTTATAGGATAGGGAGGCTTTACTCACTTTTTGCCCAGAACTGTTTTTTAATATTTTACCAGTATTTAAATAATGTGAGATACGCTCGGTTATTTCGATCTTAGAGCCACTAGCTGGCAAACCATGCTCACGACAAAATGTTTGGAGTTCTGCTTTTAACCAATAATAGTTTTGGAAATCTTCAAGTGATATAGACTTTGTTAAAGGTGGACGCATGAATGTAATAACTACTTTCTTCCATAATTTTCTTTAATTATAAAACGTATGTTCTTTTAGTGGAAGAATTAATTTGTAAATATAATGGGAAGAGGAGATTACATATGGAAAATGTAATGCAAGTTCGTGTTACGGGGATTTTAATTGAAGATGAAAAGATATTGATAGTAAAGCAAAAAGTGGCTAATCGCAATTGGTCTTTACCTGGAGGAAGGGTAGAGAATGGTGAAACGTTAGAAGAAGCGATGATTCGAGAAATGAGAGAAGAAACAGGGTTAGAAGTTAAAATTAAGAAGCTACTCTATGTTTGTGATAAACCGGATGCTAGCCCATCTTTATTGCATATTACGTTTTTGCTTGAAAGGATTGAAGGTGAAATTACGCTACCTTCTAATGAGTTTGATCATAATCCAATTCAAGATGTGCAAATGGTGCCGATTAAAGATTTAAGTCAGTATGGTTTTTCGCAAACTTTTATAACTCTTATAAGTGATGGTTTTGCAAATGCAGGGAGTTATCAAGGGGTGAAACAAAATATAGGTCTGTAAATAGAGATGAAGGATAGCTATTAGCTATCCTTCGCAAAAATATTTTACACCGCTGACTGTAAAGAAGAAACAAGCTGATTTAAAAATTCGTCCCCGGTCATAATTGCTTTTCCACCGCCGCGAGCACTCTTTTTATTTCCTCCGCCTTTTCCTTCAATTGTAGGAAGGGCATCTTTTAAAAGAGCATTCATATCGAGTGTCACTGCTTTACCACAAGCAAGAATACATTGTAATTTGTCCTCATTTTCAATAACGAAGTATGTAATTGCATGTTCTTGTTGTTCTGTAATAATAGCAGACAGTTTTGCAGTTTCTTGCATAGGGCGGTTTGTAAATACTTTAGAAATAAGTATACCACCGTGTATTTCTAAAGGCTGTTGCAGTAGTTCATTTGCCTCTGCAAATAATAATTTTTCATTCATTGTTTGTATTGCTTTTTCGTTTTCTTTTTGGGATGTAAGAAGTTGGGATACTTTTGCTGGAATATCAGTGTCGCTACTGTTCAATTGTTTAGAAACATCTTTCATAATTTGTTGTTGTTGTCCCATTAATTTTAGTGTGCGCCAGCCAGCGATAAACGTTAAGCGTATACCACCTTTATTGCGCTCCCATCCTAGTACTTGAATAGGCCCTACTTCACCTGTATGTTTCGGATGTGTTCCGCCACAGCCGTTATAATCGAAGTTTTCGATTATAACAACGCGTATATTTTCTGTCATAGTCGGTTCTTTGCGAAGAGGTAGTGTTTTCGCTTCTTCTAAGTTCATCCACTCTATACGGATCGGATGGTTTTCAAAAACAATTTTGTTGGCAATTTGCACTGCCTTTTCAACTGTTTCTACATGCAGATTTTCTGTTTCTAAATCAATTGTTATCGTTTCTTTTCCAAGATGGAATCCGATCGTAGGTATGTTAAAATGATCCCAAAAAGCAGCAGATAAAATGTGCTGAGCTGTATGTTGCTGCATATGATCAAAACGGCGATCCCAATCTATTTTACCCTCTACTTCTTCTGTATGTAATTGTTCTACTATGAAATGACGAATTTCTCCATTTACTTCTTCAACGTTACTTACCGGAATACCATTTAAAGTTCCAGTGTCGTGTGGTTGTCCGCCGCCTGTTGGATAAAATGCAGTTTCATTTAAGACAACATATAAGTTTCCTTCTGTACAATAATCTTGCTTTATAACTTTAGTAGTAAAGTCTATCTTATAAGCGTCGATGTAATATAATTTTTGCTCCAATTTTCTTTCCCCTTTCGTGTTAGCTAGTTTCATTGTAAAGCAATTGAAATTAGTTTCCTAATATTTCAGAAGAAAGAAACTATTTTTAGAATTTTCTTGCTATAATAAGAAGAAAATGCGGGGGTGAAATAAATATGTCATATGAAAACGGCGTAGATAAACTGCTTAGTTTAAGCAGAAATATTTCTGAATTATATCGAGAACTAAATGAAATGACCCGGATTTTAACGGACTGTAACCGAGAAAGTGTGAAATTTGATCGGTTATATGTAAAGGAGTTACTTTGGAAGAAAGAAGATGTACTAGAAAAATATGACCAACTACTTGTACAACTTTGTATTAATGAATGCTTTGATTTAAAGAGTGTCATTACAGGAGAATATAAGTATACATACGAAGAAGTAGAAAGCATAGTTTTACAATTTAATGAAACGTATAATGTCGCGATTTTAATTAAAGATGTTTGTAAGGAATTACAGTTTACATATGGAATTGATATGGACATAACGAGAACAGCTCGGGTACAAACATCTCAAGTATAAAAAGGGAAAAGAAAGCAGATCCTTTGCTTTCTTTTTTTTGTAGGAAAAGGGAGAGTAGGTTAGAGATGAAGGGGAAGTTACAACAGATTCATCCGCTTGGAATGACAATAATAATAGGGACTTTATTTGCGAGGTTCGCCACTTCAATGAGTATTCCTTTTTTAGCAATTTATTTAACGACTGTTAAAGGGGTATCAGCTGGAATGACGGGTGCTATTATCGGAACGAGTGCACTTGTTGGAGTTTTTGCTAGTTTTATCGGAGGGAATTTATCGGATCGATTCGGCCGAAAGATGATTATAATATGGTCCATGATTGTTTGGGTGTTTGTATTTATAGGTTTTTCAGTTGCAGATCATGTTTTAAGTTTCTTTTTATTAAATGCTTTGAATGGATTATGTAGGTCCTTTTTTGAATCGACTTCAAGAGCCTTATTATCAGATTTAACGAAACCAGAGTATCGTTTACTCGTATATAATTTGCGTTATGGTGCAATAAATGTTGGGGTGGCGATTGGTCCACTTGTCGGATTACAGATTGGAAGCGCAAAATCAACAATTCCTTTTTTAGTAGCAGCTGGAGTATACATTTTATATACAGCTATATTGGCGTTCCAATTTAAGAAGTATCCACTGGAACGAAAGAAAATAAATAAAGAAAAGCCTGTTACAATGTTAAATGCAATTCGTATTTTGCGAAAGGATGTAGTATTTTTAGTTGCTTTAGTCGGTATTATTTTGAGTAATTGTGGCTTTTCGCATTTAACGACGACAGTATCTCAATACTTTGCAAATGCACATATATTTCAGGATGGAGTAAAGTTGTTCTCATATATGCTAGCTTTAAATGCAATTACGGTAGTAGTTATTCAATACCCTGTTATTCAAATGTGTAAAAAGTATACGCCATTAGCGTCTATTATGGTTGGAACGTTATTTGTGAGCGGGGGATTGTTTGGATTTGGACTAGTAGAATCCATGTTAGGGGCAGCTATTTGTACAATTATTTTTACATTTGGAGAAGTTTTAATGTTCTCAATGACAGATGTATTTATTGATGAGATCGCTGATTCCAATCTGAAAGGAACATACTTCGGAGCGATGGGCTTTTCAGGAATTGGAGGAGTAATTGGTCCTTGGTTTGGGGGAGTACTTCTCGATTATTACGGGTATCAAAATGGATTTGTAGTATTTTTAGCGCTAGCTATATTTTCAACTGTAGCATTTCCTGTACTTTTAGTTACAAAAGGCTTATTGAAAAAAAGATATGATAGAAATTCTAATATAGAAATGCATGCGAAATAAAATAAGCCCCAGCAAGTTACTGGGGCTTATTTTTGTATTTATATTAACTCTCAATTTGAAAAAAGAACCTTCTTTTCATGCTTATCGGCAGCTTCGTTTTTGGAAATATGAATGGCTAAAAATCCATTCTCTAAGCAGGCCAGCATCTTCTTATAAATAATATTAGCGGGTAAAGGAATGGTCCGCTGTAAAGAAGTATTTTTATGAAGTATGCATATGTTTAGGCCTGTCTCCATCTTTTTAATGAGTACATTTTGTTCGGTCACATTTGGTACATCTGTTTCCAAAATGTATTCTTGTTCTGTTTCACAAAGGTCAATATGAATTTGATTTGGAAAACTAAAATTACTACAAGAATCAGAACAAAATTGTTCCATCCATTCTTCGAAACCATCAACATGAAAAAGACAATCCTTCTTTTTCTTGCCCATGTAAGACACCCTCCGTAAAATCTCAATTCATACTATGTTATGCATGAATGAACCAGGGGTGAAGAATAAATGGAAAAATATAAACATTGTATGTGGCAAAGGTAGCTAGTGTGAATGTTTTGTTTTACATATCATGATGCGCATGATTTTTTTGATGAGAATGATTACGGTTTTTTACCTTATGAGATCCGCTTAATGGTTCAGGTTGTCCTTTTTTTTCTTTCGATTCACGATTGTTTTTGCCCATTGTATATAACACCTCCTCTTCCTATTTAGAATGAGAGAAGTTTGCGAATTTATACGAGAATGTTTTTAGAAAAAAGGGTAAAGATAAATGGGACTAACTATTACAGAAAGGGGATCATATAATGCCATATCATAAAGATAAACAACAAGCTTTTCAAGCTGCACAGCAAGGAGTTACACAAGCAGAAAATATATTCAATAACATTGTGAAAAATGATCCAAACTACGGTCATGATTTAAAAGAGTTACGCCAAGAGGTCCAGGAAGCGTATGAACAGATTCAAAATGCGCTAGAAGTAGCTTCGGAAACACAACGTCCACAACTTGAGCAATACGAAAATAATCTCCAAAATATTATGCGAAATGTAGATCAATTAGAAAAGTAAATGAGGTTGTTGTGAATTCAACAACCTCAAAACTTTTAGAGCTAATATGAAGAAACAAAAAATTATACTACTAATTTTTTCTTTAATTTGTGCAGTACATATATTTCAAGTGGATAAAGTGGAAGCTAAAATGTTGTTACGAAAAGAGTTAGAGCCAACTGGCTATGTAACGTGGGAAGTGCCAAATAATGAAAAGGTTATTGCAATCACATTTGATGATGGTCCAGATCCAACATACACGCCGCAAATTCTAGATTTATTACATCAATATAAGGCGGAAGCAACTTTTTTTATGATTGGATTTCGAGTTCAGCGTAATCCATATTTAGTAAAACAAGTGTTGAAAGAAGGACATGAAATTGGAAATCATACGATGAATCATTTGTATGCGAGTAATTCATCAGATGAAAAATTAGAAAATGATATTTTAAATGGAAAGAAATATTTTGAAAGATGGGCGAAAGAACCGTTATTGTTCCGTCCACCAGGTGGATATATTAACGATGCTGTATTTACTACGGCAAAAAAAGCTGGGTATCAAATTGTTCTATGGTCATGGCATCAAGACCCTCGTGATTGGGCGAATCCAGGTACTGAATCCATTGTAAATCATGTTGTGAAAAATGCTAAAAGTGGAGATATTGTACTGTTACACGATGGGGGAAGTGATCGTAGTCAAACAGTGGCGGCGTTAGCAAAAATTTTGCCAGAGCTGAAAAAGCAGGGTTATCGATTTGTAACAGTTTCGGAGTTGTTACGTTATAAACATTAGAGAAAATCCCAAAAGGTATACCTTTTGGGATTTTTCGTTACTGATTCTTTTTTCTTTTCTTATTGTTTTGTCGTTCTGCTGGTGTTAAAGGTTCATTTGCGAACTCTTCGTTATAACCAGCTCCTTGTCCTTGTGCGGATGCAGCATTCATTCCTGAAATAATATGATTGGCTTTTCTTTTACCCATTTTTTTCACCTCTATAATGTTTTTTTATAGACGAACCATGAGTTGTTCATAGCATATATGAAAGTAAAGTAAAACGCTGAAAGAGCGCTTTACTTTATGGTAATAGTATTCATAAAGAGCATGGACACTATTCAAATTTAGAAAGATAAAGAAAACTTATGGTAATCCATAAGTTTCTTATTATTTACTTATTTAGAAAGTTGTAATAAGATATTATCGTAAGGTATTGAAAAGTTTGTCTACATTTTATATTCAGACAACTTAGTCACGTTTAACAGGGGGGAAACATAATGGTCAAACATAATCCATTTCAATCACGTGCAACTTTCGAAGTAGATGGAAAAACGTATCATTATTATCAATTGAAAGCGCTTGAAAACGCAGGGGTTGGCAACGTATCTCAATTACCATATTCCGTGAAAGTTTTACTTGAATCTGTACTTCGTCAAGTAGATGGACGCGTAATTACAGAAGAACATGTTACAAATTTAGCAAAATGGGGAACGAAAGATGTTCAAGATATCGATGTTCCATTTAAACCATCTCGTGTAATTTTACAAGATTTCACTGGCGTTCCAGCTGTTGTAGATTTGGCTTCACTTCGTAAAGCAATGGCAGACATGGGCGGAGATCCTGATAAAATTAATCCGGAAATTACTGTAGACCTTGTAATTGACCACTCTGTACAGGTTGATAGAGCGGGTACGGCAGACGCGCTTGCATTCAACATGGACTTAGAGTTTAAACGTAATGAAGAACGTTATAAATTTTTAAGCTGGGCACAAAAATCATTTGATAACTATCGTGCAGTTCCGCCAGCAACAGGTATCGTACACCAAGTAAACCTTGAGTATTTAGCACCAGTTGTTCACGCTGTGAAAAATGCTGAAGGTGACTTAGTTGCATACCCGGATTCATTAGTTGGAACAGACTCGCATACAACAATGATTAACGGTATCGGTGTTCTTGGATGGGGCGTTGGTGGTATTGAAGCAGAGGCAGGAATGCTTGGACAGCCTTCATACTTCCCAGTACCTGAAGTAATCGGTGTGAAATTAACTGGTACACTTCCAAGTGGTACTACAGCAACAGACGTTGCATTAAAAGTAACGCAAGTGTTACGTCAAAAAGGTGTAGTTGGTAAATTCGTTGAGTTCTTCGGTAATGGACTACAGAGTATGCCTTTAGCTGACCGTGCAACAATTTCAAATATGGCACCAGAATACGGCGCAACTTGTGGATTCTTCCCAATCGACGACATTTCATTAGAATACTTACGTTTAACAGGTAGAGATGAAGAGCAAATTCGCGTTGTTGAAGAATACTGTAAAGCGAACGGTTTATTCTATACAGCAGGCAGTAAAGATCCAATCTACACTGATCTTGTTGAAATTGATTTAAATACAATCGAATCTAACCTTTCTGGACCGAAACGCCCACAAGATTTAGTTCCACTTTCAGATATGAAAGATGCGTTCCACAAAGCTGTTGTAGCACCAGTTGGAACACAAGGACTTGGATTTAATGAGCAAGAGTTCGATAAAGAAGTGAAGGTTACATTAAAAGATAAAGAAGTAACGATGAAGACAGGTGCAATTGCAATCGCTGCAATTACAAGCTGTACAAATACATCAAACCCATACGTATTAATTGGGGCAGGTCTAGTTGCGAAGAAAGCAATTGAAAAAGGACTTGAAGTACCTGATTACGTAAAAACATCATTAGCACCAGGATCTAAAGTTGTTACAGAGTACTTAGATAAGTCTGGATTAACAACATATTTAGATCAATTAGGTTTCCAAACAGTTGGTTACGGCTGTACGACTTGTATCGGTAACTCTGGTCCATTAGCAGATGAATTAGAAGAAGCGATCGCAGCAAACGATTTATTAGTAACATCTGTTTTATCTGGTAACCGTAACTTTGAAGGTCGTATTCACCCGCTTGTAAAAGCGAACTACTTAGCATCACCACCACTTGTTGTGGCATATGCACTTGCAGGTACTGTTGATATTGACCTGAAAAATGATGAAATCGGTAAAGATGCAAATGGCAATGCTGTTTACTTCAACGATATTTGGCCATCAGCTAAAGAAATTGAAGACGTAGTTCAAAGTGTTGTTACATCTGAACTGTTCAAGAAAGAATATGCGCAAGTATTTAACAGCAATGAGCGTTGGAATGAAATCCAAACTTCAAATGAAGCTTTATATACTTGGGATAATGACTCAACATACATTCAAAACCCACCATTCTTTGAAGGTTTATCTAAAGAGCCAGGTGAAGTTGAAACATTATCAGGTTTACGCATAGTTGGTAAATTTGGTGACTCTGTAACGACAGACCACATCTCACCAGCAGGTTCAATCGGTAAGCATACACCAGCTGGACGCTACTTATTAGAAAACGGCGTACAACCAGTTGACTTTAACTCTTACGGTTCTCGTCGTGGTAACCATGAAGTTATGATGCGTGGTACATTCGCAAACATTCGTATTAAAAACCAAATCGCACCAGGAACAGAAGGCGGATATACAACATATTGGCCAACTGGTGAAGTAACATCTATCTATGATGCTGCTATGAAATATAAAGAAGATGGCACAGGCCTTCTAGTTGTTGCTGGTAAAGACTACGGTATGGGAAGTTCTCGTGACTGGGCTGCAAAAGGTACAAACTTATTAGGTATTAAAGCAGTAATCGCAGAAAGCTTCGAGCGTATTCACCGCAGTAACTTAGTATTAATGGGTGTATTACCATTACAATTTAAAGATGGCGACAGCGCTGAAACATTAGGTCTTGTTGGTGACGAGTCATTTGAAATTCAAATTGACAAAACGGTTAGACCACGCGATCTTGTAAAAGTAGTTGCAATCGATGCAGAAGGCAAAGAAAAAAAATTCGAAGTAGTGGCTCGTTTCGATAGTGAAGTTGAAATTGATTACTACCGTCACGGTGGTATCCTGCAAATGGTTCTTCGTGAGAAAATTGAAGAGTCAAAAGTGTCAAACTAAATAATTGAAATGAATGATAAGGAAGCTAACGTATGTTAGCTTCCTTATTTTATGGAAAGGGATGAAACCAATTGGTTTCATCCCTTTCTTTTTACTAAAAATGGAGGGAACGTCATGAAAGAGTATAAAAGAATATTGTTACCGTTACGACAAGAGAAAATATTAGTAGTAGCAGCCATATGTAGTGGAATAATTGCTGCCATTTTAAATTTATCTAGACCACTTTTAATGGGATTAATTGTTGGTAATCTTATTCAGAGGGAGTTAAAAGATGCATATATGTACATTGCATTGTTTGTGGGGAGTAGATTTATGATGTGGACGAATGCACTTGTGTTTGGTTATATAAGTGCAAAAGCGAGTCAACGTATATTACAAAAGAAGCGTATAGACTTATTACGTCACTTTTTTTCATTACCCTTTGAAGAAAGCGAGAAGGTAAAACAAGGAGAGCTAGAAACATTAGTCGTTTCTGATATCCCGAACTGGATAAGGTTATATGGATCTATATTAATCGAATATATTCATGCACTTGCGCAATTTATTGGTGCGCTCATAGCACTACAACATATAGATATACAGTTCATATGGTGGGTAACTCCGTTTTTATTTTTCAGTGCAATTGTTCCGATGCTTATGGGAAAAAAGGTAAGGAATATTGCGGGGATTGCTCAAAAAAATCAATCAAGTGTTGTAGAGATGATGTCACAGTTTGTAAAAGGTATACAAGATTTGCGCAGTTTACAAAAAGAGAGCTGGGCAATTGGTTTATTTAAAGGAGTTACAGTAACAGCTTATAAAACAGAAGTAAAGAAGACGATGTTGCAACGTTGTATTGGGATAGTTGGAACGGTAATAGAAACAGGCGCATATGTAGTCGTTCTTATTATAGGTGCACAAAAAATAATGAAGGGGGAAATGGAAGTCGGTTCGCTTGTGGCGGTATTAGCTACAATTGAGATGTTATTTTTTCCTGTTCGTTATGCAAGTGATTTATTGATGATGACACAAGTTGCTATTGCTTCGGCAAATCGAGTTTTTTGTTTTTTAAATATAGGAGCTGAATACAGAAATGTAGAGAGAGCGATGGGAATGAGTTTAACAAATGTTTCATTTCAAGAGAACGGTGAAGAGAGATGTAGAGTTAAAAATATTCATTTGCAAATTAATCCTGGTGAACTCGTCATTATTGTAGGAGAAAGTGGTGCAGGAAAAACAACGCTTTTAAAATTAATAACGGGTTTGTATAAAACATCTAACGGTAGCATTGTTTATTATGGTAATGGGGCTCGAATGACTACAGTGTGGCAAGAACCTCGTTTCTTTCGGACGACAGTAAAAGAGAATATGTATTTCGGGGAAGAGTATTTAGAAAACCAGTTAGCAAAAAATATTGAACTTGTAAATGTGAAGCCGATTATTAGGGATCTACCTGAAGGGATTCAAACTGTACTACATAAAAGCGGTGAAGAGTTTTCGGGAGGAGAAAGAAAACGTCTTGCATTATTGCGAGCGATTGTATCAAATCCAAATCTCATTATTTTAGATGAACCAACTGCGGGATTAGATCCGAGTAATCAAGAAGTGGTTTGGAATATGCTGAAAGGGTTAGGAGGGAATGTAACGAGAATTGTGACAACACATGATGTCGAGAGGGTGATGATAGCAGATCGAGTTGTGGTCATGAAGAATGGAATTGTTGTGGAATGCGGGGATCCTAGAGAATTATTAACGTGTAAGTCATTGTTTAAAGAGATGCTAATAAAAAGATAAGAGCTATATAGTGCTCTTATCTTTATTCACTCTTATTAAGTTGATACGTATAAGACTCAGTATCGTTAGTGCTAAACTCTTTGACTAGAGTAAGTTGATTTGTATCCGGATTATATTTGAAAATTTTGACCGTATGTTCGCTACTTAGTGATGGATTATATTCTTGAATAGCAAATGTATTTTCAGCAATCTGTGTCATATTACTGGTTGAAACATTTTCTACGGCATCATGATTTGTAGAAATTTCAACAACTCTTTCACCGTTGAAAAATAAAAGAACGATTACTAAAACAACTAAACATATTCGTATATAGCGAAGTTCTTTACTTATAGGATGTTCTCCCAAAATAATCATCCTTTCTATAACTATTGTATAGTAGTGGTGGTAGTCATCGTGAAGAAACTAAGAATACCGAGACCGGCTAAAAGGATAAATGAGATTAAAGCGATAAGGAGACAAATACGCCCAACTTGCTTTTTTTCAGGATCTTTACTGAAGAGCGAGATGATCCAAGTGATAATCCCGATTGGGGAAAATATAAAACTAAGAATATATAAAAGTATTTTTTCGAATAAATTCATAAAATCCCCCTTTTTGAAAGTTCTATCTGTGTAGTTTTCTTCGTATTAGTGCTGCTGTTATGTAGGAAAGTACAGAATAAACAGCACTATAAATAATCCAAGCGTCTAAGTTTTGTAAAGTTAGGTGTATATCAAATCCCGAGACGATGATGAAAAAAATAAGTGGAACAGTAAAAGAAATAATAATAGCAGCCCATTTGAATTTGTATAGCAAGCCGCTAAAACAAATACATAGTAATGGTAAAGTGAAGAAAATAAAAGTAAAAGGGTTGATAAGTAATTGTAAAATACATATCACCTCGCAGGTTTTGTATTTATTTCTAATTATATGATAAAAAGGTAAATATTTCATCTTAACTGAAAATATTCTAACTATTTCGAATGTGAATATTTCCAAGCTTGTCCGTATAAGCTAAAATAAGGTATATAGTATTTTGGTGATTATGTTATAAGAAGATAAACACGTTAGGGTGATATAAAATGTGGCGGAAGCTTACGATTATTGTAGTGTTACTTTGTTTAGCGGGATATGCAGCTTATGATCAGTTTGGTAAAAAGAATCAAGTGGTACAAGAAAGGCCAGCAAAAAGTGAAGCTGCTATGAAAGAGATGATCGCAAGGAACGGTATTGAAATAGGAAAGAGTGCACCAGACTTTGAATTGACAAAGTTAGATGGAGCGAAGGTAAAGTTATCGGATTTAAAAGGGAAGAAAGTTATTTTAAACTTTTGGGCAACGTGGTGTGGACCTTGTCAGCAAGAAATGCCTGATATGGAGGCTTTCTATAAAGAACATAAAGAAAATGTAGAAATTTTAGCAATAAATTATACGCCTTCAGAAAAAGGAGGGGGAGAAGAAAAAGTAAGAAATTTCGCTAAAGAAAAAGGGATTACTTTTCCTATTTTATTGGACAAGAACATTGATGTGACAACAGCGTATAAAGTAATTACGATCCCAACTTCGTATTTTATAGATACGAAAGGTGTTATTCAGGATAAGTTTATTGGACCGATGACGCAAAAAGAGATGGAGAAACGGGTTGCTAAATTAAAATAACGGTGAAAAGGTAGAGGTGGAAGTTGCCATTTCTGCCTTTTCTTTTTCACGTAGTGATAGCACCATGTTATGATAAAAGAAATATAAACGTTTAGAGATAAAGGGGTGTATAGAGTGGGGAATGTATCCTTACCGTTAGATTATGTTGTAATTGATTTTGAAACAACAGGGTTTAACCCTTATAATGATAAAATTATTCAAGTTGCAGCAGTGAAATATCATAATCATGAACTAGTAGATCAGTTTGTTTCGTATGTGAATCCAGAGCGTCCAATTCCGAACCGGATAACGAGTTTAACAGGTATTACAAATTATCGCGTTTCGGATGCACCGACGATTGAAGAAGTGTTACCTTTATTTTTAGCATTTTTACATACAAATGTTATTGTCGCTCATAATGCGTCTTTTGATATGCGTTTTTTGAAAAGTAATGTAAATATGCTTGGGCTGCCTGAACCTAAAAATAAAGTAATCGATACTGTATTTTTAGCAAAGAAATATATGAAGCACGCGCCTAATCATAAACTTGAAACGTTAAAGCGAATGCTTGGAATTCGTCTAAGTTCTCATAATGCATTTGATGACTGTATTACGTGTGCTGCTGTTTATCAAAATTGTGCAGCTATTGAAGAAGAAGGGAAGCGAAAAGTAAATAAGGAAGTACTTGATGAAACCGTAGTATACGAAGCGGTAAGAGAAATACTTGTACGCAATAAACGAAATGTAGAATGGCTACGTTGTATGAACGTAGGTAGTTATCTAGATGTAAAAGCTTTTTATCCAGTTATGAGATTAAAGGTAAAAGGGCGAAAGAAATACGTATTAACAGAGATATTAGAAGATGATGTAAAGGGAATATGCACGAGCTTAATATGTGAACCGGCGTTAAAAAGTGAAGTTGGTAATACGCGAATTATGCTTAATAGCTTAGAGGATGTCTTGAAATTAGAAAGTTATATTTTAGAACAGTATGATTTTGTATTACAGGCGCTTCATGATTATAAAGAAAATGAAAAGAATGCAGATGAAAAATTGAAAGAGTATTTAAATGTTATGGTATAAAAAAACTCCGTGTGCAAAATATTGTACACGGAGTTTTTTTAGGAGTATTAAAACATAAAATTTTCTTGCAAATCTGATTAAAGAGTTTTTCATTTGCTCATACTATGTAGTAAGAAAGTGAAGGAGAGAGGGTGAACAGCATGAGAAGAAGTCGCCGCAAATCGTTTGAAGAACTTGTAAATGAAAATAAACAACAATTATTAAGCGATCGTGATGCAATCGATCGAATTGAAGAACGTATTGAAAAACGTTATGAAATGAGACTTTTTAAGCAGGCTGAATAATTCTTAACACTAGTACGATACTAGTGTTAAGGAGGCGATAGTAATGGGTAATCCGAAAAAGAATTCAAAAGACTTTGCACCAAATCAAATTGGAACACAATCGAAAAAAGCTGGTGGCAATAAAGGGAAGCAAATGCAAGACCAAACTGGCAAACAACCAATTGTAGATAACGGTTAGAAAAGAAGGATATTATCATTCTTCTTTTTTGTGAGGGAATTAAAGGTGTATTTTCAACAGCGATATGAAAAAAGGGCTGACTTATGTCAGCCCTTTTTCGTGATTGTGAAGTTTTCAACGAGTAAACGCCAATTTTGTGGGAATGGTAGACCAATTTTCCAATAGCTAATGCCGCCTATACCTTGTTCCTTCATTAAATTAAATTTACTTTGAACGGACCGTGAATCTTCAAACCAAACTTCGTGTTGTACGCCGTTTTCGTCAAAGTAATTGAAATGAGGAGCTTGAGCCGTGAAATCATAGCGGATAGGAACATTGTATTTATGAGCTAGTGCAACGGCTGCAACGGAGCTGATTGCTTTTGCGGGTGGATTTCCTTGTTTGAACGGAAGTTTCCAATCGAAACCATATAAATTTTGCCCCATCATAATTTTTTGTGGTGGCATTTGAGATTTTGCATATTGAAGTACTTCTTTCACAGGACCAATAGGAGAAATCGCCATCGGTGGCCCGCCTTGCCAACCCCAGTCGTATGTCATAATGACGACGAAATCAACAATTTGTCCTTGTGCTTTATAATCATGAGCCTCAAAAAATTTCCCTTTTTGATTGGAACTTGTTTTCGGTACAAGCGTTGTACTTAATGTGTACCCGCTAGGTAAACGTGTTTTCACATTTCGTAAAAAACGATTATACGCTTCGCGATCTTCAGGTGCCACACTCTCGAAATCGAAATGAATGTCTCGCATGCCATATTTTTCAGCTGTTTGCAAAATGTTAGTAATGAACTTGTTTTGAATTGTTGCATCGCGTAAAATAACCGAGGTTAGATCGGCACTGAAATTTCCATTTTCGATATTTGTAATAACGAGCATAGGGATGGTTTTACCTTGCGTTGCAATATTAGCGATTTTCGCTGTTTCCGTTGGTTCTTTTAAAGTGCCGTCTCTTTTTGCTTCAAAGCTGAAGTAGGCTAAATATGTTAAAAATGGATTAATAGCACGTGTAGCACTTACTAAACTTTCTTTTATCGGTATTGTTGAAGGCTGTAAATAAGCGATGGATTCTACTGCTCGTTTTGTACCTTTTGGTATATATAATTGTTGTCCGACATGGAGAATAGATTTTAATGAAAGATTATTAACTTTAGCTAAGCTAGCGAGAGGAACGTTATACGTTTGAGAAATTCGATAAAGGCTGTCACCAGGCTGTACATAATAGTTATTACCTTTCGTATTAACGATAAGTGCCTGACCAACAACGAGTGTTTCAGCTGGATTTAGTCCATTGTCTTTTACAATTTCTTCAGGTGTAGAACCATACTTTGATGCTAAACCATAAACACTATCACCGCTACGAACAGTTACAATTTGGATCATGTGCTTGCCCCTTTCGGTAAAAGATTCACTGTTTTTATTTTATTTTTGATTCCACTGTATTATGATTAAATGTATGCAAGGTAGCAGAAGTGAAAGAAGGCGAATAGAAATGTTTGTAGCAGAACATGAAGTTGAAATCCGCTATGCGGAAACAGACCAGATGGGTGTTGTTTACCATTCAAACTATTTAGTGTGGCTGGAACTTGGGCGCACTAAACTTATACAAGAATTAGGATTTTCGTATGTTGAAATGGAGAAAGAGGGAATTATTTCTCCTGTATTAGACTTGCAAATTTCATATCGTAAAGCGATGCGTTACGGAGAAAAAGCAATTGTGAAAACGTGGATTGATACTGTGAGCCCGCTTCGTGTTGTATATGGTTATGAAATATATAACGGTGATGGTGAGCTTTGCATTACTGCAAGTACAACGAATATTTGTGCGAAAAAAGAAGGGTTCCGCCCTGTATCATTTAAAAAATTATATCCTGAGTGGTATGCGAAATATGAGGAAATTAAAAAGAAATAAAAAAGCGTGGCAGAAGCCACGCTTTTTTATTTTTCATAATTAAATTGAGGGAAATCATCACCGTCGTTAAATGTAACAGATAAATTATGTCCATCGAAGAACCACTCATCATCGCCTTCAATAAAGAAGTTAATACCTTCTTCTTGAGTTTGAACAGCAGGATGTGCAGGGTCATCTTTACGAATACCTAAAGAAAGTCCTTTTTGCACAGTACTGCAACCGCCGTATTGTACGAAAAGGCGTAGTGTTTCACCCAATTGTAAGTTTAATTCGTTTTTATACCATTGTGCTGCTTCTTTTGTTACGGAAAGATTCATGTATAGTTCCTCCAAATTATATTGCTTTTTCTTTAGTATAAAAAATAACGCAAAAAGACGCTATTAATATGCTTCACGTTTTCTTTTTGCGTTATGTGGGTTACGATCTTATTTTTGCTTTTTTGAAAAGTTTGCTTTCGGTTCAGTTTTATTTATAATTCGTCCGATATTTGCACGGTGTTTATAAATAACCATACCTGCTAATAAACACATTGCAATAATGAAGATTTTATCCCCGCTAACAATTGATGCAATAACAGCAACGACAGCTGTTACCATAGAAGAAAGTGATACGTATCTTGTTGTAAATAAAAGGCTGAAAAAGACAACAGCTAATATTGCAAAAACAACTGGTGAGTAGCATAATAGCACGCCAGCAGAAGTTGCAACTGCTTTCCCCCCGCGGAATTTCGCGAAGATTGGATATACATGTCCAAGAACTGATGCTAATCCGAACCATAGTGGGTGAACATCTAACCCGAAAATAATCGGTAGACTTGTTGCTAATGTACCTTTTAAAATGTCAGCAATTGTAACGATGAAACCTGCTTTTTTCCCTAGTGTACGGAATGTATTTGTTCCGCCTAAATTACCGCTTCCATGCTCACGAATGTCAATTCCATAGCCAATTTTTCCAACGACTAATGCAAACGGAATCGAGCCAAGTAAGTAGGCAACGATAAATAAAAGATATGTAATAACCATGAGTTCAGTCTCCTTTATACAAATGTGTTGATAAAGGGTAAAAAGAGTTTTTCCCGTATATTGTACCATACATTTGTAAAGAGCACATTTCTTTTTTACAAATGAAAAAGTCATTAATTTTTTAAAAAAATTTCACAGGAATGTTACATTTTTCACAAATACACTTGAACTATATGTTGTATGATTTTAATTAAAAGACAACAACATGTTGGTGGAGGGTTATGAATGTTGAAACAAAATGTACGTGGAGAAGAATTAATGAAAGTATTTGAGACAATTATCCACGGTAATGAACAAGATTTAATGCAGGAAAATGCAAATGTAGATGGCCGATCTCCAATGGGAGTGATGGGAACGTTCGCATCTGAGAGCGCAAAGTATTATGCTGTAGCAAATTTACTATCAGATCAAGTGAAAAAAGCGATAGATCAAAATATATTATATCCACATGATTTGGATTTTTATGCAACAGGAACGACGACTTGTTCGCAAATTCCTTTAGCACAAATGCTTGCTACCGGTTTTCATACTGGACATGGACATATGAGACAACCGCAAGACATTAAAAGTGCGTTGGCGCTTTCTTCAATTATTTTTCAAGCGAATCAAAACATGCAGCATGGTGGTCAATCGTTTGCACTCTTTGATATTGATTTAGCTCCATATGTGAGAAAAACAGTAGCGAGACATAAGAAACGATTACAGTCATATCCGCTTACGAAAGAACAAATAGAAGAATTTGCATGGAAAGAAACAGAAAATGATACGTATCAGGCGTGTGAAGCTTTCATTCATAATTCAAATAGTATGCACAGTAGGGGCGGGGGACAAGTACCGTTTATTTCTATAAATTATGGAACAGACACATCAAAAGAGGGACGGTTATTAGTTAGACAGCTTTTAAAAGCGACACAGGCTGGTCTTGGTAAAGGGGAAACACCGATTTTTCCTATTCAAATTTTCAAAATGAAAAAAGGTGTGAACTTTGAAGAGTGTGATCCGAACTATGATTTATTTGAATTAGCGTTAGAGACAACGGCTGAACGATTATTCCCTAACTTTTCATTTTTAGATGCGCCATTTAATGCAGTGCATTATGATGGAAGACCGGAAAGTGAAGTATGTTACATGGGATGCCGTACCCGTGTTATGTCTAACATACATGGAGAAGAAACAGCGATTGGAAGAGGGAATTTATCATTTACGTCTATAAACTTAGTCAAATTAGCGTTAATTAGTGGTTCAAAAGTAGCGTTCTTTGAAGCGTTAAATTATTATTTAGATCTAGGAATTAGGCAATTATTAGAGAGATTTGAGTATCAATGTACGAAGCGAGCGAGAGATTTTCGATTTTTATATTCACAAGGTGTATGGCGCGGTGGAGAAAAGTTACAGCCTGAAGATTCTGTAGCATCCATTTTAAAACAAGGGACGTTAAGTCTTGGTTTTATCGGTCTTGCGGAATGTTTAGTAGCTTTAACAGGAAAGCATCATGGAGAAGATGAAGAATCATGGAAACTCGGGTATGAAATCATTTCCTTTATGAGAGATAGAATGGATAAAGCGACAGAAGAACATGAACTGAACTTCTCAGTAATTGCAACTCCTGCCGAAGGGTTATCAGGGAAGTTTGTGAAAAAAGATAGGGAGGGATTTGGTGTGATTAGCGGTATAACGAACCATAATTATTATACGAATTCATTCCATATCCCAGTTTACTATAACATTCAAGCGATAAATAAAATTCGTTTAGAAGGACCTTTCCATGCCCTATGTAACGGGGGACATATTACGTATATTGAACTAGACGGAGCAGCTATGCATAACAAAAAGGCATTAAAGCAAATTGTGCAAGCGATGGCAGAGAATGGCGTTGGATACGGTTCAATTAATCATCCAGTTGATCGTTGTAAGTGCTGTAGTTATCATGGAGTTATTGGGAATGAATGTCCAAGCTGTGGAAATGAAGATGAGGCTAATATAGAAAGAATTCGCCGTATAACGGGCTATCTTGTAGGAGATATGTCGAAATGGAATAGTGCGAAACGTAGTGAAGAGATGGATCGGGTGAAGCATAAATGAAAGTTATGAACATCATTCATGATAGTGTAGTAGATGGAGAAGGATTGCGGACAGTCGTGTTTTTTGCGGGCTGTCCGCATCGTTGTTTCGAGTGCCATAATCCGGCATCTTGGAATGTTTGCAACGGAACTGAAATGACAGTAGAAGAAATTGTGAAAGAGATTGCAAGTAATCCATTAACTGATGTAACATTTTCAGGTGGAGATCCATTCTTCCAAGCTGCTGAAGTGAAAAAAGTAGCAAAAGCTGTGAAAGATTTGAAAAAAAGTCTATGGATGTATACAGGTTATACGTTAGAAGAGATACAGAGTTCTCAAAATAATGATATGATAGAGTTGTTACATTATGGGGATGTTTTAGTCGATGGAAGATTTGAAATCGAGAAAAAAGATTTAACACTTCCATTTCGCGGAAGCTCCAATCAACGTATTATTCGATTGAAAGAGTAAAAAGGCGGGATAGATTATATGAATAAAACAGTATTACTTGTTGAAGATGAAAGAAGATTACGTGAAATCGTTAGTGATTATTTTCGTAATGAAGGCTTTGAAGTAATCGAAGCAGAAGACGGAAAAAAAGCGTTAGAATTATTTGCAGAGCATGAAATTGATTTAATTATGTTAGATATTATGTTACCAGAAATAGATGGATGGTCTGTTTGTAGACGAATTAGAAAAGAATCAGCAGTACCAATTATTATGCTAACAGCTCGTTCAGATGAGGATGATACATTACTAGGGTTCGAATTAGGTGCAGATGAGTATGTAACAAAACCTTTTAGTCCAAAAGTGTTAGTAGCTCGAGCAAAGACATTATTGAAACGTGCGGATGGTGCGGTAGGTGTAACTGAAGAAAATGCTATGTCTTTAGCTGGAATAGAAGTGAATCGACTATCTAGAACCGTTTTAGTCGATGGAGAAGAAATTATATTGACACATAAGGAGTTTGAGCTTCTTGTTTATTTAATGGAGAATAAAGGAATTGTGTTGTCGCGTCAACATTTATTAGATCAGTTATGGGGATATGACTACTACGGCGATGATCGAACGGTTGATACACATATTAAAAAACTGCGAAATAAGCTAGGAGATAGAGCGAAGCATATCGGTACTGTCATTCGAGTGGGTTATAAGTTTGAAGAATAACCTTTAAGTTACTATGCACTTTAGCTTCGGGATATAGCAAATTTATACTCTCCTTTGTAGGTGGAATGTACAAAAAATACTTTTCTTGTCTACAATGATAGATAGGAGTATTTTTTAAATTGGATTTCACGATGAGTTCACAAGAAGGACACAAAAAGTGACTATACTGAAAGTACGAGTTCACCAGAGAGGGGAAATAAAACATGGGATATTACGACGGACCGAATTTAAATGAAGAGCATAGTGAAACGAGAGAAATGAAAAAATCAGGTAGTAAAAAAGGATACTTTTTTACAGGTTTAGTTGGAGCTGTAGTCGGGGCTGTTACAATTAGTTTTGCAGCACCTTACATGCCATGGATGCAAAATAATGGCGCGGCAGTTTCATCATTCAATTCTAATCAACAAGTGGAAGGTACGCTAGCTCCTGTTGTTAATAAAGCGAAGGGCGAAACTGATTTGCCAGGTATGGTTGAAGGGGCAAAGGATGTTGTAGTTGGTGTAATTAATATGCAGAAGACTATTGATCCGTTTGCAATGCAACCGGCAGAACAAGAGCAAACAGCTGGCACAGGATCAGGTGTTATTTATAAAAAATCAGGAAATAAAGCATATATTGTAACAAATAACCACGTTGTAGATGGTGCAAATAAACTTGCTGTTAAATTGAGCGACGGAAAGCAAGTTGATGCAAAGTTAGTTGGTAAGGACCCTTGGTTAGACTTAGCAGTTGTAGAGATTGATGGATCTGCTGTTAATAAAGTTGCAACTTTAGGTGATTCTAGTAAACTTCGTGCTGGAGAAAAAGCAATTGCAATCGGTAACCCACTTGGATTTGACGGTAGTGTAACGGAAGGTATTATCAGTAGTAAAGAACGTGAAATTCCAGTAGATATTGATGGGGACAAACGTCCAGATTGGCAAGCACAAGTTATTCAAACAGATGCAGCGATTAACCCTGGTAATAGTGGCGGTGCATTATTTAACCAAAACGGTGAATTAATTGGAATTAACTCAAGTAAAATTGCGCAGCAAGAAGTTGAGGGGATTGGTTTTGCAATTCCAATTAATGTCGCAAAACCAGTTATTGAATCGCTTGAAAAAGACGGAGTAGTGAAACGACCAGCTCTTGGTGTAGGTGTAGTTTCATTAGAAGATGTGCAAGCTTATGCATTAAACCAATTAAAAGTACCAAAAGAAGTAACAAATGGCGTTGTATTAGGTAAAATTTATCCAGTATCACCAGCAGAAAAAGCTGGTTTAGAGCAATATGATATTGTAGTAGCATTAGATGATCAAAAAGTAGAAAATTCACTTCAATTCCGTAAATATTTATATGAAAAGAAAAAAGTAGGCGAGAAAGTAGAAGTTACATTCTATCGCAACGGTCAAAAAATGACGAAAACAGCTACACTAGCAGATAATTCAGCTACAAAGAATCAATAATCGGAATAAAAGAAAGTCTCTTTCATGTTGAAAGAGACTTTCTTTATCGGCTATACTAAAGGAATAGGAGGGATAAATTATGACAATTGAAAACCCAACTCGTACGGAAATTGGTGAAGTATTAAAGAAAAGCAAAACGATTGCGGTTGTTGGATTATCGGATAAAGCAGAACGTACATCGTATATGGTTTCAAAAGCAATGCAAGATGCAGGGTACCGTATTATACCGGTAAACCCAACAGTAGATGAGGTGCTTGGAGAAAAAGCAGTTTCTTCACTAAAGGATATTAAGGGACATGTTGACATTGTAAATGTATTCCGCCGCTCAGAATTTTTAATGGATGTTGCGAAAGAGTTTGTAGAGATTGATGCAGATGTTTTTTGGGCACAATTAGGAGTACAAGATGAAGATACATATAAACTTTTACAAGAAAAAGGCTATACTGTAATAATGGATCGTTGTATTAAAGTAGAGCATGCGATGACAAAGTAGTTTATGTTTTGGTAACGGAAATGTTAATTCCGCCCCTTATATATGATGGGGTAGATGAACGAGGTGTTCATCATGAGATTTTTTAAAGGCTGTTTTTGGGGATTGTTACTTGTTATCCCGTTTTGGATATTGATCATTTGGATCATGATAAAGGTTTGGAATGTGTAATCTTGGAATACATATCCATTTCTCGTTGACAAACGATTATTTTTCTGAAATAGTAGCCTAGAGGAATCCTTGTGAAAAAACAAGGATTTTTCTATTGAAAATGGTATATAAAATAGATAAGATAACTTGCCAAAACTATAGTCGAGGCGTTATTCTATAATAGAAACATATGTTCTGATTTGATTAGGAAAGGGGCAAGGAGTTTGGCGAAGCATCAGTTCCAATATAATGAAGATGCAATTCAAGTGCTAGAAGGACTTGAAGCCGTTCGAAAACGCCCGGGTATGTATATCGGGAGTACGGATAGCCGTGGATTGCATCATTTAGTATATGAAATAGTAGATAACTCCGTTGACGAAGCGTTAGCGGGATTTGGCGACGAAATTTCTGTCGTAATACATAAAGATAATAGTATTAGTGTTATTGATAAAGGGCGAGGAATGCCTACGGGAATGCATAAACTTGGGAAACCAACACCTGAAGTTATTTTAACTGTACTTCATGCTGGTGGTAAGTTTGGTCAAGGTGGCTATAAAACAAGTGGTGGTTTACACGGTGTTGGGGCATCAGTTGTAAATGCCTTGTCAGAATGGTTAGTAGTAACGATTAAACGTGATGGAAGCATTTATGAACAACGCTTTGAAAATGGTGGTATTCCTGCAACGACGTTAGAGAAAATCGGGAAGACAAAAGAGTCTGGTACAACAATGCATTTTAAACCAGATACAACTATTTTCAGTACAACAAATTACAATTATGAAACATTATGTGAGAGATTACGTGAATCTGCATTCTTATTAAAAGGAATGAAAATCTCGATAAAAGATGAACGTAATGATTTAGAGGATGTATTTCATTATGAAACAGGAATTGAAGCTTTCGTTTCATACTTAAACGAAGAGAAAGATTCGATTCACCCAGTTGTATACTTCACTGGTGAACAAAACGGAATTGAAGCAGAGTTAGCATTCCAGTTTAACGATGGCTATTCAGAAAACATTCTTTCGTTTGTAAATAATGTACGTACAAAAGATGGGGGAACACACGAAGCGGGATTTAAAACAGCAATGACGCGTGTGTTCAATGAGTATGCTCGTAAAGTATCGTTATTAAAAGAAAAAGATAAAAACTTAGAAGGTACAGATATTCGTGAAGGTGTAGCGGCTATCGTTTCTGTACGTGTACCAGAAGAAGTACTTCAGTTTGAAGGGCAAACGAAAGGGAAACTAGGTACAAGTGAAGCTCGTTCTTCAATTGATGCAATTGTATCTGAGCATTTAGCTTACTTTTTAGAAGAAAACCCGGATGTTGCTACACTTCTTGTGAGAAAGGCAGTTAAAGCAGCGCAGGCACGTGAGGCTGCTCGTAAAGCGAGAGAAGAAGCGCGTACTGGTAAGAAGAAGAAAAAATCAGAAGGTACTTTAAGCGGAAAGTTAACCCCTGCGCAATCACGTAATCCGCAGAAAAATGAATTATATTTAGTAGAGGGTGACTCTGCCGGTGGTTCTGCGAAACAAGGGCGAGATCGCCGTTTTCAAGCTGTATTGCCATTACGTGGTAAAGTAATTAACACGGAAAAAGCAAAGCTTGCTGATATTTTTAAGAATGAAGAGATTAATACGATTATATACGCAATTGGCGGTGGCGTAGGGAACGAGTTCGCTGTTGAAGATATTAACTACGATAAAGTTGTTATTATGACCGATGCGGATACGGATGGAGCACATATTCAAGTGTTACTACTGACGTTCTTCTACCGCTATATGAAGCCACTTATTGAAGCTGGTAAAGTATTTATCGCACTTCCACCTTTATATAAAGTAAGTAAGGGAAAAGGGAAAAGTGAAGTAATTGAATATGCATGGTCTGATGAAGAGTTAGATGGTGTAACAAAAAAGGTCGGTAAAGGCTATATGTTGCAGCGCTATAAAGGACTTGGCGAAATGAATGCCGATCAATTATGGGAGACAACGATGAATCCTGAAACACGTACGTTAATTCGTGTGAAAATTGACGATGCATCAAGAGCTGAGCGTCGAGTTACGACATTGATGGGTGATAAAGTAGAACCTCGCCGTAAATGGATCGAACGAAATGTACAATTTGGTATGCAAGAAGAGGGAAATATTTTAGAAAATGAAATGATTATGGAGACGGAGGTGGAATAACATGCAGGCAGAGAAGTTTCATGACCTCCCGCTTGAAGACGTGTTAGGTGACCGCTTTGCACGTTATAGTAAATATATTATTCAAGACCGTGCGCTTCCAGATGCGCGTGACGGTTTAAAACCGGTACAAAGACGTATTTTATATTCTATGTATGTAGAAGGAAATATACATGATAAAGCGTTTCGTAAATCAGCTAAAACAGTAGGTAATGTTATTGGTAACTACCATCCACACGGAGATTCCTCTGTATATGAGGCGATGGTACGTTTAAGTCAAACTTGGAAAGTACGTAATGTTTTAGTTGAAATGCATGGTAATAATGGTAGTGTTGATGGCGATCCAGCAGCGGCAATGCGTTATACAGAAGCACGTTTATCACCAATCGCATCTGAGTTATTACGTGATCTTGATAAAGAAACAGTAGAATTTGTGTCAAACTTCGATGATACGAGTGAAGAACCAGTCGTATTACCGGCAATGTTCCCGAACTTATTAGTGAACGGATCGACAGGGATTTCAGCTGGTTATGCAACAGAAATTCCTCCGCATCACCTTGGAGAAGTAATTGATGCGACGATGATGCGTATTGATAAGCCGAATAGTACTGTTGATGATTTATTAACAGTCATTAAAGGGCCAGATTTCCCAACAGGTGGTATTATTCAAGGGATTGATGGTATTAAAAAAGCGTACGAAACAGGGAAGGGTAAAATTATTATTCGCGGAAAAGCAGAAGTTGAAACGATTCGTGGTGGGAAGCAACAAATCGTTATTACAGAAATTCCGTATGAAGTAAATAAAGCAAACCTTGTTAAGAAAATGGATGAATTACGTCTAGATAAAAAGCTAGATGGAATTGCTGAAGTGCGTGATGAGACAGATCGTACAGGTCTTCGCATCGTTGTAGAATTAAAAAAAGAAGTAAATGCTGAAGGTATTTTAAATTATTTATATAAAAATACAGATTTACAAATTCCATATAATTTTAATATGGTAGCGATAAATCATCGTCGTCCAACACTTATGACATTACCTAAAATTTTGGATGCATATATTGGACACCAAAAAGAAGTTGTTACGAGACGTTCACAATATGAATTACGAAAAGCAGAAAATCGTCAGCATATTGTAGAAGGTTTAAAGAAAGCATTATCAATTTTAGATGAAGTGATTGAAACAATTCGTGGGTCTAAAGATAAGCGTAATGCGAAAGATAATTTAAGTGCGAAATTTGGATTTACAGAGGCGCAGTCAGAAGCAATTGTTTCGTTGCAACTATATCGTTTAACGAATACAGATATTACAGCGCTAGAGCAAGAAGCAGCTGAACTTAGTAAGAAAATTATAGAGTTACAGTCGATTTTACAAAGTGAAAAAAGACTTCTTCAAGTTATTAAAACAGATTTGAAGAGAGTAAAGAAAACATATAGTGATGATCGCCGTGCGATAATTGAAGAGGAAATTGAAGAAATTAAAATTGATGTGGAAGTTATGATTCCGCAAGAAGATGTCATCGTTACTGTAACGAAAGAAGGATATGTGAAACGAACAGGTTGGCGTTCGCATAATGCATCGAACGGGAAAGACTTCGGTATGAAAGAGGGTGACATCTTACTTGAGCGTTTCGATACAAACACGACAGAAACCATTCTTTTATTTACGAACAAAGGAAATTATATTTATCTTCCTGTATATGAAATGCCAGAAATTCGTTGGAAAGATTTAGGTCAACACGTTGCGAATCTTGTTACACTCGAGCGAGATGAAACGTTAATTTGGGCAACAGTCGTACCGAATTTTGAAGAAGAAAAACGATTTATCGTATTTGTTACACGAAACGGTATGATTAAGAAAACCGAATTAAACCAATATAAAGTACAGCGCTATTCAAGAGCGTTCGTCGCTGTAAACTTGAAAAAAGAAGATGAAGTTGTTGATATATTTGCGACAGATGGAACGAGTGATATTGTTCTTGCAACTCATGGTGCATATGCACTTATTTTCCATGAAGATGAAGTAAGTCCAGTTGGTGTAAGGGCCGCTGGTGTAAAAGCAATTAATTTAAAAGAAGATGATTATGTCGCTTCTGGTAAACCGTTAAATGGTGAAAAAGATCAACTTATTCTCGTGACGCAGCGAGGTGCTGTAAAACGTCTAAAAGCATCAGAAATTGAGAAATCAACGAGGGCGAAGCGAGGTCTTGTTATTTTCAAAGAGTTAAAGCGTAATCCGTACCGCATTGTCGGTATTGAAATTGTGCGAGACGATGAACTAATTTACATGAAGACAGAGAAACACATCGTAGAAGAGATTGATCCGAAAGCGTATCGAAATAAAGACCGGTATAGTAACGGTAGTTTAGTATTAGATGTTAATGATACTGGTGAAGTTGTAGAAACGTGGACGAAGAAAAGAACGGAGTAAAGGAAGCATCTTGCTATCATTCATAGCAAGATGCTTTTTTATAAGCAAATCATTATGTATATAAAAATAATCTTGTTATAATAATGAAATGAAATCGTTCTCACAAATGGAGGGGCAACATGAAAAAAATAGGTGTAGGGATTGTAGGATTTGGATTTTCTAGTACAACATTTCACATCCCGTTATTACAAACGATAGAAGAATATGATATTCGTGCTATTTTATCATCAAAAGAAGAAGTAGTGAAACAAGCATTACCAAATACTGAAGTTGTTGACACAATTGAGGAATTAGTAAATCGTGCTGATATTGACTTAGTAGTTATTACTTCACCGAATACAACGCATTTTCCATATGTAAAAGAAGCGATTGTACATGGTAAGCATGTTGTTGTGGAAAAACCATTCGTTGTTTCAATTGAAGAAGGAGAAGAACTTATTTCATTAGCGAAGCAACATAATGTCGTTTTAAGTGTGTATCACAATCGCCGTTTTGATAATGATTTCTTAACGATAAAGAAATTGTTAGAAGAAAAAAGAATAGGGAATGTATACGCATATGAAGCGCATTTCGATCGTTTCCGCCCACATGTACGTGATCGCTGGAGAGAAAAGAATTTACCAGGATCAGGAATTTTATATGATTTAGGCTCACATTTAATTGATCAAGCATTATCATTATTTGGGAAACCAGATGCGATACATGCTGATGTAATAAAGCAACGACCAGGTGCAGAAATTGATGACTACTTCCATGTTGTACTTTACTACGGAGTAAAGCGTGTCATTTTACATAGTAGCAGTTACGTAAAGCAAGCAGGCCCACATTTTACACTGCATGGAGATAAAGGTTCTATCGTGAAGTATGGTATGGATTCACAGGAAGAACAATTAAAGACTGGAATGAAGCCAGGAGATAATGGTTATGGAGCAGACTCTGAAGAGAATTTTGCTACTTTAGAAACAGAAGAAGAGTTAGTACGTATTCCGACAGAAGTTGGCTGTTACGAAATGTATTATAAAGGTGTAAGAGAAAGTATTGTAAATGGTGAGAAACCACCTGTAACAGCAGAAGAAGGTTTAGATGTTATTAAAGTGATTCAATTAGCTATTGAAAGTAGTGAAACGGGTAGAGTTATTCCTGTAAAATAAAAAAGACACGAATTTCGTGTCTTTTTTTATTAGGAATATGCGAATGTGACTAAGTATTTAGTTTAGTCGTTTGTCATACATTAATTGGATTTGTATGCCGTAAGGATCTTCAATAATACCATATGCTTCACTAAATATATTTTTTTCTAGTGGAGAGATTATTTTCACATGCTTATCGGAAATTATATTATTATAAAATCTTTGTATTTCTTCTAAATTAGCACTTTGAATGCAAAGTGACATGTTATTTCCAACGCTATAACGTTCAGTAGGATTCATTGTATCTTCTGCTATCATTAGTTTTGTATTCCCAATTTGTAAAACAGAGTGGGCAATATGATCTTTATTTTCATTTGTAATTTTAAAAGAACGATCTCTTTTCGCCAGTTCTTCGTACGTAACAATCATTAACTTCTTGGCTTCTAAATTACGTGTATAAAAATTAATTGCCGCCTTTGCTTGCCCATTCATTGAAAGAAAAATAGCTATTTCTAATGTCATAAATATATAACTCCTTTATTAGTTAATAATTATAATATAGACTAAAAAGGTTTCAATACATGACACCTTTTCGGGAGGGAAATATGAAAAAAACTGAACGAATAAATGATATGCTTATTTTCTTAAATAATAAAAGGTATTTTAATTTAAAAGATTTAATGGCTAGATATGATATTTCTAAAAGTACCGCTCTACGAGATATTCAATCATTGGAAGAAATAGGTGTACCAATATATTCTGAACTAGGTAGAAATGGAAGTTATAAAATTATAGAAAATAGTGTGTTATCGCCAATTTATTTTAGTGTGGATGAAATGTATGCGTTATACTTTTCGATTCTTACATTAAATGGATACAAGACAAAACCATTTAATGTAGAAAGTATTGCGCTTGAAAATAAATTTAAACATGTATTACCTGATAATGTGAGTAAAAATATTTCAATCATGGAACGAACGCTTTCCTTTGAAGTAACAAATCATAGTAATTTTAGTCCGTTCTTAAAAGAAATTTTACAGGGGATTTTTGCTGAGCGAGTTTATCATTTAACATATTTAAAAGAAGATGAGGAGAAAGCATTGGTCGCCCAATTTATTCGAATAGAATCTAAATTTGGCCAGTGGTATGCTAAAATCTTTAATTTTGAGACAAATAATGTTCAAATAATTAGATGTGATAAAATTCTTTCTATTGTGGAAACAAGCAATGTTAATCCAAAAAATCTTGAAGAATTATTAAGTTATCTTACTGCTTTTCACAGAAAGCCTGATGCAACTGATTTTATTGTCATTGTTAATCAAAAAGGAAAAGATATTTTTGATAAAGAGAATTATCCTTCCATGAAGATACAAAAAGAAAATGAAAATTACATTATAACAGGCTATTTTAACAAGAAAGAAGTTGATTTTATTTCAAGTTATTTTCTGAATTTCGGAGAAACGATTATCTCAATTCAGCCTGTTATGCTAAAAGAGTTAATCTATAATAAGGTATTATCTATAAAGCAGCATTTAACTTCGTTAAGATAAAGTTAGTTTTAATAATTTTTATGGACATGAAAAGCCCTTGAGATTTAAATATCCAAAGGGCTTTTTTGTGATTTTGTTTGTTCTTTAGAAAAAATTATTTTTCTGGGACAGAAAGTCCATAAAAAAACATAGTGACTATATCTTGTATATGTTTTTCTCGATCTCCTTCAAGAAGTTGTGCCCCGAAATCATCACCTAACTTAGTGAACATTTGAATGTAAAGTAGCATCATTTCTTTTGAAAGGTGTGGATTAATTTCATTTTTTTGCTGTGCTTGTTCTAATATTTCTAAATACCAAGGCAGGATTTTTTCGTTTTGATAACTATAAATAAATTCTCTGAGCGCTTCGTCTCTTTGCATCATTTGTAGTAACATATCAGGCTGAAATAACCCGCCAGTATTCATTTTTCTTACAATCATTTTTTGCATCATATCATGAAAAGGTAAGTTTTCTTCTGCAAGATCTTTATAATATTGAAATTCAGATATTATAAATTCTTGTATCAGCTCTCTAAATAACGCATCTTTACTTCCAAAATGATTATAAATTGTAACTTGAGAAACGTTTGCTTTTTTTGCAATATGTTCTATTTTCACTTCATTAAATCCACGTTCTGAAAATAATTTAAAGGCCGCATCTTTAATGGCACGTTTTTTCTTTTCTTTCACTTTTTCAAAGCCGTTCAAAGTAATCACCTCATTTAAAATATACAAGAAAAAATAATTGAAAACAATATTTTTGAAATATGGACATATAAATATTTCAAAAAGTTGTTGCGAATATGAAAGGTGAGGAGTACAATGATTTTGAAATATCATACATTAAATATTTCAAAAAATGAGGTGGGCTTATGATTTCAGTTCAAAATGTCACAAAACAGTTTTCAAATGGGAAAGGCTTGTTTGATATTACATTTGAAGTGAAAGAAGGAGAAGTGTTTGGCTACTTAGGACCAAATGGAGCTGGAAAATCAACAACGATTCGTAATTTAATGGGATTTATAAAACCGACGGCTGGTAAAGCGACAATTTTCGGGTTAGATTGTTGGGAAGATGCTGCGAAAATTCAAAGAGAAGTTGGCTATTTGCCAGGAGAAATTTCTTTTATTGAAGGAATGAATGGATTAGATTTTTTAAATTTGATACAAGGAATGCGTTGGTTAAAGGAAACGAAGAGACGTGATGACTTGATAGAGCGTCTGCAATTCGATGTGAAAACACCAATTCGAAAAATGTCTAAAGGAATGAAACAAAAAGTAGGGATTGTTGCTGCATTTATGCATGATCCAGAAGTACTAATTTTAGATGAACCAACATCAGGACTCGATCCACTTATGCAACAAGTGTTTATAGATTTAATATTAGAGGAAAAGCAAAGAGGGAAAACGATTCTTATGTCGTCGCATATTTTCACTGAAATTGAGAGAACTTGTGACAGAGTAGCTATTATTAAAGATGGGCGTTTAGTAACGGTAGAAGATATTCATGATTTACAAGGAATGCGAAGACAAGTAATAGATGTAACAGTATCATCTCAAGAAGAAATTGAGTCTCTTAGACAATGTGATTTGCAATTTGAAGGAGTGAAAGGTAGAGAGGCGTCAATTATTGTGCAAGGAAATTATCAAACTGTTTTACAAATACTTTCAAACTATAATGTAACTGCACTACAAACGAGAGCGACGGATTTAGAACATTTATTTATGCATTATTACGATAAGAAAGAAGGGGTAAAGCATGAATAAGCAACTATTTTTAGCTAGTTTGAAAGAAACGCAAAAAAGTATTTTGAGTTATGCTACTGGTGCAGCTCTTTATTTATGGTTATTAATTTGGATATTCCCATCGATGGTTTCAGCGAAAGGGTTAAATGAATTAATAAGTGCCATGCCTGATAGTGTAAAAAAAATCGTTGGAATGGAGAGTCCAATTCAAAACGTAATGGATTTTTTAGCTGGTGAATATTATAGCCTATTGTTTATTATCATTTTAACAATTTTTTGCGTCACGGTTGCAACGCATTTAATTGCTCGTCATGTAGATAAAGGAGCAATGGCATACTTGCTAGCAACACCTGTATCTAGAGTGAAAATTGCTATTACACAAGCGGCTATTCTCATATTGGGACTACTGATCATTGTAACTGTTACGTATGTAGCGGGTATAGTAGGTGCAGAATGGTTTCTACAAGATAATAACTTAAATAAAGAATTATTCCTGAAGATTAATGTAGTTGGAGGGCTAATATTTTTAGTAGTTAGTGCGTATTCATTTTTCTTTTCTTGTATATGTAATGACGAAAGAAAGGCACTAAGTTATTCAGCAAGTTTAACAATCTTATTTTTCGTATTAGATATGGTAGGTAAATTAAGCGATAAGTTAGAGTGGATGAGAAGTCTATCATTATTTACATTGTTTCGTCCAAAAGAAATTGCTGAAGGAACATATAGTATATGGCCGGTAAGTATAGGCTTAACTCTTGGAGCGCTTTGTATCTTCATAGTAGCAATTGTAGTGTTTAGGAAGAGGGATTTACCGTTGTAAAGTAGAAAGTCCACTTAATTAGTGGGCTTTTTTTGATGAGGAGGAAACTAGTGAATCATTTATTTCGGGTTAAGCTATACGTACATGATATTGAAAAGTCAGTATTGTTTTATGAAACAATACTTGGATTAAATTTGTATAAAAGAAGTGAGCATACAGTACGTTTTAATCATGAGTGTTTTTCCCTATTACTAGCTAGTGATACGAAATTGAATGCAAATCATTATTTTTACAATCAAAAAGAAATGAAAGGAAATGGCTTTGAACTAATTATCGTTGTCGATCGGATTGAAGAAGTATATGAACGTTGTAAAGAGAAGCGATGTGCAATACAAGAAGAGATTCAAACTTATCCATGGGAGATGAGAGGATTTAAAGTTGCGGATCCGGATGGATATTTCTTGAGAATTACGTCTAGGTAAAGGTAAACATGGAGAATGTTTGCCTTTTTTGTAGAAATATTCAAAAAGAATTGAACCTTTTTCTAGGATACTCCGTCTAATATGTGTAAAGTTTAATTAATAGAGAGGCTGAAACAGGAGGACCAATTGTGAAAGTAATTCCTTTATATAAGATGATTGTAAAAGAAGAAACAGATGTTTCTTTAGCAAAAAAGGGTAATCATGAGGCTTTTATGACACTTATACATACAGAAAAAGTAAAGATGTATCGCATTGCGAAGGCGATGTTACGTGATGAGACGAATATAGAGGATGCAATGCAGGCAACAATTTTAAAAGCTTATGAAAATATAAAAAAACTGAAAAAGGAAGAGTTTTTTCAAACTTGGCTCATTAGAATTTTAATAAATGAGTGTAACAATATAATTCGCTCTTATAAAAAAGTAATTGTAATTGAGGATCATGATAGTAATATGGTGGCGTTCGATCGATATGAAGATATTGATCTTTGTAATGCTATTCAGTCCTTAACGGAAGAACTAAGAGCTGTAACCGTACTTTATTATTATGAAGATATGAATCAAGAAAGTATTGCAACGCTTTTAGAAATTCCAAAAGGCACGGTTAAATCAAGATTGTCACGTGCAAGGGAACAATTAGAAGAGCGATTAAAGATGGAGTAGGAGGTGGTTAAAATGGATAAAGAAAAATCATTTGATGAAAAATTAAAAAAGAGAATAGAAAAGGATAATACCGTATTGCCACAGGCACTAAACGAAAAAATTAATGATACACTTCATAATCTTCCTGTAAAAAGAAAGAGTTATAGAGTACATATGATGTTTATTAGTGCCGCTGTTCTAACGCTATCAATTGTATCTATGTCTGAGTTTTCTATACAGAGCTTTGCACAAAATGGAGGGATGTTTAATTACGTAAAGAAGAATGCGTTTTCTGATTATGAGAATGAAGAAGAAATAAAGTCGAACGTCAATTATCCAGATAAGGAAAAGATTCATCAAAAGATGCTTGATTCAATTGATCACTTCCAAAATGTTTCAGGGCAATTCGAAGAATATTCTAGCTCTACAAGAATTGCTACAACATATAAATATGCGATTGATACGGAGAAACAAAGTGGTATTTCATCTAAAGAAGACAAGCTATCGAAAAAAAGCACGATGATTTATAGCGAGGAAGGAAAAAAAGAGTTTAATGATAAGAATAATACGTATAAAGAGACGAGATGGAGTCCAAAAGAAAGAAATAATGGAATAGTAAAATTAAGCCCTACGGAAAGGTTATTGAGAAAATCAGGTGAGAAGAAACGGTATGATGACGAATATGTGGGATTCGCTAAGTACAGTATTCAATCAGAATTTGCTGATCTATTAATTCGATATAAAGATTGGAGTTATAAAGAAACGAAGTATCTTGGACTTGATTGCTACAAAATAGAAGGGGTAATAAACATAGAAATGCCTGTAAGTACATCTGAAGATTTAAGAGGGAAATTTGAAATGGTTGTAGAGAAAAATACGGGGATTATGTTGAAGTTCCTTAGTTTCGATGAAGGTATGATTCAATATTCGATTACGACTGAATGGATACAAATAAACAAAGGATTGAAAGAGAATGTATTTCAAAAGGATAGCACTAATTATGAAAAATTGAAAAACTTATTAGATGAATAGAAAACGGAGGGAACTATATGGAGAATACCTCTCCTTCAAGAGAAAAGAAAAATAAACGAAAATATAAAAAGACAACGATAATAAGTGTATTGTTAGGAGTATTACTATTTGGCGGAGTTGGGTATGGTGCCTATGTATATATGAAAACTTCTAATCTCGTACAAAAATCTAATTTGAACTTATCGCGTGGTGAAAAATCAAATTTACGTGAGAAAGCTGTAAAGCCAATTACACACAACGTTTCAATGTTAATTATGGGAATTGATGAAAATCAAGAACGGCAAAAGGGCTATAATGGTGCATTTCATACGGATGCATTATTGTTAGCTACGTTTAATAAAGAAGATAAGACAGTGAAATTAACCAGTATACCAAGAGATACTTATACATATGTTCCAATCGAAAAGAAAAAAGATAAAATAACACACGCATATGGAAGTGGTTTCGTTAAAAACGGAAAAGATGGAGGGCCACAAGCTTCTGTTGAGGCAGTAGAAAAGTTACTGCAAGTACCGGTAGATTATTTCGTGAAATTTAATTTTGGATCATTTATTAAAATTGTCGATGGGCTCGATGGTGTTGAGGTAGATGTCCCGGTTGAATTTACTGAACAAAATAGTAAAGATGAACCTGATACGATTCACTTGAAAAAAGGGGTTCAAAAATTAACGGGAGAAGAAGCACTTGCTTTGGCGAGAACTCGTCATATAGATAGTGATGCAATGAGGGGACAGCGCCAACAACTTGTTATTGAAGCGATTTTAAGTAAATTAAAAAATGTAGGGTCTATTACAAAAGTTGAGAAAATGGTTGAGGCCGTCGATGGTGATTTTAAAACAAATTTAGCACTGGATGATATTTTATCTTTTTATAAATATGGTTTAGATTGCTCAGTTGAGAAGATTCAGCTAAATGGTGATGATTTATATTTACCAAATGGCCCAAATGGGCAACGGGTATATTATTATAATCCTAATAAAAAAGACTTACAAAATTTGAGTAATACACTCAGAACACATCTTGGATTAAGTGAGAAACAAATTGAGGAAAATTAAAGCAGATCTTATATCTGCTTTTTTCGTTAAATAGTATATCGTTTATATTTAGTTGTTATATACTATTTAAAAATTTCTCGTAATAGTGTAACATAATAACGGGGGTTCAAGTTAAATAACAAGGGGGCTATCACATAAAATAAATGATTGTCATCGATAGAAATAGTATGGGAGAAATGAAAGAAACAGGGGAGTATTGAAAATGAAAATTGTAAAGAATTTAACATTCCAAGTTATTGTGGCAATTATTTGTGGTATTGCAGTAGGAGCGATTTGGCCTAGTGTTGGACAACAAATGAAGCCAATTGGTGAGACGTTCATTAATATGATAAAAATGGTCATTGCACCAATTATCTTTTTAACAATTGTGCTTGGTATTGCAAGTATGGGAAGTATGAAAAAGGTAGGACGCGTTGGTGGGAAAGCGTTATTATATTTTGAGATTGTTACAACTTTTGCTCTTGTCATTGGTATTATCGTAGCGAATGTCGTACGTCCTGGAGATGGATTAGATCCTTCAAAGTTAAAGGGCGGAGATGTTTCACAATATGTACAAAGCGGGCAAGAAATGCAATGGATGGACTTCTTTTTACATATAGTGCCTTCTAATATGTTTGAGGCATTTGCAAAAGGTGATATATTACAAGTATTATTCTTCTCCATTTTATTTGGCGCAGGTTTAACGATGCTTGGGAAAAATGGACAACCTCTTATCGACTTTTTTGATAGGTTGTCGAAAGTGTTCTTTAACATATTATCAATTGTTATGAAATTGGCACCAATTGGGGCGTTTGGTGGAATGGCGTTTACAATTGGGAAATACGGTTTAAGCACATTAATACCGCTTGGTAAATTAATGATTTGCGTATATGCGACAATGGCATTATTTGTTTTTATCGTTTTAAATTTTATTTGTAAACTGTATAAATTTAGTTTGTGGAAATATTTAGTACATATTAAAGAGGAATTACTCATTGTTTTAGGGACATCATCATCCGAATCTGTACTACCGCGAATGATGACAAAGATGGAAGACTTCGGGTGTTCAAAGCCAGTAGTAGGCTTAGTTATTCCGACGGGCTACTCATTTAATTTAGATGGAACGACAATATATTTATCAATGGCAACCATATTCTTAGCGCAAGTTTTTCACATTGATCTTTCACTAGGTCAACAATTAACTATAATAGCTATTTTACTAGTTACATCGAAAGGAGCAGCAGCAGTAACAGGTGGAGGATTTATCGTATTAGCATCTACTTTATCTGCACTGAATGTTATCCCGTTAGAAGGGTTAGCACTTTTACTGGGTGTTGATCGTTTCATGTCAGAAGCAAGAGCAATCGTTAATTTAATTGGTAACGGTGTTGCAACTGTAGTTGTTGCAAAAAGCGAAAATGAATTCAATGATGAGAAGTATACGAGAGTGTTAGATGAAATGAAAAAAGAGAAAATGGCCGGATAAAAAAGTCAGCTTTGCTGACTTTTTTTATTTTTGTAGGAAAAGAGTTTCTAAAAATATACATTATTTATTAACAATAATTCACAGAGATTTAATGTGTAAATATAGTAAAGACTATTAAAATGGTACATTTATATGAATGAGAAATAGAGTTTGAACATTATATGGAATTTTTATGAATATTACTGTAAGAAAATAATTTTTTAAAAATTTTTAATAATAATACTTTACAAATTTTAAAAAATTAGTAGAATAAGAAGTAGTAAGAATCGCCTGATAAATATATAGAGAAAAACAGAATTATCAGAAAATTCTTGATTAGATATCGTTTAGAATTAGGGAGGGTACAAAAATGAAAAAGAAAAAAATGAAAAAACTAACAGCAGTTGTAGTACCGGTTTTAGCAATGAGCATGGCACTAACAGCATGTTCTACATCAGGCGGAGATAAAAAGACAAGTACAAACTCAAGTGGAGATAGCAAGTCAGGGGAAAAATTAGCGGCAAAACAAGTATTGAATCGAACAGTAAACCAAGAGATTCCAACGATGGATTCTTCTAAATCAACAGATACAGTATCTTCACAAATGCTAGGGAATACGATGGAAGGATTATATCGTCTTGATAAAGATAATAAGCCTATTCCAGCTGCAGCAGAATCTAGCACGAAAAGTGAAGATGGTAAAAAATATACATTTAAACTGCGTAAAGATGCAAAATGGTCAAATGGTGATCCAGTAACGGCGAAAGATTTCGTATATGCTTGGCAACGTCTATTAGATCCAAAAACAGCTGCTGAGTACGCATTTATTGCATTCCCAATTAAAAATGCAGAAGTGGTTAATAAAGGAGAAAAACCTGTAGCTGAATTAGGAGTGAAAGCGGTAGATGATCTTACGCTTGAAGTTGAATTAGAGCAAGCAGTACCGTACTTCTTAAACTTAGTAGCATTCCCATCGTACTACCCATTAAATGAAAAATTCGTAAAAGAAAAAGGGGAGAAGTTCGGTATAGAGTCTGATACAACAGTTTATAACGGACCGTTCGTTCTTAAAGATTGGAAGCATGAACAAGGATGGCAATTAAAGAAAAATGATCAATATTGGGATAAAAAGACTGTAAAACTTGAAGAAGTTAACTTCAGTGTTGTTAAAGAGCCAGCAACTCTTATCAATTTATATGATAGCGGACAAGTTGATTTCGCTTTATTAAATGGAGAGTTCGTTGATAAATATAGAAGTAAGAAAGATGAATTTGGCACATATTCACAAGTAAGTACGTACTTCATTCGTATGAACCAAAAACGTGCTGGACAAGACACACCATTAAAGAGCAAAAAATTGCGTGAAGCAATTGCGCTATCAATTGATAAAAAGAATTTAGCAAATGTAATTTTAAATGATGGATCAAAAGAATCTGATTTCTTAGTACCAAAAGGATTAGCGACTGGACCAGACGGTAAAGACTTCCAAGAAACGTTTAAAAATGGTTTGAAACCAGATGCTAAAAAGGCTGCAGCAGCTTGGGAAGAAGCGAAAAAAGAGCTTGGCAAAGATCAAGTTACAATTGAATTCTTAAACTATGATACTGGTAATGCGAAAAAAGTTGGAGAATATGTAAAAGATCAAATCGAGAAAAACTTAAAAGGTGTAACAGTTAACATTAAACTTCAACCATTTAAGCAAAAACTAAAATTAGAATCTGAGCAACAATATGATATTTCATACGGTGGTTGGAATCCGGATTATGCAGATCCAATGACATTCTTAGATATGTTTGAGTCTAAGCATTCTCATAACCAAATGAGCTTCTCTGATCCTAAATATGATGAAATGGTGAAGAAAGCTGGTACTGAATTAATGGGTGATGCGAAAAAACGTTGGGAAGAGTTAGGAAAAGCTGAAAAAACATTACTTGAAGAAGATGTAGCGATTGTACCTTTATATCAACGTGGAGATTCTTATGTTTTACAACCAAATGTAAAAGGTGTAGTAAAACATAATATCAGTCCAGAATTTAGCTTTAAGTGGGCATACGTGACTGAAAAATAATAGAGTTAAAAAAGCATTTTAAAGTAGCTTAGCTACTTTGAAATGCTTTTTTTAGTTCAGTTAAATAGAGAAGAATAAGGCGTATAGTACGTACATATAGTAGATGGGGGATAAATCATACTAATTTATGAAGATAAAAATCAGAATATTTAAAACAAAACTATTTACAAACGTGAAAAAAAGAGTAGAATAACATTAGTTATAATTTTCTGAAAAGTAAAACATTAACAAGGGGTCTCTCAAGGGTTGGTAATGTACATATAATTAGGGAGGGTATAAAAATGAAGAGAAAAAAGATGAAAAAGTTAACAGCGGTTGTAGTGCCAGTTTTAGCGATGAGTGTTGCATTGACAGCATGCTCTGGGTCAGGTGGGGAAAAGAAAACGACTACTACATCTAATAGTGGGGAAGAAAAAAAATCTGATATTAAATATGCAGCGAAGCAAGTATTAAATCGTACGGAAAACCAAGAAATTCCAACGATGGACACTTCTAAATCTACTGATACATTAGGGGCACAAATTTTAGGGAACACGATGGAAGGGTTATACCGTCTTAATAAAGATAATAAGCCTATTCCGGCTGCTGCAGAATCTAGTACGAAAAGCGAAGATGGCAAAAAATATACGTTTAAACTGCGTAAAGATGCGAAATGGTCCAATGGAGATCCTGTAACAGCAAAAGATTTCGTGTTCGGATGGCAGCGCTTACTTGATAAAAACACAGCTGCAGAATATGCATTTATTGCTTACTATATTAAAAATGCAGAAGCGATTAATAAAGGAGAAAAACCTGTAACTGAATTAGGAGCGAAGGCAGTAGATGATTACACGCTAGAAGTAGAATTAGAAAAGCCGGTACCGTACTTCTTAAATTTATTAGCATTCCCGTCATACTATCCTTTAAATGAAAAATTCGTAAAAGAAAAAGGAGAGAAGTTCGGATTGGAAGCGGATACAACGTTGTATAACGGGCCGTTCGTAATGTCTTCATGGAAACATGAACAAGGCTGGCAATTGAAGAAAAATGATAAGTATTGGGATAATAAGACTGTGAAATTAGAAGAAATTAATTACAGCGTTGTAAAAGAAGTGGCTACAAAAGTAAATTTATATGATACTGGATCGATTGACTTTACATTACTATCAGGTGAATTTGTAGATAAATATAAATCGAATAAAGATGAGTATGGTGAGTATGCAGAATCAAGTACATTCTTCTTACGTTTAAATCAAAAGCGTAACGGACAAGATACGCCGTTAAAGAGCAAAAAGCTTCGTGAAGCAATTGCGTTATCAGTTGATAAAAAAGGTTTAGCAAACGTTATTTTAAATAATGGATCAAAAGCAACAGATCAATTGGTTCCAAAAGGGCTTGCGGCAGGACCGGATGGAAAAGATTATCAAGATACATTTAAAAATGGTCTGAAATATGATCTGAAAAAAGGCGCAGCTGCTTGGGAAGAAGCGAAAAAAGAACTTGGAAAAGATCAAGTTACAATCGAATTACTAAGCTATGATGATGGAACTGCGAAAAAGATTGCTGATTATGTAAAAGATCAAATTGAGAAGAATTTAAAAGGTGTAACAATTAACACGAAAATTCAACCATTCAAACAAAAATTAAAATTAGAGACTGCACAAGATTATGAAATTTCTTATGCAGGTTGGAGTCCAGATTATGCGGATCCAATGACATTTATTGATATGTTTGAATCGAAGAGCCCATATAACCAAATGAGTTATTCAAACCCGAAATACGATGAAATGGTACAAAAAGCAGGTAATGAATTACTGTCTGATCCGAAGAAACGTTGGGAAGCGTTAGGAAAAGCAGAAAAATTATTCCTTGAAGAAGACGCTGGATTAGTTCCTTTATATCAAACAGGAAGATCATATGTAATGAAACCGAATGTCAAAGGAATTGTGAAACACAACATTAGTCCAGAATATAGCTTTAAGTGGGCGTATGTAACTGAGGATGGCGGCAAGAAATAATATGAAAGCATTTCAAAAGTGGCTAATATGCTTTTGAAATGCTTTTTTTTATGAATAGGAGAATAAGGCACATGGGAATTTTGAGGCCACTTTTAAAGTTTGACTGTAGGAATAGTAGAAGGGATTCAATAAGACAGCTAGTGATATCATTTTTATAAGAAAAATATAGAACTTAGCGATAGAGAAGAATAAGAGGAGGTATGTTTACATATAGTAGATGGGGGATAATTCATATAGTAGTAATAGTAAAATAACAAGTTACTATCATAAAAAAATAAATATTTAGAAAATTTACAAAACTACTTTACAAAACTCAAAAAAATAGTAGAATATTAATTAATAAGAATTTTCTGATAACGAAAGTTAATAGGGAATCTCTAAATGTTAATATCGTACATATAATTGGGGAGGGTACAAAAAAATGAAGAGAAAAAAGATGACAAAATTAACAGCGGTTGTAGCACCAGTTCTAGTAATGAGTATGGCATTAACAGCTTGCTCGGGATCAGGGGATAAAGATAAGGCAAGCACAACGCCGAAAAGTGGCGAAAAAGAAGGCGGAAAATTAGCTGCAAAGCAAGTACTTAATTTAACGGAGAGCCAAGAGATTCCATCTATGGATTCTTCAAAAGCAACAGACCAAGTATCGTTTCTTGCTTTAAACAACGTAATGGAAGGTTTATATCGACTTGATAAAGATAATAAAGCAGCACCAGGGGTTGCTGAATCATATAAAAAGAGTGATGATGGTAAAAAATATACATTCACATTAAATAAAAATGCGAAATGGTCAAATGGAGACCCTGTAACAGCGAAAGATTTCGTGTTTGCTTGGAAACGTGCGGTAGATAAAAATACAGCAGCTGAATATGCATACATTATGTTTGATTTAAAGAACGCAAAAGCAATTAATGATGGGAAAGCACCACTTGATACGTTAGGTGTAAAAGCTGTAGATGACTACACATTAGAAGTAGAATTAGAAAATCCAGTTCCTTACTTTGTAGAATTAACTTCATTCGGGACATTCTATCCGTTAAATGAAAAATTCGTAAAAGAAAAAGGAGAAAAATACGGTTTAGAATCAGATACAACGTTATACAACGGACCATTTACATTAACAGACTGGAAACATGAAGAAGGTTGGAAGTTAAAGAAAAATGCACAATACTGGGATAATAAAACAGTTAAGTTAGAAGAAATCAACTTTAACGTAGTAAAAGATAGCGGTACACGTGTAAACTTATATGAAAGTGGACAAATCGATCGTGCAGCACTTGCATCTGAAATGGTTGATAAATATAAATCAAATCCAGATTTCTTTACACAAAAAACACCGTCAACGTTCTTCTTACGATTAAACCAAAAACGTGGTAATCAAGATACAGTGTTAAAGAGTAAAGATTTACGTCTAGCGATTGCAATGGCATATGATAAAAAAGGCTTAACGAATGTAATTTTAAATGACGGATCTACACCTGCAGATTACTTAGTACCAAAAGAATTTGCGAAGAGTCCAGATGGAAAAGACTTCCGTAAAGATAACGGAGATATTTTAAAAACAGATGTGAAAAAAGCAAAAGAGCATTGGGAAAAAGCGAAAAAAGAACTTGGAAAAGAGCAAGTAACTGTAGAGCTATTAAACTACGATAGCGATAATGCGAAAAAAGTAGGTGAGTTCTTAAAAGGAGAGCTTGAGAAGAACTTACCGGGCTTAACAGTGAATTTGAAAAACCAACCGTTTAAACAAAAATTAAAATTAGAATCAGATCTAGATTATGATTTATCTTACGCTGGTTGGGGACCTGATTACTTAGATCCAATGACATTCATTGATATGTTCGTTACAAATGGACCTCATAACCAAACTGGATATTCAAATCCGAAATATGATGAAATTGTAGAAAAAGGTAAAGGCGAGCTATTAACGAAAACGAAAGATCGTTGGGATAGCTTACTGAAAGCTGAGAAAATGTTACTTGATGATGCTGTAATTGCACCATTATATCAACGTGGTGATGCTCTTGTTCAAAGAGCGAAAGTAAAAGGTATTATTCACCATCCAGTTGGTGGAGATTACAGCTACAAATGGGCATATATTTCTGAAGATAAGTAAGAGAGAGGGCGCGCGATGCGCCCTTTTTTTATGCACTTTTCTTCCTTCCTGGAATATATAAAATAAAAAAGGGAGAATCCCATGAAAAGAAACTCGTACATTGATTTTTTAGCTTATTACGGAATAGGGAGTGCTCATCCTGGTGGTTTTACGTTAACGAAGCAATTGCTATCTCAATTGCCACTTAGACACGGAGCAAATGTTCTTGAGATAGGTTGCGGCACGGGGAAAACAGCGGCGTATATGACAAAAGAATTGGGTTATAAAGTGACCGCAGTTGAAAAGAATGAAATTATGATTCAAAAAGCGAAAGATAGATGGTTGTTTGATGGTTTAAATATACAATTGATTCAAGGCGATGTAGAAGGATTACCATGTTTAAATGATTCATTTGAACTAGTACTTGGAGAATCTATACTCGCGTTTACAAATAAAGAAAAGGTTATTTCGGAATGTTATCGTGTATTACAGAAGGACGGAAAGCTTGTTGTCATTGAAATGATTACCGAAAAACATATTGAGAAGAAAGAGGAAGAAAAGATTGGACAGTTATACGGTATGAAAGAATTATTAACTGAAAATGAGTGGATTCATTTATTTAAAGTAGCAAATTTTAAAAGAATTACAATTGCGGGTGGCGGAACTATTGCAGAAACAGTTGCAGGACATATGGAAGAGCCAGAGTGGAATGTATCACCGTTTATTCCAGAAGAATTGTATGAGGCGTGGGTGCAACACGAACAAGTATTGCTTATGTATCAACATATTTTAGGTCATCGTATTTTTATATGTGAAAAATAGAGAAAGAGAGTTGGCTAAAGATAGCCAACTCTTTACTATGTTAGATGAAAAATAATGCAGCCAAAGTAATTCCAAAAATAAAGCCAAATCCGAGTTCAACGCCCCAGCCACAACCGCCGCCACCCCAGCCACAACTATCGCAACCACGACCGCCGCATCCACAGCCACTAAATCCACCACCGCATCCAAATCCACAGTTATCACATCTACTAAGACCGCCGCAAATATCACATCCACCGTTTGAATATGCGTTATAGTATCCGAATCCTGTATCAAAAGATGAGCGCTGTTGCATTGGTTCAATCCAAACAGAATCGTTTGTTACATCGATTATTTTGCCTAAGTGAATGCGACCATCGCGATCTTCAATTCGAACAACTTTACCGAAATAACGTTGGCATGTATCATAACATCTTTTTCTATGCATGTTCTTTCCTCCTTCCGCATTACCGTAATACGATATGTAAGCAGGACAAGTGCGGCTTGTACGAATGACCTATCTATCATAATTGTTATACGAAAGGGGAAATATACGAACAGGATACATAACGAGGAGGAAGAGAAATGAAATCTACAGACCAATTTCAGACGTACGAAGTTCCTTGGGAAGAATTTATTGAAGCATTGCGGGGAGAAATGAAGAAACAAGTAGGAGCGGATATTATAGACACAGTAGTTTGTAATTTGGAAGATGGTTTTGAAGTGTATACATATGTGCAAGGAGATTTGGATTTTGAGTATACAGAAGCTCTTGAACGAAAATACGGGAGTGACGGGAAAATCCCTAATTTGTTAACAGTTATGCTGGTAGCTAGCATTTATAATACGCCTGAAGAGAATATACGTTTACATGCAGATCAGAAGGAAAATCCGATTGTTGAAGTATATGTGAAGAAATAAAGAGTGCGCTAATTATAGCGTGCTCTTTATTTCTTGTATTGAAAAGAAAATCAAACTTTAGTGTTGGAATTTATAGCGGGAAAAGTATGAAAGCTATGTGTTATTTCAGATATATAATAAGGAAAAAACTCGAAATAAAATATGGGAGTAGTTCATTTTTATTTACATAATGTACTCGTTGTGAACTGTTGTCCTAAAATACAAGTCATATATCTTGTTTCCTCTCATAAATTTAAACATAGGAATTTGTCTACAAAGGTGGCGAAGCCTCATCATGAAAATTCGAATTTGTGCCACGTTCATGCTATTTCTATTTATATGTTTACCTTTTTCAGTTTTTGCAAAAGGAGAGGAGGCAAAGGAAAGGGTCGTTTCACTTGTATATGATGATTCGGGCAGCATGAGAAATAACGATCGCTGGAAGTATGCCAATTACGCCTTGCAAAGTTTAGTTGCGCTATTAGATGAGAAAGATAAATTTTCTTACGTTCCAATGAGCAAGCCGAATGCTCCATTAAACATTTCATTAACAAAGGATCAAAGGCAAACAGAAATTGAGGGGATTGGGGCGTGGAAAACATATTTAAATACTCCATTTAGCGCAGTAGAAACGGCGATGCAATCTATAAAAAAGGAAGCAGATATAGATGGGAAACGTGAATTTTGGCTTATTGTATTAACTGACGGGGCATTTAATGATTTGGAGAAAGATAAGATTGGCGGAAAAGAACAAATTACACAGAAGTTAGCGCAGTTTAAGAAAGAAATGGATTCGAAAAAGATCTCTTTACATCCAGTCTTAATCACGATGGAAGAGGATTTAGGACAGCAAGAAAAAGAACAGCTAAATACGTTTAAAGAAATATGGAAGAAAGAGATAAATGGTGTTACGATGCCATCTAGTGGTGAGGATGGCATTGTAAAAAGTGTAAATCAAGTGGCAGCATTAGTTGCCAATCGTGACCCATTCTCCTCGGTTGAAACAATTGTCAAAACGAAAATAGTAGGGAAAAAAATAGAAATTACAACGCCGTTCCCATTAAAGCGTATGACGCTTGTACGACAATCATCGTCTTTGTCTAATTATAAAGTTATGCAAATTTCTAAACCGTTACAAGTGCAGTCTTCTTTTTCCATACATGCACCAGGAGAAGCTAAATTATTCGGAAATATAGTACATGTAAGTACAGCGAATCAGGAAGTGATTAAGCCAGGAACATATACGATAGAAGTGGATCAAGATATTGAGAACGAAGGGTTACAAGTACTTGTTGAACCAGCGCTTAATTATACTGTTTCTACGTATGACAAAGATGATAAAGATAGAAAAAATGTTGAGAAAATGTACGAAGGAGTAACGGCTGTTATTGAAGCAAAACCTACGGAGCTACCAATTCAAATTTCTTATTTTGAAGCAGAAGTAGAAATAGACGGAAAGCAGTATCCGATGAAGTGGGATGATAAAAGACATGTGTTTTATTATGAGACAAAAGTTGGCAAAGAGTTAGTACGCGGAAAAGTTCATATGAACATAAAGGGATTTTATCGGCAGACGAAAGAATTCAAAATTGATACATCCGTAAAACCGAAATTAACACTTCAAACTGTTACAAAAGGTTACGAAGAAAAGGTAACGAATTTGGAAAATAGTAAACCATTTATTTTACAGCCGCAGTTAGATGGTAAACCGATGACAGAAGAGGCTGTAAAGAAACTATTAAAATCTACTGGTGTCACATCCAATCAATCAATCAACTATGAAGTAAAACAACATGATAATCAAATTTACGTTTATCCTCGACCTTATTACTCCGACACATTCAATTTTACAGATACAGGCACCGTAGAAGCTACCATCACGATTAATGATTCGAAATTACAAGAAGTAAAGGAAAAGATTGTACTTCGCATTGAAAATGCACCGTTTTTTGAGAAATATGCGCTCATTTTTAAATTTGTAATTCCTATCACTTTATTACTTTTAGTAGTAGGAATTATTATTTTAGGATGGATTGTCCGTCCAAGATTTCACCGGAAAGCACTATTGTATTACGAATGGGATCAAGAGGTAGCGAAAGATTGGTTATATCAATCTGAACCAGAGTTACTTAAAAATAAATGGTGGAAGCACTATTTTGGCATTCCATTCCGAGCAGAAAGAAAGACTGTGCAATCCGTTACGTTTATAGCAAAGAAAGGATCGAAATCGATATTTGTAGCGAAAGAGTCACAAGTAGTAGGAATGATAATTGATGGGATGTTTATAACAGAGGATGAGGTTGGAATGGAACATAAGACACTATATCCAAATGAACTTTTAGTAATTGATAGAGGATATGGTAAAGAGATTTACAGGTACGAGTGTGAATAGGAGATAGGGCAAAGAGGGGAATTTTAGCTTTCTCCCCCTTTTTCAAACAAGCAAGAATAGGAAGGTGGTTCACATGACGTTACAAGTTCCAACGATATTAATTGGTTTAGGTGGAATCGGTAGTACTGTGACACATCAAATATATGAAAGGCTACCTGAGGAGCGCCGAAAAAAGGTAGCGATGCACGTATTTGATACAGATGTGAATACATTGAGTAAATTTGATCATATTCGAAAGTTTAAGACGCAAACAAGTTCGAGTAAAACGCCAAGAGAGTATATTGCGGGAGATCCAACGATTCCAGAGTGGTTTCCAATGGACCCGACTATACTTGATAAACCACTGACAGAAGGGGCAGGACAGTTACGCGTCATTTCCCGTTTAGCGTTACGTGCTGCGATGAAAGAAGATAAACTGACATCCTTTTGGCAAGAAATCGAGAAGATTTTTCCGGTTACAAGCGATCAAACGGAATATGGAGTGCGTGTCATTATAGTAACATCACTAGCGGGCGGAACAGGTTCAGGGATGTTTTTACAAATCGCATTATATTTGCGTGAAATGCTTCGGAAAAAATTGCAGCATCACAACATTTTAATTCGCGGTGCGTTTTTAATGCCAGATGTTTTAGTGAAGACGAGAACGGTTAGTGCGAAAGAGTTTGAAACGGTGCAAGCAAACGGCTATGCCTCGTTAAAAGAATTACATGCTATTACACTCGGCTCTACCGGTGAATTATCAAAACGGGGCGGCGTCACGATTGAATTAGAATATCGTCCTGATCAAGTGGATGAAGATGGAAGAACGAATCATACGATAAAGCAGCATCATTTACCGTACAATTATTGCTTCTTATATGATTATGAAAATTTACATGGGCACCATTTGCACAACTTATCAGATTATATGGAGCAAATGGCAAATACAATTCATTTACAGTTATTTAGTCCAATGTCTGCAAATCATTTTGCACAAGAAGATAATCAAATTCAGCAATTGGCAGAATCGAGCGGGAAAGGTAGATATTGCGGAGCAGGAACGGCAAAACTTATTTATCCGTATGAGCACGTTTTGAAATATTGTGCTTTAAAATGGGCGGTTCAAGGTTTAGATGAATCTTGGCTTCATTTAGATCAACTGTTTCAAGAAAAGAAGCAAAGATACGACCAAGATGTCAAACGTGGTATGCAGCGTGAAAAGCCAGAGCGAGGGAAAAGTTATTTAGAAGATTTAGAGCATCTTGCTACTCGTCCAGAGCAGGCCCATATTTTTTATAGACAAATGTTCAATGAAACGCGTGAAGGAGCAGAGGGCGGTAAGGTCGGTGTCGCAAAGTCTAAGTTGTTTTTAGAGGCTGTTGAAAGCTATGTACACCGTACAGTGCAAAAAGATGAAGAATTAAACCGCCTGCAGCATGAGTGCAAAATATCGGCTGCGAAACTTAAAATAATGGAACAAATGAAAGGTGAAGTAGCGAGAGTTGATCATGCGGTTCGTTTATATGCGTATGCGATTCCGAGCCGTGTACATGAACATGTAACTACCCTTTTATATGACATGATCGAATCAGATCGCTTTACACCGAGTGGCTCAGAAGGACAGTCTTATCAATTAAATACATGGTTTTTAAAGAAAACGGATCCTGTCCATCCCGTCGCAGCGCGTTTTATGCTGTATGAAATTCGAAAGCAGTTAGTAGAGAAGATGAATCGACTACATGAAAATAATGAACAAAAGCGTAATTTAATTCAAAACTACGATAAGAAATTTAATGTGAGTAATATTGATGGAACGGTAACAGCTGTTCGCCGAGTAGAAATCGCGCAGCAACAAGGCTGGTTTGGAAAAATGATTAATAATCAGCAGCGTTTGTTTAAAAAAGAATTTGAAGATATTGTAACGCAGTACGTACACAAATTAAGTGAGTATCGTAAAGAAATGTTGTTAGAACTCGTGTATCAATCGCTATACCAAGCAGTTGATAAAATGATTCAATATTGGGAAAGGTTTTTTGATAACTTACACGAAACACGTGAAAATTTATTGTTTGAAATTCAAAAGCGAAGTAAAGAATTTGAGGGGAAAACGAACCCAACGAATGTATACGTATTAGCTGAAGAGAAATTGCAAGAAAAGATTTGGCAAGATATGCAGCAACATTTAAATTTAGGTGTATTACCGAAAGATATATCAGCCGAAATTTATATGAGCTTGTACGGGGAATATTGTCGTGATGCGAAGGCCGAAGAAATTCAGTCAAAAAAGGTTGAAGACTTCTATCGTGAACATATATTGAGTTATTGTTATGACGAACTTCAAGTGCGCTATCGTGACAAATTAGAGCTTAATATCGTTGAAGCATTGCGAAAAGAAGCAGATTTCAAGAAGCGTGATCGTGATGAATACGTTCGTGAAAAAATTGAAGATCTCTTCCATTTAGCAAGTCCGTTCGTTCCGAAAGTTTCTCATCACAGAGAATTACAATATTGGGGCGTACATCCATCTTTAAAACAAGAATTGCAAGAAGAGTTATTGCAAGAAATGTTCAAAGAAAAAGATACGGTAAACGAGACGTTTTCACCATTTGAAGTGATTTGTTATCGTGCTCATTACGGATTATCGCTACAAGATTTTCCTAAGCTTTCATCTGGGCATATTTCAAATGGTTTTATGAATGATAAAGGTGATTACTTTCAATCGTATTATCGCCGCGTGAACAAATTAAATAGTAAAAAATCTAGTTTGACGCCGCATTTAGATAAATATTGGCACTTGCCAGCCTTTATGCCAGACTTGAATGCAACGCAAACAAAGTTAGATTACGATAAATGTAATCGTGCTCTTCTATACGCGTATATGTACCGCTGGATTAGTTTAGTTGCTGTGGATGGACAATTCGTGTATCAATATAACGGTGTCGGCCGTAGCTTTTTAATCCAGTCGATGGGGAAAAATATTTCAAGCGAAAGTTATAAGTTGCACAGAGCGTTGCTTCATAATCCGTTCATTTATGAAAACATCTTGTCCAGGTTTGAAGAAGAACAAGACAAAGCGATGATACAAGGTGGACATTTATATACACATCCATTTGTATTAGGTGCTCAAGATATTAGATGGCTTCGTAAAGAGCATGTCCATAATATTTTAGATATGATTTTAATGTATGATCGTGAGGCAAAATATGACCCGACGTTAGAAGAAACATCCGACGAGTTGTTAAGATTATTCCTTGATGAAATTGAGTTGTATTTCCAAAATTACTACGGAACAGGCGCGGATATGGTTGCGAAGAAAGAAAAAGAGATGTTTATTAAGCAATTGTGGGATCGTTCGTATGCGAAAGGGTATGTAGATCCAAATAGTGCACCTTATAAAAAATGGCAAAATGTATTACATGTTCACGATGAAGAAGAAGCACCAAAAACGAATGTATAATGATCGAAAAGGGAATCCTTAAGAATGGCAATACAACTTTAGAAAAGAGGGATTCCGATGCCGTTTTTAGGGAGTGTATATCAAATATTTGGATTATATCCAGAAATTTATTATGGAATGATTTCAGCGGAGTTGCAAGAAGAAGTCCAAAAGGAACATATCGATAATAATAGTACAGAAATTGAAGCAGAAGAATAAAGCGCAGATGAAAATCTGTGCTTTTTTTATTTTTTAAGTCAAAATGCCGTGTGTAATGTGTGGAGTTTATATAGGGAGTGGAAGTAAATCATGAATATTATTAATGTGTAATAGCAACAGTAATAAAGATTGTAATGAGTAAGGGATAATTTTGAAAAAGAGGTTTCTACGAATGAGCTTATTAATAAAGAAAGCAATGAATGAAGAAAAGAAAAAAGTGTTAAAGCAAACTTTAGGAGCAATTGATTTAACGCTTTTAGGAATTGGAGCGATTATTGGTACAGGCATTTTCGTATTAACAGGTATTGTAGCGGCGAAACATGCTGGTCCAGCAATTGTATTATCTTTTATGTTAGCTGCAATTGTATGTGCTTGTGTAGCCTTTTGTTATGCTGAATTTGCATCTACAGTCCCGGTCTCAGGAAGTGTGTATTCGTATACGTATATGACATTAGGTGAGATTTTTGCTTTTATAGTTGGCTGGTGTGTCATGTTAGAGTACTTATTAGCTACTTCTGCGGTGGCGGCGGGATGGTCAGCCTATTTTCAATCATTGCTACTAGGGTTTAATATTCATATTCCGGCAATCATTGCTTCTGCACCAGGGATGGGGAATGGCGGAATTATTGACTTGCCAGCGGTTATTATTATTTTAGTTGTTACATTTTTACTAAGTCGTGGTGTGAAAGAAAGCGCACGTATAAATAATATAATGGTTATTATTAAACTGGCTGTTATTTTAGTATTTATTATTGTAGGAGCGAAATATGTAAAGCCAGAGAATTGGCAGCCGTTTCTTCCTTTTGGATACCATGGTGTTATTGGAGGAGCTGCTACTGTATTTTTTGCCTTTTTAGGTTTCGATGCAGTTGCAACAGCAGCAGAGGAAGTGAAACGCCCACAACGTAACGTTCCAATCGGATTACTGGTCTCTTTATGCATTTGTACAATTCTTTATGTTGGTGTTTCATTTGTGTTAACTGGAATGGTTCCATTTACGGATCTGAATGTAGCTGATCCAGTTGCGTATGCACTGCGTATTGTAGGAGAGGATAGAATTGCTGGTCTATTATCAGTTGGAGCGATAGCTGGTTTAACAACAGTTCTGTTAGTTGCTATGTTTGCATTTGTTCGAGTATCATACTCGATGAGCCGAGATGGCTTGTTACCAAAAAGATTTTCGAGTGTTCATAAACGTTATCAAACACCATTTTTTAATACATGGATTACGGGTATTCTTGCGGCTGTATTAGCAGGTTTATTGGACTTGAATTTGTTGGCGAATTTAGTGAATGTGGGAACGATAACAGCGTTTATATTTGTGTCTATTGCTGTAATTGTATTAAGGAAGACACATCCTAATTTGGAAAGACCGTTCCGAGCTCCGTTAGTTCCATTCTTACCTATACTTGCGATAGTAAGTTGTTTATATTTAGCATTAAATCTTTCTAAAACTACTTTAATCAGTTTTGCAATTTGGGTTATTGTAGGTATTTTTATCTATTTTATATACGCGAAAAAACATAGTAAGATTAGAAATAGAGTATAAGGTATTACAATGATGGTTGTAGGTTAAAAAGATTTATTTTTTACCTATAGCCATTTTTATTTGTACGCACCTTATTTTCGTGTTAACATAAAGCGAATTTTTTAAGGGAGAGAAAGAGATGAAATGGATTTATTTTATTATTATCAACGTTATAGCATTTAGTATGATGGGGCTTGATAAGCGAAAAGCAAAGAAAAAGCAGTGAAGAACGCCAGAAAGTACGTTATTTTTATCAGCTGCAGCTGGAGGAGCGGTTGGAGCTTGGATTGGTATGTATATGTTTCATCATAAGACACATAAAAGTAAATTTGTCTTCGGTATTCCAGTGCTCGTTATTATAACAGTAGGAATATTTTTATACATATAAGGGATTTGTAAGAGGAATGTCGAAAGAAATGCAGATTGAATATTGGTAAAGTAAGCATGTGAGACCTTATAATGAAGAAAAAAAGAGAAGAGGAGAACAGGGAAGATGGGGAGTCAAGCAGCACAACAAAAGCAGGGGATTATATATGCCGCGGGTGCGTATACGATGTGGGGAGTCCTTCCGATTTATTGGAAATGGGTGGAGGAAGTACCGGCAGATGAAATATTAGCGCATCGCATCGTTTGGGCATTTGTTTTTATGTTGTTAGTTTTAGGAGTAACGAAGAGATTTCGTCAGTTTGGTGGGGAGTTAGTGGCCCTTTTTAAACGACCTAAATTATTAATGTCATTAATAATTGCTTCGGTACTTATTAGTGGAAACTGGTTTGTATACATATGGGCAGTAAATCATAACCATGTAATCGAAGCGAGTCTTGGGTATTATATTAATCCACTTATAAGTATTTTACTTGGTACAGTTGTTTTAAAGGAGAAGCTTAATTTTTGGCAATATGTTGCGGTTGGTTTAGCTGGATTAGGTGTTGTTATTTTAACGGTACGTTTCGGATCAATTCCATGGGTTTCTCTTTCACTTGCTTTTTCATTTGGATTATATGGATTAACGAAAAAATTATTAAATTACGACGCAACAATCGGGCTTACGATGGAAACGATGTTAGTGACGCCATTTGCACTTATGTATTTGTTTATGACAGGAGTGCATGGTTTCGGTTCGTTCGGTTCTATTTCGGCAATATCAACGTTTCTTTTAATAGGTGCGGGTATTGTTACAGCATTACCACTCTTTTATTTTGCTAAAGGAGCACAACTTATTCCGCTCTATATGATAGGATTTTTACAATACATCGCACCGACTATTAGTTTAATTTTAGGTGTGTTCGTTTTTGGTGAACATTTCACATCTACTCATATGATTGCGTTTTTCTGTATATGGGTTGCTTTATTTGTCTTTTCAATGGCGAAAACAAAGTTTCTATTACAGAAACAACCGAAATTTATTAAAAATAAATCAGCAAAAGTATCATAATGCGTAGTATTTTCTACGCATTTTTCTTTATACTTATATTATATAGAAATTCCATTATAGTCAGTGAGGAGCTGAAAAACATGGAAACAATTTTACATAATGACCCACTTATAGCAGCTATAATTTCTTGGTTTTTAGCACAGTTAACGAAAGTTGTTTTTAAATTAATAAAAACAGGCGAGTTTGATTTTGCTAAGTTTTTCGCTTCAGGTGGAATGCCAAGTTCGCATGCTTCGACTGTTACTGCACTCGCTACAGGTGTCGGAGTGGTGGAAGGTGTGGAGAGTCCAATATTTGCGGTTGCCGCTATTTTTGCTATTATTGTTATGTACGATGCTTCAGGAGTAAGGCTTGCGGTAAGTAAGCAAGCGAAAATATTGAACGATTTTTTCCATGGTAGACAAACAGAATATAAAAAGTTAAATGAGCTCGTTGGACATACACCGTATCAAGTTGTTGTTGGTGCGCTATTAGGAATTGTTGTCGGTGTTGGGTATTGTTTGTAAGCAGAATGTGTGTAATACACGTTCTGCTTTTCTTTGTTTTCATACATATTTAGCTAAGTTTTCGAATATCGTATACGGACTTAGAAAGGGTGGGTGAGCAATGTGCTACTATACGACAAAGTGCGTGAGGAGATAGAGCGGAGAACGACTGCACTTCAAACGATGCAAAGGCGAGACGGAACATGGCAATTTTGTTTTGAAGGAGCATTGCTAACGGATTGTCACATGATTTTTTTACTCAAATTATTAGGACGAAATGACGAAATAGAGCCGTTCGTGAAAAGGTTAGCGTCTCTTCAAACAAATGAAGGGACTTGGAAATTATACGAAGATGAAAATGGAGGGAATTTATCCGCGACGATTCAAGCATATGCTGCTTTACTTGCTTCGGAAAAATATTCGAAAGAAGATATGAATATGAGGCGAGCTGAAATGTTTATTAAGGAACACGGGGGAGTTTCTCGTGCTCATTTTATGACGAAATTTTTATTAGCGATTCATGGAGAATATGAATTTCCTACGCTTTTTCACTTTCCAACGCCAATCTTATTTTTACAAGATGACTCCCCCCTCAGTATATTTGAGCTAAGTAGCTCAGCCCGTATACATTTAATTCCGATGATGATTTGTATGAATAAGAGATTCCGTGTAGAAAAAAAGTTATTGCCAAATTTAAATCATATTGCAGGCGAAGGTGGACAATGGTTTCGGGAGGAGCGGTCTCCGTTGTTTCAATCGTTTGTAGGTGATGTGAAAAAGGTAATAGCTTATCCACTTTCTTTACATCATAAAGGATACGAAGAAGTGGAGCGCTTTATAGGAGAACGTATAGATGAAAATGGAACATTATATAGTTACGCGAGTGCTACGTTTTATATGATTTATGCTTTGCTTGCATTGGGGCACTCTATTCAGTCTCCAATTATTGAGAAAGCTGTGATGGGATTAAAATCTTTTATATGGAAGATGGACAGAGGAAGCCATTTGCAAAATTCTCCTTCTACCGTATGGGATACCGCTTTACTTAGCTATTCATTGCAAGAAGCTAATGTAATGAAAGAAAATAAGATGATTCAAAAGGCAACGGAATATTTACTACAAAGACAACAAACTAAGAAAATGGATTGGAGCGTACATGCACCATCAATTATGGCTGGCGGCTGGGGATTTTCAGATGTGAATACGACAATCCCTGATGTAGACGATACAACAGCTGCTCTTAGAGCGTTAGCACGAAGTAGAGGGAGTAGCAGAGTAGATAGTGCGTGGGAAAGAGGTGTGGAGTGGGTAAAAGGATTGCAAAACAATGATGGAGGCTGGGGAGCTTTCGAACGGGGGGTAACGAGCCGTATATTAGCGAATTTACCGATTGAGAATGCGAGTGATATGATAACTGATCCGTCCACACCAGATATTACAGGTAGGGTGTTAGAATTTTTCGGCACATACGCACCGAATGAATTGCCTGAAGAGCAAAAAAAGAAAGCAGTCAAATGGTTAATGGATGTACAGGAACTGAATGGATCATGGTATGGGAAATGGGGGATATGCTATATATACGGTACATGGGCAGCGATGACAGGTCTACTTGCATTAGGAGTACCTTCTACTCATCCGTCGGTGAAAAAAGCAGCTTTATGGCTTGAACATGTACAGCACACAGATGGAGGCTGGGGAGAATCATGTCAAAGTAGTGAGGAGAAAAAATTTGTTTCGTTACCCTTTAGTACACCGTCACAAACAGCGTGGGCGCTTGATGCACTCATTTCTTACTATGATCAAGAAACACCAATTATTCGAAAAGGAATTTCATATTTGCTCGCGCAGTCTACTATGAATGAAAAATATCCTACTGGTACAGGGTTACCGGGTGGCTTTTATATTCGGTATCATAGTTACGGACATATATATCCGTTGCTCGCTTTGGCACATTATATAAAAAAATATAAAAAATAAACCGAGAGTAGCTCTCGGTTTATTTTTCGGGTAGTAGGTCCCTGTTGAAAAGAATAAGGAACGTTGTAGTGCCTTATTTTTCTGATGACTGGCGTTTTTGACGTGCATCAGCGGCATTTGCACGTGCGTTTGCTTCTAAGTCATTGTGGTCAGCGAGTTCGCGAGAGAACTCAACATCAATGCCATCAGCAGATTTGTTTCGGTTTACATTTTTGTTTTTCATTCGACACAATCTCCCTGTGTTTTATGCGGCGTTGCAAAGTTAGTTTGACACAAATAGACTTTTTTATACAAAGAGGATTTGGAAAGCATAGAGCCGAAATATACAGTATAGCTAATAGAAATGGGGGATAGGGATGGACTTGTTAAATGGAAAAACAGCAGTTGTAACAGGTGCTGCGCAGGGGATTGGAAAAGAAATCGCACGAGTTTTTGCAAAACTAGGGGCTAAAGTATTAATTAGTGATGTAAATGAAGAGAAGCTACAAAAAACGACACGTGAGTTATTGGATGAAGGATATGAAGTGAGCTTATATCGATGTGATGTGAGCAATCAAAATGAAGCGAAGTCGCTAATTGAATATGCGGTTCAAAAATTTGGTACACTACATATTTTAGTGAATAACGCTGGGGTTACAAGAGATGCAATGTTACATAAAATGGAGAAGTCTGCTTGGGAGCAAGTATTACAAGTTAATTTAACAGGCGTTTTTTATTGTATGCAGCCAGCACTTCTTTATATGAGGCAACAAGGATATGGGCGTATTATTAATATATCTTCAATTAGTAGAGAAGGAAACATAGGACAAGCAAATTATGCAGCTACAAAAGCAGGTGTTGTAGGCTTAACAAAAACAGCAGCGAAAGAGGTTGGGAGTTTCGGTATTACTTGTAATGCCATTTGTCCAGGGTTTATGGATACAGATATGACAAAAACGATACCAGATAAAGTAAAAGAAAAGATGATTGGCGCGATTCCAGTTGGTAGAATTGGAACGCCAGAAGATATTGCGAACGCAGCAGCCTTCTTAGCATCAGAATACGCTTCCTATATTACAGGGGAAGTATTAAATGTGAGCGGGGGATTGCAAGTTTAAATGAATACATAATGAAAAGAACCTGACCGGATAGGCCAGGTTCTTTTTCGTTAGTTTAAGTTGAGCCAAACGCTCTTCACTTCTGTATAGTTATTTAATGCGTAAGATCCCATTTCACGACCAAGACCGGATTGTTTAAATCCTCCGAATGGAGATGCTGCATCAAAGACGTTATAACAGTTTACCCATACTGTACCAGCACGTACTTTACTTGCAACATAGTGTGCAGTTTTAACATTTTCTGTCCACACACCAGCCGCTAAGCCGAATTGTGATTTATTTGCACGTTCAATTACTTCATCAATATCGTTAAAAGGTATTGCAGAAATAACTGGACCGAAAATTTCTTCTTTTGCGATCGTCATTTCGTCATTTACGTCAGCGAATACTGTAGGAGAAACGAAGTAGCCTTGATCGAATGGATTACTTCCTCCGCAAAGTACTTCAGCGCCTTCTTCAATCCCTTTTTCAATGTAGCCCATTACACGTTTTTGTTGTTCTTCGGAAACGAGAGGACCGATTGTTGTTTCAGGGTTAAGACCGACACCTTGATTTAGTTTTTTAGAATAGAGGACGAGATCAGCCATGACATTATCATACATTTTCTTCGGAATAAATAAGCGTGATCCAGCAGAGCATACTTGTCCTTGGTTAAACATAACACCAGAAAGTGCACCAGGAATCGCGCGAGATAAATCAGCATCTGGCAAGATGATATTTGGTGATTTACCGCCTAACTCAAGTGTAACGCGTTTTAATGATTCAGATGCTTGTCGCATAATTTGTTTACCGACTGGAGTAGAACCAGTAAATGCAATTTTATCAACGAGTGGATGATTAACAAGAGCTTGTCCAGCTGATTCACCGAATCCAGGAACGATATTAATAACACCTTTCGGGAATCCAGCTTCTTCAATTAATTCAGCTAAGTATAGAGCGGATAGTGGAGTTTGTTCTGCAGGTTTTAAAACGATTGTACATCCTGTAGCAAGCGCTGCTCCCATTTTCCACATTGCCATAAGAAGTGGGAAGTTCCAAGGGATAATTTGACCAACAACACCAACAGCTTCATGGCGTGTATAGTTAAAGTAATCACCAGAAACAGGGATTGTTTGACCAACGATTTTCGTCGCCCAGCCAGCATAATAGCGCATATGCTCAATTGCAAGTGGTATGTCTGCTGCCATTGTTTCACGGATTGGCTTTCCGTTATCTAACGTTTCAAGCTGTGCAAGCTCTTCTTTATGTTCTTCCATTAAATCAGCTAACTTGTACATAAGACGGCTTCGCTCAGCAGTGCTCATGCGAGACCAAGGTCCTTCATCAAAAGCCATGCGAGCTGCAACGACAGCTTTATGAATATCTTCGCGACCAGCTTCAGAAACAACGGCAAGTGTTTCGCCGGTTGCTGGGTTAGGTGTTTTGAACGTTTTTCCGGAAGCGCTTTCAATAAATGCTCCGTTCACATATAATTTCTTTGTGCCTTGAAGAAATTTTTCTACCTTTTCATGAAGATTTACAGCTAGTTGACTCATTGTATAACCCCCTTGAAAATATAATTTAAACGCAGTACGAGACGGCGTTTATTCCGAAATCAAGGATGTGGAAACTAGATGAAAAGCCTCTACTTAAAATCATAAATAATAAATACTGAAAATTCAAATTTCATTTTCGTTACAATTGTAAAAAATATGTAATGAAACATTGTATTCTATATAATTACAAAAAATCCTGCGCGTTTTTGTTTTCTAGTAGGAAAAACTAGAAGAACAGTGGTACAATTATACATCGTGAGAGGGGGGAGAAAATGAAGAATTATCATGATGATCCACGCTTTCGAGTTGCCCATAGAGAAGCGTTAATTGGTCTTGGATTAGCTATTATTAATTTTATAATATGGTATGGATTTGCTTATGGGCTTGGAAGTAAGGATCCGAGTGAATATACATATGTATTAGGTTTTCCAGCATGGTTTTTTTATAGCTGTATCGTTGGATTTATCGTAATGGTTATTTTGCTTATTTTAGTTGTTCGTTTTTTATTTCAAGATATTTCACTCGATGAGGAAGAAAAAAGTGAGGAATGATAGATGAATTGGTATGTAATAATCCCAATGATAATTTCTTTTATCGTTGTGTTTTTAATTGGTGTATATGCATCAAGACGTGTACAAGCAACCGCTAATAATAAATTTTTACAAGAATATTTTCTTGGTGGACGTGAGCTCGGCGGCTTATTATTAGCTATGACAATGATTGCTACGTACGGTAGTGCAAGTAGCTTTATCGGCGGGCCTGGTATTGCTTACAATATGGGTCTTGGATGGGTGTTGTTATCAGCGATTCAAGTTGTAACAGGATATATCGTTTTAACGGTTATCGGTAAAAAGTTTGCTATTATCGCTAGGAAGATGGAAGCAATTACGCTTATTGATTATTTGAAGGGCAGATACAATAATAAAGCGGTAGTTGTTCTTTCTGCGTTATGTATTATAATCTTTTTGTTCTCAGCAACAGTAGCCCAGTGGGTTGGTGGCGGACGATTAATTGAGTCACTAACAGGACTTTCTTATACAACGGCATTATTTTTATTTACATTTTCTGTACTTGTGTACGTGCTAATTGGTGGGTTTCGTGCAGTTGCTTTATCAGATACGTTATTAGGAATCATTATGTTAGTCGGAACAACAATCATTTTAATTGCTACTGTCATTGCTGGTGGTGGAGTTGAAAAGATTATGCAGGAACTCATTCAAATTAATCCGAATTTAATTACACCATTCGGAGCAGATGGCAGTTTAACGAAATCATATGTGACATCGTTTTGGATTTTAATTGGAATCGGAGTCGTTGGGTTACCACAGATTAGTGTGCGTGCTATGTCTTATAAAAATTCAAAAGCTATGCATCAAGCGCTTATCATTGGGACGATTGTCGTTGGTACAATTATGATTGGTATGCATTTAACTGGTGTATTTGCACGAGTAGTACTTCCTGGTATAACGGTACCGGATAAAGTGATGCCGCTACTCGCGATGGAAGTGTTACCACCTTGGCTAGCTGGAGTTTTCTTAGCTGCACCAATGGCAGCGATAATGTCTACAGTAAACTCATTACTTTTACTTGTAAGTTCGTCAATTATTAAGGACATATATGTGAATTACATAAATAAAGATGCAGCAGATAGTACGATAAAGAAAGGTAGTCTATGGATTACTGGTATCGTAGGATTACTCGTATATGCTGCAGCTATTAAGCCACCAGATTTTTTAATATGGTTAAATTTATTTTCCTTCGGTGGTTTAGAAGCGGCGTTCATTTGGCCGATTGTACTAGGTTTATATTGGAGAAAGGGAAATGCAACTGGAGCTCTTGCATCTATTCTAGTTGGAGTAGGCTCCTATATGTTAATTCATCTTTGCTTCCCTAATCCATTTGGTATACATACAGTTGTTTTCCCAATTTGCTTGGCGTTTATCGCTTACATCATTGGAAGTATGAGTGTTGTGAAAAAAAACAGTATAAGTTAGAAGAAAAACGTAGTCCATATAGGACTACGTTTTTCGTATAAATTTGTTCTTTTCTATTCTGTATATCCATGGCTATTCATAAATTAATAACAACTGAGGGGATGGAGTTGAGGTCGATGAAAAAAGTGTTGTTTTTGGGAGACCCGGGAATTGATGACTCTTTAGCCATCATGTATGGATTGTTGCATCCTGATATTGATATCGTTGGAGTTGTAACTGGATATGGGAATGTAACGCAGGAAAAGGCGACGAGTAATGCGGCGTATTTATTGCAAATAGCTGGCAGGGAAGATATACCTGTTATTAATGGTGCTAAAATACCTTTGTCTGGTGATTTTGTGACGTATTATCCAGAAATTCACGGCGCAGATGGCTTAGGACCTATTAAACCCCCAAAAGCTTTTTCACCAAATATAAAACCCTTTTGTGCATTTTTCGATATTCTTGAAAAGTATAAAGGAGAATTAATTATTGTTGATGCTGGTAGGTCAACAACATTGGCAACAGCTTTTATTTTAGAAAAACCGATGATGAAGTATGTGAAAGAGTATTATATAATGGGCGGTGCTTTCTTAATGCCTGGTAATGTTACACCAGTCGCGGAGGCGAATTTTCATGGTGATCCTATTGCGTCACAATTAGTTATGCAAAATGCAAAAAATGTGACAGTAGTGCCGCTTAACGTTACATCCGAAGCAATTATTACACCAGAGATGGTAAAATATATTACGAAACACTCTAAAACAAGTTTTAATAAGTTAATCGAACCGATATTTACGTATTATTATAAAGCTTATAAAAAGTTAAATCCCAAAATAACAGGTAGTCCAGTACATGACGTTGTTACAATGATGGTAGCGGCAAATCCATCTCTTTTAGATTACGTGTATCGCCGTGTTGATGTCGATACGGTTGGAGTTGCAAAAGGAGAAAGTATCGCTGATTTTCGCCCGCAACCTGATGCGAAAGCATTGAAAAATTGGGTGAGAATTGGTTGGTCATTACATTATAAAAAGTTTCTTGAAGATTTCGTGAAAATTATGACGTAGACATAATAGGAGCATACAAGTTAAAATAATGGAGATGATTATTTAAATAATCATCTCCATTATTTTGTGTTTAAGAGATAAATAGAGAAGAGTTACACAATAGGAGAGGAATTTTACTTGAAAAAAACTATGGTATGCGCAGTGATTGTGGGTATTTTTGTTTTGCTGATATCGGGTAACTTTTTAGTGAAAAAAGTGTGGAGTTCAAATAATGATGATGCGCAGTACATAGCATCCTTTATTGAAGAACATAAAGATGAAAAAAATAGCGCTCTTCTAGTAAAGAGAAATGATAAAGTTGTGTATTCTGTAAATCCAGATGTTGTATTGCCAGTTGCTAGTACGATGAAGTTAATTGTGGCGCTTGAATATACGAAACAAGTTACAGAGGGGAAAATCGATCCGTCTAGTTTCGTTTCAATTAATGATGTGAATCGTTATTATGTGCCGAGTACAGATGGTGGTGCACAAGATAGATGGCAAAGTTACTTGCAAAAAAAAGAAAAGATAACTGAAGGAGCGGTTTCTTTAGAAGAAGTTGCAAAAGGAATGGTTAAGTTTAGTTCTAATGCAAATACTGAATATTTAATGGAGGTATTAGGATTAGACAATATTAATCGGAATTTACAAAGTTTAGCGCTTCCTGCACATCAACCGCTATTTCCGATTGTTTCATCTTTATACATTCCGGGATATTTGCATAAAGAATTACATGTTCCAAAATATAAAATAGAGAAAAAGTTAAAAGAAATGTCTCAAGAGCAATATCGTGAATATGCTATGATTATTCATGAACGCTTAAAAAAGAAGGGACCATTATTACAGAAGGAAATTCCTCTTTATTTAGAGGAACGATATGATAAAATTTGGTCTGATAGATTGCCTGCTGCTTCCGCTAACGATTATATGGTACTGCTTCAAAAGGCCAATCATCAAGGTGGTCTTACAGAAGCGGAGGAAAAAGTGTGGGCGAATATCGTTGAAACAGATATGAGTGCGAAGAAATATCGTAAAACATTCAGGCATGCCGGGCAAAAGAATGGTTATACACCATGGACGGTAACTAAAGCAGTTTATGCAATGGATAAACGCGGAAACTGTACAGAAATTGTTTTCTTGGCAAATAATTTAAATGAAGATGACAGTGCTGAAATACGTAAACATTTAGCAAATTTACATTTCCAAGTATTGCAAAGTGATAAGTATGATGCGACTTTTATTAAATAAACTCGGTGCTATGAGCGCCGAGTTTATTTTTACGTACAAGCACTTTTTTTCCATCCCTGGGTATGATGGGTAGTAATACTTAGGTGGGAGGGGAAAAGGTGATGAAACAGAGTAAAGAAGAGTTTATAAAGAGTGAAGGCGCTGATTTCCCTGGGAAAACATATGTGGATTGTGTATTACAGCATGTATTTGATTTTCAGCGTAATTATTTATTGAAAGAAATGTTTCAAGTGCATAGGGCACATATTATTATGTTAACTGAAGAAAAGTTAATGAAAAGAGAAGAAGCGAAAGTTATATTAACAGCCCTTAAAAAGGTAGGGGCAATTCCAAAGGATCAGTTGCTATATACAGAGCAACATGAAGATCTTTTTTTCTTAGTTGAACATTTACTTTCTCAAGAAGCAAAGTGTGAATTTGTCAGTAATATGCATATCGGTAGGAGTAGAAATGATATGGGTGTAACGATGTATCGCATGAGTTTGCGGCAATATGTATTACAGTTAATGGAACATCATTTATTGCTGCAAGAAAGTATGCTGGAGCTCGCTGAGGAACATATGGAAACAATTATGCCTGCGTATACACATACACAACCAGCGCAACCAACAACATTTGGTCACTATGTTTTGGCGATTTACGATACGATGCAAAGAGACTTAGAACGAACGAGAAAAGCGTATCATCTTGTAAATCATTCTCCAATGGGGGCAGCTGCCCTTTCTACAACAAGTTTCCCGATTAAGCGAGAACGAGTGGCACAGCTACTGGGATTTATAAATGTAATTGAGAACTCATATGATGCTGTCGCTGGGGCGGATTATTTATTAGAAGTTAGTTCGTTGCTAATGGTTATTATGACGAACACGAGTAGATGGATTCATGATTTTTTACTATTAGCGACGAAAGAATATGATGGGATTACTGTAGCGAAGCCATATGTGCAAATAAGTAGTATTATGCCGCAAAAACGAAATCCTGTTTCAATTGAACATGCCCGCGCTATTACGAGTAGTGCTTTAGGGGAAGCCTTTACTGTATTTCAAATGATTCATAATACACCATTTGGCGATATTGTCGATACGGAGGATGACTTGCAGCCGTATTTATATAAAGGAATCGAAAAGGCGATTCGTGTTTTTTGTATTATGAACGCAGTTATTCGAACGATGAAAGTAGAAGCAGAAACGTTAAAAAGTCGTTCATATAAACACGCGATTACGATTACAGATTTCGCAGATGTTTTAACAAAAAACTATGAAATACCATTTCGGCATGCACATCATGCAGCAAGTACGATTGCGAATATGTCTATGCAGCAGAAGAAAGAATTACATGAATTAGATTTCAAAGAAGTAAATATGTACTTGCAAGAAAAGTTAAGAGTAAATTTATTAGAAGAAGAGTGGAAAGAAATTATATCACCAGAAGCTTTTATTCAAAAAAGAAATGTATATGGTGGTCCGAGTAAAAAAGAGATGGAGCGTATGATTCAAAAACGCAAAGAATCTTTTCGAAAAGAAGAAGAGATATTTGAGAAGGAAAAGAAGAGAGTGTTGCATGCTGAAAATGATTTGAGCACATTAGTTTCAAATATTATTGAATCGTAAAAGAAGGATTTAATGAATTAATCGCCAATACTTAATTAAAATATAAATCGAGGGAAGAGATTGTCGATGATTCAATTAAACGTATATGAAGAGGTTCTCCGTTTTAAAGAAGATGTTACACCATTTTTAGAAAAGAATGAGCAGGCAAATAATTTAATATTAGGCGTTTTACAAGTTGTTCAAGAACCGATATTTATGGCGGTAGCGAAACGAGGAGAAGAAGTTACGATTGTGTTTCTTCAAACTGTGGAGAAACAAATGATTGTTGCAACTTCTGAAATTGCGGAAGAGGATATAGTGGAACTTGCAAAGGAGTTAATGAAAGTATATCCGGATATTCCTGGTTTCATTGGTAATAAGAAAGTCATACCGAAGTTAGCTGAAGAGATTGCGATATTAGAACAGAAAAAAATTGTAGTTGGAATGGGGCAAGGTGTATATGAATTAAAACGAGTAAAGAAGAAGTGGAACGAGGATGGGATTTTTCGTACGATAAATAGTGATGAGCTACCATTAATAGAAAAATGGATATATCAATTTTGCGAAGACGTGAAGCTACCTACTACGAAAGAGGAAGCGAAACAAACCGCGCATACATTAATAACTACCAACCGTCTATTTGGTCTGGAGGTTGGCGGGAAATTAGTCTCTGTAGCTGCAAAAACAAGACCAACTACAAATAATATAACAGTTAATTTCGTATATACGCCGAAAGAAGAACGGAAAAAAGGGTACGCATCAAATTGTGTAGCTGCACTTAGTCAACGTATGTTAGATGAAGGTTACAAAACAACGACATTATATACTGACCTGGCAAATCCAACATCGAATAAAATTTATCAAGAAATCGGTTATGAACAGATTATGGAGTCTGTACTTCTATTTTTAGAGAAGTAGAATGAAAAGGCACACTAGTATAGCGTGCCTTTTTGTTATTCATCAATTCGAATTACCTCACCTTGCGGGAAGTCCTCTGTTTCTAGTAAGCTACGAATAGCTTTCGCCACATATTCAGGTGATAATAGCTTTCCTTCTTCTTTTAATGTGATGAAGCGGTCTAGATTTGTGAAGTCTTCTTTATTTGTTTCGCGAATTTGTGCTTGCATATTTGTATCCACAACACCAGGTGCAAAAGCGACGATTTTTACTGGATATTCTTTTTCCTCTTCTTCAGTCGCTACGCATTGTGTAAACATATTTACGCCAGCTTTCGTTGTACAATAAGCGCCCCAGCCAAAGTAAGGATTTTTTCCTGCGCCAGATGAAATGTTAATAACGCGTTTATCTACTTTCCAGTCTTTCGTATGTTTCATGAACGTAGATGTAAGAATCATAGGGGCAAGTAAATTAATGTGAACGTTTGTAATGAATTGGTCGCTTTCTGCTTTTTCAATCGGCTTCATAGGTGCAACTGTACCCGCATTATTAATTAAATGAATAGAAGATACATTGTCTTCTTTAATGGATGAAATGATTTCGTTAAAGTTAGTTTCTAAATGATGTACATCTTGAAGATCTAAGGAATGGAAAATGCAATTGCTGTTATATTGTTCTGCGAGTTTAGTAAGTTCTTTATTTTCTCTTCTAGAAATAGAGATGATACTCGTGTTTTCTTCTAACAATTGCGCGGCGATTGCCTCACCTAAACCTTGTGAAGTTCCTGTTATGATAACGTAGCGCATAGTTTTATAAACTCCTCTCGTATGTGCGGAATTTTTTTGGACAACGTACACTCATAGTTTGTCTACATTTTATAGTATAGAGCACTTTTTACTATAAATGAAATGAGATGATTACGTGCCTTTTTTGAATCGCTTTACAACAACAGTAACTGGTGCCGTCACGTTTACTGGGAATACGTTGGGAATTAGTCCTACATCGCCTGCGCCAGGTAATATTTTTGGTACACTTGCTGTATTTACGACAGTAAATACGTCGTTACAAGTACCAGGATTTCCAGCAGGAACAACGGATGACTGGCAATTGAATTCTTCAAGTGCAATTTTAAACCTTCCGGCAGGGAGTAATATTTTGTATGCAGAGTTGGTTTGGGCTGGTACTTTCCGGACTGATACGGAAGATGTATTACCATTTTTAAATGATAATATTACATTTACAACACCAGCAGGAACATTTTCAGTTACGCCAGACCCTGCTACCGCGCAGCAAGGTTCGGTAGGAAACCAGTTTTATTATGCTCGCTCTGCTAATGTAACGAATCTTGTAAGTGCAGGTGGGGCAGGCACATATACAACAGGTGCCGTGCCAGCTGCAAGAACTTCAGCTGATCCAACAATCAGTCGTTCAGCTGGCTGGACGCTTGAGGTAGTTTATCAAAATGCAAGTTTACCACTTCGGAATTTGTCAGTATATGCAGGTCAAGAAATTATCGATGCTTCATCCCCGCCAGTTGATGCTACTATTTCAGGATTTGCTACTCCAGCAACAGGAGCTGTTACAGGAAGAGTGCTCGTAACTGCTCAAGAAGGTGATTCTAACATTGTTGGAGACCAGCTTCGCTTTGGACCGAATGCAAATGCTACAGTCGCATTATTCGGACCGAGAAACCCCGTGAATAATTTCTTTCAATCACAAATTTGTAATGATAGTGGCAATCTAGATACGAGCGGCACATTTGGAGATTTGAATCAGCCGTTAGGAATCGCTTTAGCGGTCCGAAGACAAGGGTGGGATATTACGAATGTAGATGCCTCATCTTCTTTAGTAAACAATCAGACGTCAGCAACTGTTCGCTTTGTCACAAATGGAGATGGATACGCTGCAGCTGGTTTTGGTGTTCAAATTGATGCGACAGGTCCAATCATTAATCCTGTTAAATCGGTTAATAGAACAGTTGCAGGGGTAGGGGATACTCTAACCTATACGATTACGGTCCCGAACACAGGAACAGGAAGTGCAGAAAACGTTGTATTACAAGATAGTATTCCGAACGGAACGACATTTGTAGACTGTAAGTATAATCACCGATATCATATTTATTATATTCAGGTTTTTGATTTAAATATAACATACCAATTTTAGCATCCTCTCTAAAGAAAGTAATGGATATGGAACATTATATGCAAGGTGAAGTAAGGCGAACTATGTTGTATGAAATAGTAATGTGCAAAAATGTTAGTAGGCAAGATGAATAAAAGGGAGTGGAATGTATGAGATACGAAATGGGATTATATAATAAACCTTTTCAGTCAATTCAATCAGGAAAAAAAGTATATGAAGTACGCTTATACGATAAAAAACGTCAACTTATAAAACAAGACGATGAAATTGTATTTACGAACCTTACGACAGCAGAAACGATGGCTGTAAAAGTAACGGAGATAAAACGATACGAAAGCTTTAAAGCAATGTACGAACAAATTGATAAAAAATTATTTGATTGTGAAGAACTTAGTATAAAAGAAATGTTAGAAAGTACATACGAAATATATACGAAAGAACAAGAAAATGAATGGGGAACAGTTGCGATTGGTGTTGAGGTAATAAAGTGAGAAGAAATCGTGGTGCAGCTATTATTGTACAGGACGGTAAAATCGCTCTTATAAAACGTGTTCGAGAAGATGAAATGTATTTTGTTTTTCCGGGCGGGGGAATTGAAAAAGGAGAAACACCTGAAGAAGCAACGAAGCGAGAGGTTTATGAAGAATTAGGGGTACATATACAAGTGAAGAATCTGATCGCAAAGGTGGAGTATAAAGGTACGGAGTATTATTATAATGCCCATATTATAGATGGAGTGTTCGGAAGTGGTAAAGGTGAGGAATTCGAGCTGAAAGATAGAGGGAGTTATATTCCAATATGGACGCCGATAAATGAGTTGCCAAATTTAAATGTAAAACCTTATGATGTGGCCAAATGTGTATTCGATTATTATGGAATATAAGGTCTGACAACATACAAAAAAAACCATTGACATAGCCTTCTGATTTAAGTATTGTATTCGAGTATGTTTATAATCAGGAGGTTTATATGAGCAATCAAACTACTACACATCATGTGAAAATGACAACAGCAGATCCATCTGGAATCGGTCTATTTGGATTAGCGATGGTAACACTTGTAGCATCGTCTCAAAAGTTAGGCTTAACAGATGGCGTTTCACTTGTATTACCATGGGCAATCTTTTTAGGAGGATTTGCACAAATCTTTGCATGCATTCACGATGCAAAGCACAACAATACGTTCGGTACAACAGCATTTGGTGCGTACGGCCTATTTTGGTTAGGTGTTGGAATGACTTGGTTAATTCAACTTGGAGTATTTGGCGAAAAATTAGCCCAAACTGCAGATTCAAAACAGCTTGGTGTAGCCTTTATCGGATACTTGATTTTCACGATCTTTATGACAATTGGTGCAATGGAAACACATAAAGTATTATTTATGATTTTCGTCCTTATTGATTTCTTATTTATCGGTCTTTCATTAAGTACTTTAGGTGTTATGCCACACGCAATGCATAATTTAGCAGCGTATTCTGAGCTATGTATTTCATTATTATCTTTCTATGGTTCAGCAGCAGCCGTGTTAAATACACACTTCGGAAAAGTTGTATTACCAGTTGGAAAACCATTTGGTATTTTTAAAAAGTAATAAAGAAGAACGGATGATTGTATAGTCATCTGTTCTTTTTTTATGGAATTAAATAAAATAGCAAAAAATATAATTGAAATTGATTCTCATTATTAATATAATGAGAATGAGAATCATTTATTGTAAGAGGGGGATGCCAAAGTGGCGAAAATTTTAATAGCGTATGCAAGTATGTCAGGGAATACAGAGAGTATTGCTGATTTAATTAAAGTAAGTTTAGATGCCTTTGATCATGAAGTAGTATTACAAGAGATGGAAGGTATGGATGCTGAAGAATTATTAGCTTATGATGGAATCATTTTAGGATCTTATACGTGGGGTGATGGTGAATTACCATTTGAAGCGGAAGATTTCCATGATGAGTTAGAAAATATAGATTTAACGGGGAAAAAAGTGGCTGTTTTTGGATCAGGTGATACGGCGTATGAACTGTTTTGTGAAGCAGTAACGATATTTGAAGAACGTCTTGTAAAATGCGGGGCAGAACTTGTACAAGAAGGATTGAAAATTGAATTAGCTCCAGAAGATAAAGAAGACGTTGAAAAATGCAGTGATTTTGCAATTGCTTTTGCTGAGAAGTTCTAAGAATGGGAGTGTCAACGTGGAAACAATGTTAAGTGCAACTGCTATTACAAAGTTAAGAGATGGAAAGCTTTTGTTAGCTACTACATATAATGGTTTATTCATTGAAAAAGATGGAGAATGGAAACAGATTTTAACTGGATTCCAAAAACGAATTCGAGATTTACATAGTGAAGATAACGTAGTTTACGGAGTAGGAGACGAAGGAGTTTTTATTCGTAGTATGAATGGTGGAGAAACGTGGACGATCCAGCGCTTTCCAACGAAAGCAACGAGCTGGAATGTATGTAGTAATGAAAATGGAACAGTAATTGCTCATGGAGATAAAACACTGTATCATTCTAATAATTTTGGTTCCACATGGGAGACTATTCAGCCATTTCTTAATTACGATAGCGAGGCACCATCTATTCGATCATTATTTTTATATAAACATTACTTATTTATCGGTACGAAAATACATACTAAATATGGTGGTGTTTGGCTTTTTGATTTAGAGACAGGTAAATTAAAAAGGATTAAAATAGCGATGAACCAGATGATTTCTGCGTTGACTATACATAATTCCTATTTAGTAGCGGCAAGTGGATCGTGCAAGGGAGTTAGTGGGAATATTTCTTTTTGTAAAATAGATGATAGTATTGAGAATGAAAAAATATGTTGGCATACATGTCAAAGTGAACAAAAAGCTAGTAGCTATTTAGATTTAAGTGTAGATCAACATGTGTTATATACAACGTCAACGCAAAATAAGGCGGGAATTAGCACTGTTTGCCGTGTGCTTCTGGAAGAAGGAATTGTTACAGTATGTGATTCGGTTAAAGGGCATGGTTGGCGCATTGTGAATGAAAAAGAAGACTATGTTGTAGCTGGATCAGGTGAATTAAAAGCGATGCAATGGAAGAAAAAAGCTGTATAGCTTAAAAAAACTTTACTTTTATTATATTGATATGATATAGTTACTTTAAACCATTTTACTTTTAATAATATAGAGATTTAAATGAGCTGTAACTTCCAAGGGGGTAGCAATGTTAAATCTCCTTCGGGGGGTTGCAGTTTTTTAATTTATGACGTATTATTGTAAAGTGGTTGAAAATGAATATGTACATATAGGTACATTGTAGGAGGATTTTTTAAATGCAAAACGGTAAAGTAAAATGGTTTAACGCAGAAAAAGGTTTCGGTTTCATCGAAGTTGAAGGCGGAGAAGACGTATTCGTTCATTTCTCAGCTATCCAAGGCGACGGCTTCAAATCTTTAGAAGAAGGTCAAGAAGTTACTTTCGAAGTAGAACAAGGTAACCGTGGACCTCAAGCTACAAACGTAAACAAGAAGTAATTATGAAAAAAAGAAGGGCTTGCCCTTCTTTTTTTTGCGTTCTTATTGAATATCCTCCAATGTACATATGATAATAAGACTGAATTTTTGTTTTTTTACACGAGGTATTTCATGCATAAAGTACATTAATAAATAAATACTGAAAATAAAGTATTTGTGTGAAAAGGAATTTAGAAAGAGGTAAATAAATTGAAAAACGCTACACATTTCATTGTGTTTGATATTGAAAGGAATTTTAGGCCGTATAAATCGGAAGATCCGTCAGAAATAGTTGATATTGGAGCTGTAAAAATAGATGCGAGTACAATGAAGATTATTGGAGAATTTTCAGAGTTAGTAAAACCAAGTGCCCCATTAACTCGTCATACAACAAAATTAACTGGAATTACAAAGAAAGATTTAATTGGTGTAGAGAAGTTCCCTCAAATTATAGAGAAATTTATTAAGTTTATCGGAGAAGATTCTATATTTATTTCATGGGGAAAAGAAGATTATCGTTTTCTATCTCACGATTGCACATTGCATGGTGTAGAATGCCCATGCATGGAAAAAGAGAGCAGATTTGATGTGCAAAAATTTGTTTTCCAAGCGTATGAAGAATTATTTGAGCACACACCAAGTTTACAATTTGCAGTGGAGCAGCTTGATTTAACATGGGAAGGTAGGCAACATCGTGCTTTCGCAGATGCTGAGAATACAGCGAATATATTTCTTAAAGCATATAGTGAGAGAGATATTAATAGGCGATACAAGAGACATGGTGAGCTTGAACTTGTAAAGAACGGAAAACTAACAGAAAAAGCGAAAAAAAAGATGCGAAAATGGGCATTTAAAGAAATGAAAAAAAGTGCAGAGCGTCCTTTTGTATGGAGTGCATTTGAAAATAGTGACACGTGGGAAAGTATAACGGAAAGATATTATATAAGTGAATCTGCAGTAGAACTTCTAAAAAAACACTTTCCTACTGCAGTGAGAAAGGCAGAGCGGCAACTTAGGTATTTGGCTGAGATGGAGGAGAATACAGAGGTTAAATGAGATTCTCCTCCATTTCTAACTACATAAATTTAATTTTATCGCTTTGACGGTGGATAAAGTCTTCATATTAAATAAAAATTAATTTGTTGTTATAATTGCTTTGAAAATAAAGGCGTAGTAAGAATTGTAAAATGTATTAATAAAATAAGAACTCATAGAAATGAAAGAGTGGACAGTTAAATGGAAGCGATCTTTAATATTTTAACCGTTTTAGTTTTTGGTGTAATATTCACGTTACTTTTAGCAGTAATTACACTTCCTCTTATAGCAAAGAAGAAGAATTGGAAAAAGCTTAACATATCTTTAAACCGTGGGGTATTAACGATTAAAATTGAAGAGTAAGATAAGATTTTTATACAAGGGAGATGTGATAGTGATAAACTTGGATATCAAAGATGTCAACGTAAAGATGGAATTAAACGGTGTCTTTTGGAATGAGGATAGAATTGCTGAAATGATGGTGACTACAAAAGCAGAACATTCTCTTATTCTTCGTCTGTTAGTTGACTTAGAAAGTAAAACTATTCGTACGATGAGTGCCGAGATAGTGAATGGATTCTGCCCTCTATGCGAACAGAAAAGGGATGAATGTAGTGAACTTAATGACTCACAAAACAAAATGGATATTTTAGAAGAAGCCTACGATTGGGTGAGAGAACATCCAAAATATCGTTTTCAATTATCTTTTTACGAGTACAATAAATTTGAGGTAGTGAAGTGAAATTTTCATTTTACCAACATACATAGTGACTAAAAGGACACCAAAAACTTATAGAAGGACTTGGTCAACTAGAAATATTGAAGCGGATATCTCTAATGGAAATACGCTTGTACAACAAGGAAGAAATCTACTTGACGCTGCAACAAATGTTATCTTGGATTAAAAATAAGCATATTTTGTATAAAGCAGAGAAACCGATTCTTAGTAGAATCGGTTTTTAATATAAATGTTAACTATGTCCAAAATAAAAGAGCGCTTGTTAAAAGCGCTTAGTAAAAATAATTATATGGAAGCATTTATTCAATCCCGTTCGTATCATAAGAATACTGCTGCTTATTCTCAATCCGCTCAATTACGTCTTGCAACTCATCCGGCTTCAGAAACTCAATGGGAGAGAAGCCTTTTTCAAACGTAAGTGTGTCAGCCTCAATCATTAATACATAGCGGTCGTTTACCTTTGCGATATGTATTAAGTCTCCGAAATCAGCAAGCAGGGCCTTCACAGAGATATGATCTGCTTTTAACTTTAATTCCACTTCAGGAGCATGCTCAACGATTTGAGCGGTAGCTTCCATTACTTCTTCTGTTGAAAATTGTTCCATAATTTCGCGTTTCGGACTGGCAGCCCATACTTCCATCGCTTGGTCGAACTGTTCACGTTCTTCAGTACCTTCTTCAAATACATCTTCAATTTGGTCGTATACCATGTCCATTACTTGTGTTTTCATAATTTCAGGCATAGAGCGTTCGTATTCGACGAATTTTAAGAAGTCTTCAAAGTAGCGGGCGTGTGATGCTTGGTGTATTTTTAGTTCGCCAGGCTCCACCATACCTTCTTCAGGCATGTACGGATATTGGATAGATTTCATGTTTTTTGTTGTGATGGCCATTTCGACGTTACGAATCAGTGTGGATTCATCGGAAATAGAAGCGACTTTCGGCTCGAAGTCACATTTCATAACGAAAACGAATGGATCATCAAAGTATTTACGTAGTTTTGCTTGCGCAATTAAAAATACACCACCGCGTACAGCACTTGTGTCAAGATATGTATAAACGAGAGGCTCGCTCATATCTTTGAAGTTTTCCTTTGTTTCCGCAAAGCGAATACGATTAAAAAGGTTGTAATGAGGGTTTGAATCAAGTTCATGTCCTTCTTCTACAATAAAGCGACCAATTTTGGTTGGGGCTTGTTCCGTTTTTGCGTGACGTTCTACTTTTCGCTTTGAAATTTTTAATAATTCACCATTCAAAAATTCTTTTAAGGAGCTATCTTCATATTCTTCAGCGTCTAATGTTTGAAAATGTTTATAGCGTTTATCAACTGCTTCACCTTTTCCTTCTACTTGTACTACATAAAAGGAAAGAAAATTTATTTCAAAATCCATTTTTATCACCTTGTTTCATTTCATTAACTCTTATCAGTATAGAGATGTAAAAAACTTTCGTCAATTTATATAAGGAAGGGGGAGTCCCTTCCTTATATATTTTTTAGTTTTCGAAATTAAAATCCGTCTTCTAATGCTGAAAATGGAATGTTTAGTCTGTTTTCTATTGTACGTAAACGTTGGTTTAAGCGGTTTAATCTACGTGTATGACGCTCAACCGTGTTTTCTAATTGACGTACTCTTTGCTCAAGCTCATTTACTCGTCTTTCTAGTTGACGGTTTCCAGCACCAGGAAAAGAGATTGGAAGTTGGAATTGTCGATTTTGATCATATGGATTAACTTGTTCTACTGGATCTATATATTGTTGGTATTGTGCTTGTAAATCATATTGAGGCTGATAAGCATTTTGGTTATATGGATCGTATGGATTGTAGGGGTACATAAAACATCCTCCATTTCTTTAAAATAGGTTAAATTCATCATAATGTATGTGCAAAAGCGGAGTAGTGGCACGGCAAATACCTAGATGCGCTGAATGGATTGATTTTTTTGATCTATAAAAAGTTGGTTTCAGTTGTTTAATAATGATCATATATGTGAAATCAGCATTACGTTTTATGAAGCATGTAGGTGAATAAAGAGGTGAAATGAAAGAGTTTTACAATTGTATTTCATCCGTTAAATGGTATATACTGGATAGAGATAGGTTACATAAAAGTTACAATCTTATCAAACTCAAAAATTTATATAAATATGTATAGACATTTACAAAAGAAAAGAGTAATTTAGATAGAGTAAAAAACAACTTGTAACATTTTCTAAATATATTGTAAAATGATTGTAACAAAACATACATAAAATGAAATAAAACTTAAGAAATAATGTTGGGGAAAAGGAGAGAGTATATTGTTCCGAAAAGTAAAGGGTATATTAGTAGGGGTACTATGCGTAGCTGTAGTAAGTGGTTGTGGCGCAAAAGTAAGTGATGTGGCATTAGTGAGTGATATTGGTGGGAACGTTGTAGAGGCTAAGGCTGATGTACAGGATTCAATTAGCTTGGTTGATGCGCGTACTGGTACTGAAGTGAAAAAATTAGACTTATCGAGCTTAGGTTATTTTGAAGATGAAGCGAAATTCAAAAAATCGGTAACGAAGGTTGCAAGTGAAGTTGGGAAAAGCGTTGACAAAAAGATGGTTCCTTCACGTATAGCTCCTGATGGAAGTTGGCAAGAAGGAAAACCTTCTTATGAATTAATGGAAAAAGAATTAGTAGATAAACTATTAAACGTAGGTATGTGGGATTCTTCATATCAATTACCTATTGTTGAGAAAAAACCTATCGCAACATTAAGTGATGCGCAAGGAAGTGGCACGGTAATTGGTAGATATGAAACGAATTTAGGTGGATCAGCAGGTGGCCGTATTGAGAATATTCGTTTGTCGGCAGCGAGCATAAATGGAGTTGTATTAGCAAAAGGAGACAGTTTCTCTTTCAATGCATTAATCGGTGATACAACGCCAGATAAAGGATATCAATTAGGTAAAGAGATTGTAGATGGTAAATTAGTAGATGGTTATGGTGGTGGCGTTTGTCAAACATCATCAACTCTATACAATGCAGCAGATCAAGCTGGTTTGAAAATGGTAGAGAGAACTACACATTCTAAAACAGTAGGTTATGTCCCTCAGGGAAGAGATGCTACAATTGCGTATCCATATTTAGATTTAGTATTTGAAAACACAAATGATGCGCCTGTTAAGCTTTATATGGGCATACAAGGCGGAAAGTTAGTTGCTGAAGTACATAAGATGAAATAAATATTTAGTTAAAAGATAATAAAGTAAAAGATTTATAGTTTCTATAAAAGAAGCCATCTCTTCTGAATTTCAGAGGAGATGGCTTTTTTTATTAACGGCCCACAAAAACTATTAATTCTGATTTTTCTTATTTACATAGTGTGTTTTTAGTTGTATCCTTCATAGTAACGGCTATGTTAATTTATTTTGAAATAAAGGACTAGGAGAGGAAGTTATTCATGGTACAAATTCATCCGAAAACACATATTGGTCATGTGGAATTTAAAGTTAAAGATTTAGGACGTCAAATTGCTTTTTATGAGAATGTAGTAGGGTTAGAAATAATTAAGCAAGAGGGGAATAAAGCATATTTAGCAGGAAAAGGTGGTAAGAATACGTTACTTGTTCTTGAGCAATTAGAGGATGTAGTGTTACAAGAACCACGTACGACTGGTATATATCATGTTGCCTTTTTGGTCCCGACTCGTGAGGCTTTTGCTTCGGCATTATTTGGTGTGCTTCGTAATAAGAACGTAATTGATAGTCCAGCTGAGCAAGAAGGACGTTATACATATTCAAATGAAATTTTGCCAATTTCAAGATTTAATAGCGCAAGCGATCATACGTATAGTGAGGCGTTTTATTTACAAGATTTAGAAGGAAATGGTATCGAGATTTATGCAGACCGTTCTCGAAATCAGTGGGGAGAAGGACCAGGAGGAAGTACACCACTTGATTTAAAAGAACTAGCAACGCTCGTTGATTATGAGTTTGATGGATTACCTGCTGATACTGTCGTTGGGCACGTACATTTACGAATAGCTGATGTAGAGAAATCACATGAGTTTTATGTAGAAACAGTAGGCTTTGAAGTACAGCAGCGTGAAGATGATTGCTTATTTATTTCAGCAGGTGGATATCATCACCATATTGGTGCAAATACGTGGAACGGGGTAAATAATCCACATCCACCAGCACATGCAACTGGACTGAAGGTGTATACGATCGTATTACCTCATAAAGAAGCGTTAGATGAGGTGAAAGAAAGATTAATAGAAAAACAACATGAAATAAATGAAACTTCAAATGGATTTACTGTAGTAGACCCAAGTGGTATTACAGTCCAGTTTGAAATAGAAGCAGTATAAAGTGAAACTTTAATCAGTGGGGGTTTTGTTCATCCACACTGATTATTAGTTAAACCAATCGGGCGTTTATGGGCAGTTAATCTCTTGCCTAACTTCTTTGTTCTAGCTGAATTTTGAGGTGGGAGTTGTAATGCCCGTTAACGCGGGATAAAACAAGCCAGAAAGTGTGTAATCACTTTCTGGCTTGTTTTTGATTATTTATAGCTCAATCCAATACCTTCTCACAACATTACCATCCTCTTCAGTAAAATCCTCATCACGAAGACCACCATTATGTAAAATTGTTTTCTCTGAAGCAGTATTCACTTCGTCGCAAACGACAAGTGCTTTCGTGATGTTTAATTCTTTCGTTTTTTCTAGTGATAACTCTAGTAATTTCGTAGCATAACCTTTTCTTCTTTCAGAAGGGCGAATGCCATAACCGATATGACCACCAGCGTTAAATAGATGATCAGTTAAACTATGACGTATATTAACAGCTCCTACAACTCTATTTTCATCTGTCACGAGCCAATAAGTAGAATCTGGTACCCAAGTTTCAGGAATATTTATTCCGTTATGTGCGTCGTGTAATTCTTGAATCATTGCCGTGAAATTAGAAGGATTTTTTGAAATAACCCATGGAATCATCGTTTCACCGCTATCTTTCCATTCGTTATAAAAATCTAAGTATTCTTCTTGTAAATCAGTAGTAGGTGTAAGTAAAGAGACGTTCATTGTTAGTAAGCTCCTTTTATTTATGTTTTATTTCACAAAAATTATGATATAAAATGAAAGCGTTTTCTGATTTTCTCAACCTCATTTCATGCAACTCATATGCCATTTTTAACTGGAAATAAGTTAGACGTTGAACTTTAAAGGTTTTTGTATGAGAAGTAGGTTGTTTTATTTATGATAATATTTAAAATATTATCATAAATAACTGGGATATTAAATGTATTTTAATAAAATGCTTTTATATCGATGGATAGATGCATGTGATAATTTTTGTTTTATCTCTCTATAATGAATAAAAGGGGGAAGTGCCCGTGAGCTTACATATTGATTTTATTATACGAATCGGTGTTGCTGGTTTGTTAGGGGCGATAATCGGTATTGAAAGGGAAATTCGCTCAAAAGAAGCTGGATTAAAAACACATTTCTTAGTAGCCGTAGGGAGTGCTTTAATAATGGTCGTTTCGAAATATGCTTTTTCGGATATTGTGTTTGAAGAACATATGGCTCTTGATCCGAGCCGGATTGCAGCGCAAGTTGTTAGTGGAGTTGGATTTTTAGGTGCAGGTACAATCATTATTCAAAAGCAGGCAGTGAAAGGATTAACGACAGCGGCTGGTTTATGGGCTACAGCAGGAATAGGGCTAGCAATTGGAGCAGGTATGTATGTTGTAGGGATTGGAGCGATGATTCTCGTTTTGATTGGTTTAGAGATTGTAAGTCGTATTTTTAAGGTGCAATTTTTATTTCCGCAAAATATAACAGTGCAAATGTGTATAAATAAGCAGGAAGCGGTACAACAAATAGTAGAGACGCTACAAGTGAAAGGTATTCCAATACTTTCATATGAAGTTGAAGCTTTACAGCAAGATACAGAAATAGTTTATAAGGTAGGAATGTAATTGAAAAATATATCGTCAGAAGAAAAGAATGCATTTATTCAGCATATGCAAACATTGCCGGAAATTACGTTTATAAAGTTAAAATCATAGTGTTGAAATAGAGGATAGATGTAGCAGGAATTTCGCTATTATCTATCCTTTTTTGACATGAATCACATGTGAAGTCAAGTGTTAATTTCACTTTGAATGGATACATGTGTGAACGTTCCCTTCTTTTTTTCTCAATACAGAATAAATAGTCAGAATAGTAAAATAATGGTGCAGGACACTAAAAAATGTAAGGTAGGGGAGAGTATGAAAGGCTATTCAAAAAAAGTTTTAGTGGGGGTAAGTTTTGCTAGTTTAATGTTAGGGAGTTTTCAAGGAAGCATATTGGCGGAAGATACTAAGGGAGAGCAAGTTTCATATCGAAATGTGCTAAAAATGGAGCCGGTTGGTGTACAACTGCCAGTGGAAGAATTAGCTCATTCATCGAAAGTATTAGAAAGCAAGTCTTTTGAGAAAAGGCTACAATTTGCTGATTTATCGCAAAGACCGCCAGAAGTAAAAAAGGAAAGTAAACAATTAGCTGTAGCAAAAACTTATACAATTGCTGAATTAAATCAATTAAGCAATCAACAATTAGTAGATTTACTTGTAACAATCGATTGGGAGCAAATTACGGGGCTATTTCAGTTTAATAAGGACAGCCTTGCATTCTATCAAAATGATAGTAGGATGCAGGCGATTATTGATAAATTGAAGCAGCAAGGACAAGCTTATACGAAGGATGATTCAAAAGGGATTGAGACATTAGTAGAGGTATTGCGCTCTGGATTTTATTTAGGTTTTTATAATGCAGAATTAAGCAAACTTAATGAACGGAGCTATCATGACAAGTGCTTGCCGGCGTTAAAAACGATTGCGAACAATCCAAATTTCAAGCTCGGTACATTGGAACAAAATAGAGTTGTATCATCATACGGAAAATTAATAGGAAATGCTTCGAGTGATGTGGAAACGATAACATCGGCTGCAAAGATTTTTAAGCAATATAATGATAATTTTTCTACATTGGTAGATAATCTTTCAGCTGGAAATGCGATTTACGATATTATGCAAGGTGTTGATTACGATATTCAATCGTATTTGTACGATACGAGAAAAGCACCGAAAGATACAGTATGGTATCAGAGAATAGATAGTTATATTAATGAGTTAAGTAGATTTGCGTTAATAGGAACGATTACAGAAAAAAACGGATGGCTTATTAATAATGGCATTTATTATACAGGTAGACTCGGTATATTCCATAGTACGGGGACAAAAGGATTACAAGTTGCAACAGATGCGATGAAAATCTATCCTTATTTAGGTGAGCAATATTTCGTAGCAGCTGAGCAAATTACGACGAATTATGGCGGAAGAGATGCAAACGGTAACGTTGTTAATTTAGATCAAATACGAGAAGATGGGAAGAAAAAGTATTTGCCGAAAACGTATACGTTTGATGATGGTGCAATTGTTTTAAAAGCCGGAGATAAAGTGACTGAGGAGAAAGTTAAACGTTTATATTGGGCAGCAAAAGAAGTGAAGGCACAATTCCATCGTACGGTTGAAAGTGACCAACCGTTAGAAAAAGGAAATCCCGATGACGTATTAACGATGGTTATTTATAATAGCCCTGCTGAATATCAATTTAACCGTCAATTATATGGATATGAAACGAATAACGGTGGTCTTTATATAGAAGGAACAGGTACGTTCTTTACTTATGAACGTACGCCAGAAGAAAGTATTTATAGTTTAGAAGAATTGTTCCGCCATGAGTTCACGCATTACTTACAAGGTAGATATGAAGTGCCAGGACTTTGGGGACAAGGTAAGCTGTATGAGAATGAGAGATTATCTTGGTTTGAAGAAGGGAATGCTGAGTTTTTTGCAGGGGCAACGAGAACAGATAATGTTGTACCGAGAAAGAGTATTATAGGAGGACTATCTTCAAATCCAGCAGAACGTTATACGGCAGAGCGAACGTTAAATGCAAAGTATGGAACGTGGGATTTCTACAATTATTCCTTTGCGTTACAATCGTATATGTACAATAAGAGATACGATATGTTTGACAAAATTCATGATCTTATTAGGAAAAATGATGTGACAGCATATGATGCATACCGCTCTGCATTAAGTCAAGATGCGAATTTAAATAAAGAGTATCAAGACTATATGCAAATGTTAATAGATAATCGTGAGAAATATAACGTTCCATTAGTATCAGATGATTATTTAGCAACTCATGCACCGAAACCAGTTTCGGATATTGCGGCAGAAATTACAGCGGAAGCAAAATTAAGTAATGTATCAGTAAAGAAAAATAAATCACAGTTCTTTAATACATTTACACTACAAGGAACATATACAGGAACTTCTGCAAAAGGAGAAAATGAAGACTGGAAAACAATTACGCAAAACGTTAATGATACGTTAAAACGTTTAAGTGCGAAAGAATGGACAGGCTATAAAACAGTAACAGCTTACTTCGTGAATTACCGTGTGAATGCATCAGGGCAATTTGAATATGATGTTGTGTTCCACGGTATTAATACAGAAGAAGGTGCTGTGAATAAAGCGCCAATAGCGGTTATAAATGGTCCGTATAACGGAAATGTAAATGAAGCAATCTCGTTTAAAAGCGATGGATCAAAAGATGAAGATGGGGAAATTGCTTCTTATAAATGGGAGTTCGGTGATGGTGCGGTAAGTAATGAGCAAAATCCAACTCACGTATATACAAAAGAAGGAACGTATACGGCGAAATTAACAGTAACAGACGATAAAGGATTAACTAATACTGCTACAGCAAGTGTAACTGTTCAAAAGAAAGAAGATAACAGTGTAGAAAAAGAGCCGAATAATTCATTCCAAACAGCGAATAAACTGCAGTTAAACCAATTATTACGTGCAAGTTTAGGAAACGGTGATACAAGTGATTACTTTGAAATAAATGTGGAAACAGCTAGGAATCTCCAAATTAACGTAACGAAGGAAAATAATATTGGGGTAAACTGGGTTCTTTATTCAGCAGCAGATTTAAATAATTATGTTACGTATGCTCAGACGCAAGGAAATAAATTAGTGGGCAGCTACAATGCGCATCCAGGTAAGTATTATTTACATGTATATCAATATGGTGGGGGAACAGGGAATTATACGGTAGAAGTGAAGTAACAAAAAGGTCGCCATGAATGGCGACCTTTTTGTTATGCGTTATACCCGAATAATTTTAGATCTTCTCCGGAGTCTGAAATTATTTTTTCGAATCGCAATCCTACTTTTTCTAACAGATTGCCTGAAGCAGCATTATCTATAGAAGTAATTGCTACAATTCGTTTCATACCTAGCTTATGTACACCGTATTCGATTACCGCAGCAGCTGATTCATAGCCGTACCCTTTCGAACGGAATTTTTCTAAAAAGGCAAAGCCGATATCAACATCTTCTAATGAATCTCTTTTAATAAGGCCGCACATGCCAAGTGGAGTGAGATCTTCTTTTCGTTCAACTAAGTAAAGACCAAAGCCCATTTTATTATACATATCGAAAGGTCCGTTTAAGATGTAATTTTTTGCATCTTCTAAGTTTTTAACCCTTTTATCACCAATAAACTGAATCCATGCAGGATCATTTACTAACTCAAGAATGAACGGAGCATCTTGTATATCGAACCAACGAAGAGTGAGTCGTTCAGTTTCAAGAACTATCAATCTATTGCACCACCTTTATAAGTTATAATGATTAGTATGGATTGTGTAACACAAAAGCGCAACATATTTTAATAGAGCCCAGCTTGTTCACATAAAGTTCGATTGTTTTGTATAAAAGGATATTTTATAATTAGGATTGACTGTAAAGAGTGAGATGCTTATACAATGACTCCTAGGAAACTAGGAGTTTTTACTATGTAACTATCATTATTACTAAATATGACGCACTACACATTCTACTTAAGGAGGTACATAATGAAGAAATTATATAATGCATCGTTTACGTATTTAATTATTGGTTTACTATCAGGAATTTTCGCTAGGGAGTATGGAAAGTATAAGGGGATTGTAGGATCTACTTTGTTAAATCTTTTGCATACACATACACTTGTACTTGGCTTTTTCTTCTTTTTAATTGCATTAGGATTAGCAAAAGTATTCGCGTTTCATGAAGCGAAAAGTTTTAATAAGTGGTTTGTTTTACATAATATTGCATTAACTTTAATGTTAGGTTCGCTAGCAGCGAGAGGGCTCCTTCAGCTAAATGGAGCGGACTTTAAAGGGTTAACTTATATTGTAGGGTTTTCTCATTCGTTGATGGCAGTTACTTTAATTTGGTTTATGTTGTTAATAAAGAAGTCATTTAAAATATAGTTTTATTGAAAAGAACTTGCACTAATTAGTGCAAGTTCTTTTTGTTTATTTGACAGTAGGAAGCGAATTTTATATATGTAAAACTTGAATTATTTAATTTTTCGGATTATTATGTATAAAATAGTTAACATATTTTGTAATTCTAATTTGTAGAAAGTAGGAGAGTGTACGATGGAAATAACGGTAGAGCGTTTAGTAAATGAATTAAGGGGTGTACTTCCCGAAGATCGAGTAGTTGTGAATAAGACAGTAAGAGAGTTACATAGTAAAGATGAATCTTATCATACTAGTAGTTTACCTGATGTAGTTGTTTTTCCGAAGACGACCGAAGAGGTCAGTAGGATAATGAAAGTAGCGAGTGAGCATGAAAAACCTGTCGTTCCTTTTGGGGTAGGTTCTAGTTTAGAAGGTCATATAATTCCTTATGAAAAGGGGATTACAGTTGATTTTTCATTAATGAACAAAATACTTGAAATAAGAGAGAAAGATTTTCTAGTGAAGGTACAACCGGGAGTGACACGCTCTCAGCTCAATAAAGAATTGAAAAAGTACGGTCTGTTCTTTAGTGTAGACCCAGGTGCAGATGCAACGTTAGGTGGAATGGCTGCTACGAATGCAAGCGGAACGACAGCGGTGAGATATGGAGTTATGCGTGATCAAGTTCGTGATTTAGAGGTGGTACTTGCTGATGGGGAAGTAATACATACTGGAAATTTAGCAGCGAAGTCATCATCAGGTTATCATTTAAATGGAATTTTCGTAGGATCAGAAGGTACGCTTGGATGCTTTACAGAGTTAACATTAAAAGTATACGGCATACCAGAACATGTTATGGCTGCGAGAGCATCGTTTCCAACTATAAATGATGCGGTAGAAGCTGTTATTAATATACTGCAAGCGGGTATTCCAATTGCGAGAATTGAACTTGTAGATGAATTATCTATGAAACAAGTAAATCATTATAATGAAACAAGTTACAGAGAAGAGCCTACATTGTTTTTAGAGTTTCACGGTAATGAAGCTGGGCTAAAGCAAGACATTGAATTTACGAAGGAAATTGTTTTTGATCATAAATGTAAAGAAGTTGCTTTTGAAACGGAAACTGCGGCGAGAAATAAATTATGGGATGCACGGCATAATCTAGCGTACTCTTACGTTCATAGCTATCCTGGTAAAAAACTAATGAGTACGGATGTTTGTGTACCAATTTCAGAATTAGCGGGTGCAATCCAACATGCGAAAGAGACATTAGATAAAGTGGGTCTTGTTGGTGGTATTCTTGGCCATGTAGGAGACGGGAATTTCCACGTGCTCTTAATGGTTGATCCAAACGATAAAGAAGAAGTGGAAAAGGCGGATGAAATAAATGAAAGTATCGTTTTATATGCTCTTAAACGAGGTGGAACGTGTACGGGAGAACATGGTGTTGGAATCGGAAAACGGAAGTATCAAGAAGAAGAACATGGCGCGGCATTATTCGTAATGGAAAAAATAAAGAAAGCTCTTGACCCGCAAAACATTTTGAATCCGAATAAAGTTTTTCAATTGAAGGATAGGGGATGATTGGGTGAAAGTACTAGAAGCGATAAGTAATATAGCTGGAAAGCATTTTGCATTTTGGGTTATTTGTATTGCAGCTATTGCATATTTCATTCCTGGACCATTTCTAGGGTTGACTAGTTACATAACGATTCTACTTGGAGTTGTCATGTTTGGGATGGGATTAACATTAAAGGCTGTTGATTTTAAAATCATTGCTACAAAACCATTGCCAGTTATTATCGGTGTATGTGCTCAGTTTATTATTATGCCACTTGTCGCATACGTACTAGCTTACGTTATGAAGTTACCAGCCGAATTAGCGGCTGGATTAGTGTTACTCGGTTCTGTACCGGGTGGCACTGCATCAAATGTTATGGTTTATTTAGCGAAAGGAAACTTAGCGTTGTCTATTGCAATGACGTCATTATCAACTTTATTAGCGCCAATTGCTACACCTCTCATTTTATTATTACTTGCAGGACAATGGATGCCAGTGAATCCTATGTCTATGTTTCTTTCTATCGTACAAGTCATTATCATACCTATTATTTTAGGATTATTAGTGAAGAAGTTTTTCCCTAAAACTGTTACTAAAGGAATGACTGTTATCCCTTTAATATCGGTTGTCGCAATTATCATTATAGTTTCAGCGGTGGTTTCAGCCAATGTAAGTAGTATTACTTCTTCGGGACTTCTTATTTTTATTGCAGTTATGCTCCATAATGCATTTGGCTTTTTGCTCGGATATATAACAGCGTTCGTACTTGGACTAGACGAAGGTACAAGAAGAGCTATTTCAATAGAAGTAGGAATGCAAAATTCAGGCTTAGGTGTTGCGCTGGCAACAGCACATTTTGGACCAGCGGCGGCACTTCCAAGTGTATTAGCGGCAGTGTGGCATAACATTGCAGGGCCAATTTTAGCAACAATCTGGTCAAAAAATGCAAAGAATTCTTTCAGTGATGAAAATTTATCGGTAAATATAGAAAAATAGGAGAGCAACCTTTTAGTTGAAATAGAGGAATGATAAAAAATGCAAAAACGTATTGTACATTTTGAAGGGCTAGTTGTTTTGGTAGCCACGATTTATGCGTATTCAGTATATGAATTTAGTTGGATTATATTTTTTGTGTTCCTTTTAGCGCCCGATTTATCAATGTTAGCGTATGGTATAAATAATTATGTTGGTGCTAAAATTTATAATATATGTCACACATATATTATATCCATATTAATTGCTATCATAGGTATCTATTTTAAGGTAGATTCCGTTATAATGATTGGTTTAATATGGACAGCCCACATTGGAATGGATCGAATGTTTGGATATGGATTGAAATATGAGACAGATTTTAAGGATACTCATATTCAGAGGTTATAATTGCTTTTGAGGAGAGGGATACATTGAAACAGAGAATTACTATCGAAGAATATAACATCAAATGGGAAAGTGAATTTTATAAACTACAATCGCTCATTAACAATGTAATAAAAGAACTTATTTTGTCCATTGAGCATGTTGGGAGTACATCTGTTAAAGGACTTGCAGCAAAACCAATATTAGATATTGATATTGTAATAGAAGATTATAAAGTTTTTCCTGAAGTAGTAAAAAAGCTTGAAACGATAGGGTACTATCATCAAGCGGAATGGAGCTTTAATGGGAGAGAGGCGTTTGGCAGAAAGGACGCTTTCGTTCCGTGGGACGGGGAAAGTACAGTTTGGATGGAACATCATCTATATGTGTGTGATAAGAATAGTGAAGAGTTGAGGAGACATGTAGCTTTTCGTAATTACCTTCGTGAACATACCGAAGTTGCTATTAAATATGGAAGCTTAAAAGAAGAGTTAGCAAGAGCGTCAAAAAATCGAGCTAGCTATAATGAAGGTAAGACAGCATTTATTACAAATATATTGGGGCAAATGAACTAAGGCGGCATGGAGTACATGCTGCCTATTTTTTTGAAATAGAAGGCTGCCATTGTAAAACAAATACAATCTGGCCCTGTTGATTGATGCGATTACTAAATATAATAGGAAATAAAATAGAAAAGACTGGAAAAGAGGGAGCTTATGTACATACCAAAATATTTCGCAATACAAGATGAAGAGATGAAGTACGAAATAATTGAACAAAATAGCTTTGCGACATTATTTTCTCAACATAACGGGGAACCATATGCAACGCATTTACCGTTGTTATTAAATAGGGAGACTCTAACTTTACATGGCCATTTCGCACGTCCGAATGAACAGTGGAAAGATAGTGGAAATCAACAAGTACTCGCTATATTCCAAGGCCCACATAGTTACATCTCGCCGTCATGGTATGAAACAAACAATGCAGTACCAACATGGAATTATGTTGCGGTCCATGTATATGGAGAGTTGGAAATTGTTGAAGATGAACAGGAATTAATAGATTCTCTTCAAGATTTAGTACATAAATATGAAGATCCACAGAGCACCTACTCACTTAATGATGTAGACCCGAATTATATGGGAGGATTAAGTAAGGGAATAGTTGGGTTTAAAATAAAGATAAATAAAATAGAAGGAAAAGCGAAGTTAAGTCAAAATCATTCTGTGGAAAGAAGAAAATTAGTTGTAGAGAAACTTGAGAAAGTTGGTAGTGAGGGGAGTAGGGGGATTGCGGAGTTGATGAGAAAATAAAGTTTACTTGAAAGGGAAATATTCTAAATAAGCATATTTAAAAAAGACCTTCTGAATTGAAGGTCTTTCGTTTTTTAAAGCGCTTTTACAGCTGTTGTTGAGTTGTAGTCTTTACTTACGTCAACAGATTGAACAAAGTCAGGTCTTTGTGGTGCGGGAAGATCAGCGTGACTTGCTTTATATGTAAATGAACTATTTATCCCAATAGACACAATTCCAATAACAGATAATCCTAATAAGATAGAACTAATTTTTTTTATCATTTTAATGCCCCTTTCTCAAAAGTTTTTTCTTTTGCTTGTAATGCTTTATGAAAATACTCACTTGCTTTTATGTGATTATTTTCATCGTAAAGTTTAACTGCTAATTTTTCTGAATATTCTTGAGTGTAGTTATATAAAGATTCTTTGTCGAAATACGTAATTCCTTCAAGAATAATATTTTCTAGATCTTCAGTTGTCTCATTATTGTTAAGAGAATTTAAAATTTTAAAATGAAGTATATATTCATCATTGTTTAGTTCTGTACAAACTTCCAAACCTTTTTTGATAAGTTTTTCAGCAATGTTTATTTCACCAAGTTTAGAATGCTCTCTGGCTTGTAAAAAGAGCGCTTTAAAGTGTGTAGGTATTTTGGTTGACACCTCTGATAAATGTCGAATCGCTAGAGAAGACAGGTTTTGACTTGCATAGAGCCAACCTAGATTATTACGAACGCTTAAAACTAAATCATTTTCGTTTAGTTTTTGTAAAATGGAAAGAGCAGAATTAAACTTTTCCTCTGCTTGTTCATATTGCTTTAAAAATACACATGAGGAACCAATTATATTGTCGCAAAGTGCTAATTTTATCTCGAACCCGTTTTCAGTCATGAAAATATTTCTGGCTTTTGTTGCTTGCTGAATTGCTTCAATAGGTTTATAAAAATGTTGATTAAAGATAGCGAATCGGTAATTAAATTCTGCTTCCTCTAGTTTATCTGAAACATTTCCTAGTAGCTTTTCAGCATTTTCGTAATGTTCGCTAGCTAAGTTGTAATTTGTTGTTAAAGTAGCATGAATTGCTTTAAAGAAATGATAGTAGTAAGAAAGTTGGTGATTAGCTGGAATCGAGTAAGAATCTATCTTATTGAAACTGTCTTTTGTAATACTTAAACCATCAGTTAAAACTTTGAAACGAAAATTTAATAGAGAATAGTATAATGCTAAGTTCTCATCTTCCTCAAAGTTTAGTTCCTTTTCCTCAATTTCATGCTTTAAGTTTGTCGCCTGAGACACATCTTGTTTAAGCATAGCTAAATACCAATCATTAAATAATTTCGTAATTTGTTCATTACCTTGTAGTTGAACGTTCATGAAATCCCCTCGCTTTTTGAATATTCTTATAAATATAGTATCAAAAATAACAATATTTAGAAATGATGTTTTATATTTCTCAACATTTGTATAGTAGAGTTGTGATTAAGCTCATTGAAATGGAGTTGAGTTTGTTTTTGGAGTAAAGAAAGAGCAGAGGAGATAGTATAAAAAAGGTGTGTTCAAACAATTTGTATGAACACACCTTTTTTTATGTTAAACAATCACGTCCCACAAAAAGTACGATAAGGGCGATTTGACGGCGCTGGAGGCATGCAGTAATCCGCTTGTTCTTGAGAATATTCATAAGGATTTGCTAAAGCTTGAAGAAGTTTCTCCATTACGCTATAGTCTCCATCTTTAACAGCTGCTTCTAGTGCTTCTTCTACTCTGTGGTTTCGAGGGATGATTACTGGGTTGTTATTTTTCATCAACTTGTAGGCATCATCTTGTGATTCTTTTTGTCTTTCTAACCGAGATTTCCATAGCTCGTACCATTCTTTAAATTCAGGACTTTCAAATAAAGGTGCATTTTCTAATATATTGTCAGTTAATGCACGGAATGTATTTGTATAATCTGCTTTATATTTTTCCATTGCTTTTAAAAGTTTCTCAATAAGTGATTGATCTTGTTCTTCCTTGCTAAATAGTCCTAATTTCTTCTTCATTCCGAGGAACCAATTGTTTTCGTACTGCACACTGAACTTTGAAATTTCATCTTGTGCAATTTTTAGTGCTTCTTCTTCATCTTCATGTAGTATCGGTATTAAAGATTCAGCTAAACGTGCGAGATCCCATGCAGCCATATATGGTTGATTTCCGTATGCATAACGGCCTTGTGTGTCAATAGAGCTAAATACTGTTCCTTGGTTATAACTATCCATAAAGGCACATGGACCGTAATCAATCGTTTCACCGCTAATCGTTATATTGTCAGTGTTCATTACGCCGTGAATGAAGCCAACGAGTTGCCATTTTGCGATAAGGCTTGCTTGTTTCTTAATGACTTCTTGTAGTAGTGCGACATATGGATTTTCAGTAGATTCAACTTCTGGATAATGTCTTTTTATCGTATAATCAGCTAAAGCTTTGAGATCTTCGATTGAGCCTCGAGCTGCGGCGTATTGGAATGTTCCAACGCGTATATGACTGCTTGCAACTCTAGTTAAAATAGCTCCAGGTAACTTCGTTTCGCGATAGATTGGTTCGCCAGTTGAGACTACTGCTAAACTGCGAGTAGTTGGAATATCAAGCGCGTACATCGCTTCACTAATAATATACTCACGTAGCATCGGACCGAGTGCAGCGCGGCCATCACCACGGCGTGAATATGGAGTTGGACCGGAACCTTTCAATTGAATATCAAACCGTTCGCCTGAAGGAGTAATTTGTTCGCCAATTAAAAGGGCACGACCATCTCCTAACATGTTGAAATGACCAAATTGGTGCCCAGCATACGCCTGAGCTAGTGGATGAGCTCCTTCTGGGATTGCGTTACCAGCTAAAATGGCAACTTCGGTTTCCTTTTTTAATTCCTCAGGAGTAAAGCCAAGAGATATTGCTAAAGAATTATTTAGTTTAATTAACTCCGGTGAGTGTACAGGAGTTGGGGGGATTTCTGTATAAAATGATTGTGGTAAAGTCGTATAACTATTATCTAAATTCCAACCTGCTTCATTATTTTTAGTCATTTTATCTCCTCCTTGTTTATTTTTTTATTATGTATTTGTACGTATGTATTCTTTGTAAAATTAGCTAAAAGTATAATATGATATTTCCCCTTGAAATCTATTGTAAGGACTTCATTGCACTATGTCTATTTAACAGCAAATAATAAAACTCCATTTTAAAAAAATGGAGTTTTATTATTATTTGATTTTTACAATTATCTTTCCTTTTGCTCTTCCAGACTCTGAATATTCCATTGCTTTTTGAGTATCTTCAAAAGGGAAAATGCGATCGATTATAGGTTTGATTTGTCCAGATTCAATATACTTTGCAATTATACGTAATTGATCTCCGCTTGGTTTCATAAACAAAAAAGAATATTGAGCATTATGCTTTTTTTCAAGTGCAGTAAGTTTTTTGCTTGCTAATGAAAATAAGAGTGTTTTGAAAAATCCTGAACCAAATTCTTTACCGAAGCGAGCATTTGGCATTCCTGAAACGGAAACGATGTTGCCGCCGCTTTTTATAATATTGAATGATTTTTCGAGTGTTGTCCCGCCGATTGTATCAAATACTGCATCATAATCTTTTAGTATTTCTTCAAACTTTTCTGTTTTGTAATTAATAATTTCATCTGCGCCAAGAGACTTTACTAAATCGGCACCAGCTTCACTAGCAGTCGTTGTAACGGTAGCACCCATTATTTTTGCTAACTGAATTGCGAAAGTACCAACACCACCAGATCCAGCGTGAATTAATATCTTTTGTCCTTTTTCTAGTTGCATGATGTCATGTAGTGCTTGATAGGATGTTAAGCCAACGAGTGGAATCGACGCCGCTTCCTCAAAACTTAAATTTTTTGGTTTTAAAGCTATATCATCCTCATGAATGGCTATATATTCCGCGAAAGTACCAATCTTATTTTTTCTTGGACGTGCATATATTTCATCGCCGACTTTAAAACGAGTTACTTTTGATCCAACCTTTATGATGACACCGGAAAAGTCATTCCCAAGGATTAGGGGCATTTCATATTTAAGCAACATCTTTACTTTTCCATCGCGTATTTTAAAGTCAATTGGGTTAATACTAGCTGCATGAATTTCTGCGAGCACTTCATACTCATTTATTTCAGGAGTAGGTACCTCTGCCATACGCATTGGAACTTTCCCGTATTTATCAATTATCATTGCTTTCATTTCTTATACCTCCAAATTTCAATAAAAGTTGTGCAATAGCTTTTCAATATCTAATACAAGATTTTTTAATACACCTAATTTTGTACGTATATCAATATAATAAAAGTTTTTTGTACCTTCTTTTCGCATTAAAATAATACCGGCTTCTCGTAAAATCTTAAGGTGATGTGATACTGCTGGTCGAGAAAGGTGTGTTTGTTTAGTGATTTCTCCAACACGTAATCCAGTTTGACATTCTGTTTTCATTAGAACTAACAAAATAGCTTGACGTGTTTCATCACCAATTGCCACTAATACTTTTTGACAATTAATAAAATCTTCTTTAATAACATTTAATTGTTCTTGTTTATTCATTTTAATCACTATACCTCCAATAATTAGTCGAAAGGTTTAAGATGATGAACCATTATATCGATACGGTAATGCTACATGAATGTTGTATGAGCTGCAATATTGAGAAAGAAAATCGAGACGAATCAATCTGTACGTATTGAAAATTAGGGAGTATTTATTATAGGTAATAGAAAAAACATTGTAATTAATGGATTTTGAAGGTAGAAAATGATTTAACAATGCGTTGTCTGCGGGGGAAAGGGTAGCCATTTAACAATAAAATAAGCGGTCATAACCTTGTATAATTTAAAAGGTTATGACCGCTTATAATGTTTTTATTATTTTTGATGTCTACATCAGAAAATAGTTCAACGTAAAGTAGGACCTTCTTTTTTATCCTTTCATACACACACAAATTAAGTGATTTGTAGATGTATGAAAGGATAAAAGTAATTTGGGGCGTAATCTATCTATATGATAATTCAAAATGAAATATAAGTCTATATTTTTGTTGGTTTTTTGATTATATTTATGTCACTGAGCTCAGAAGAATATATGTGGAGGGAAAATATATGAAATCGAAACATGTACCAGTTTTAATTGTTGGAGGAGGATTATCAGGATTATCGTCTGCATTATTTCTTGCAAAACATAACATCGATTATTTACTTATTGAAAGGCATCCGTCTACTGCGATTCATCCGAAAGCAGGTGGAATCACTTTTCGTACGATGGAATTATTTCGAGAATTAGGTCTAGAAAAAAGGATTAGATTAGCTGGTAAAGCGTTAGAGAATTGTCGCGGGAGAATTGCGGTTCAAACAATAGCTGAGGTAAATAATGAAGAGGTGGAACAAATAAGGGCGGCTCAGTACGAAAATAATGAAAATTTAGTTCGTAAAGTGGAAGAGATTAGCCCATCAAAACAAACTGCTTGTTATCAAATTACTTTAGAAGAGATGATGTTACAATACGGGCAAAAGTTAGGCGGAAATCTATCTTTTAATCATGAACTGGTTTCTTATGAGCAAAATGAAAACGGGGTAATAGCAACTATTCGAAATCGTGACACGAAAGAAGAGAGTACTATTTATTGTGATTATGTAATCGCAGCAGATGGAGCGAAAAGTAAAATACGTGAACAACTAGGTATTTTAACCGAGGGCCGTGGTACAATCGGTGGTTATTATATGAACATATATTTTGAAGCAGATTTAAGTGAATGTATTAAAGGAGACGCATTCGGTTTTACTATGATACGACATCCAAAAGTAATTGGCGCGCTTATTCCAGTCGATAACGAAAGTAAATGGATTTATCATGTAGCTTATGATCCACTAAAAGGGGAGCGACCAGAGGATTTCTCTATAGAACGCTGTAAACAAATTATTCAAACTGCAATTGGAAGTATGGATATTAAGCCAGAAATATTAAGTGTTTTACCGTGGGAAGCGAGTGAAAGTACAGCGGTAAAATTTCAGGACAATCGCATCTTTTTAGTTGGTGACTCAGCACATATTATGCCGCCAACAGGAGGATTTGGTTCAAATACAGGAATACAAGATGCGCATAATTTAGCTTGGAAATTAGCGGCTGTTATAAAAGGGAAAGCAAATCCAAAATTGTTAGAAACGTATCATGACGAGAGATATCCTGTTGCAAAATTAACGACGGACCATGCGAGTAGTATATTATTTCGTGCTGCGGGCAGAGAAGAAGATAATTTGAGTAATATGGATAGTTTAGCTGTCACTGCTGGTTATCAGTATTGCTCAGAAGCAATTATAGACGAATGTAACACACCGCATAGAATGAATATAGTTGATTTGAACGGACGCCCGGGAACGCGTGCGCCACATTTTTGGGGAACTTATGAAGGAAAAGAAGTTTCTATACTTGATCTATTTGGTAGCAACTTTGTGTTACTTACTGGAGCAGAGCCTAGTACTTGGACTGAAGCTGCACGTGACGTTTCATCTAAATTAGGAGTAAATATAAAAGTGTATCGTGTTGGTTTAAGTGGAGACTTTGTTGCTCAAAAAGATGTTTTGAGTGAACTATATGGGATAGGGCATGGAGGTGCTGCATTGATTAGACCAGATGGCTTTATAGGATGGCGTTTGGAAAAAGAGGTAGTAAATCCAGATGTAGTGCTTGAAGAAGTAATGGGTAATTTATTATGTGATTTTTAAGTAACTAAGGAAGTATTGTCTTATATAGGACGATACTTCTATTTTTTTAGCTTACAAAATAAAATTGTTTAGTGAAGAGCCATTATTATTATAAAAAATATGTAAATTAATTCCCTTTCTTTTTGTTGTTATTAGAATTTTTTTAGTTTTTAGTTATAAGTGTTGGCAATTACTAGATTGAATCATTTTTTTATTGTATTATATTTCCTAGAGATTATATATTACGCTAGAGAGTGGGACTATTTGACTATTGAACCTCTTATTTTATCAAATAAAGAAGTATATGTATTAACTGGTATATTTGACCATGAAACGATGATTGGAATTGAGAACCCCTTTGAAAATTGGTCAGATGAGGAAATAGACAAAGAATTAGATGTAATGTACGAGAATTGGACAAACGAAGAGCTACTCATAATAAAAGAAGATGAAACATTATGTGACAAACAACTTTTAGAATATTTTCGTATTTGTTTAACTACAGGATTTGTTATTGAAGTACAGATAAGTAAAAACAGCGCTTTAGAAAAAAACATTTTCTATTTTAGTGAGAAAAAGGTTATACAAAATGTAATAACAGATGATAACGGTGAAAAACAATGTACATTTAAAGAATGCGGGACACCAGAGGTAGCTTGGCAATTTATATATCAAGCATTACAGCCTAAAAATACTTTCTCTCGTCCAAATTATACATTTAAAATCCCTTCTTCTGCATATAAGGAAACTATTTTAAATCAATCAAACAAGCAATTAGTAGATTACTTGAAACTTTACTTAGATGATCAAGCTTCCTTAGAGTTAGCAAACATTATACATAATCGTGAAGAATTAAATACTGTTCAAGTTCATTATTATATAAAGGACTCATGGTCTACAGACTGTATTCAGTTTTTATATAGTCAAAACCAATATTGGCTAATCCAAAAAGTTTTAGATAATAAGCAAACACAAACGAATTTTATTTGCCTTGATACCTTTACAATTACTGAAGAGATAAAGAAAATGGTACTTTATCTTAAATCATTAGGCGGTAAAACAAGGTGAGCGGTGAAATTAAGGTTACTCCTGATCATTTAAGGAAACTGGCTTCTAATATAGAACAAACAGCTCATGAGCTATCTGAAACACATCAACGTATCAATCAGCAGTTATTTGATATTCCTTTCCAAGTATCTGGAAGAGATGCTGTGTTAAATCAATCCCAATACGCAGGCTCAGTGTTAGCTACTATAACGACAGTTTTAAAAGAACATAGTGATGCATTAAGAAAAGCTGCTGATCGTTTTGAGAAGGCTGATCAACAAGAAGTTTCATTTGGAGAAGAAGCAATTGATGTTAATTGGTTTGCACCGTTGGGTGGCGATATTGGTGATTGGAAAGATAACCCTACGGGATCATTATTTACTTTACTTGGTACTGTAACTGAAGGTGCAGCTGCCTACAAGTTGGCAGCTTTACATAATAAAGGTTTGCGTGTAGCACCCTACACAAATAAAAAAGGAAAAGAAATGGTAAGGTTTCAAAATCGCAACGTACTAAAGGATAAAAATGGACTTAATGTGATAAGGCGTACAAAATTACCTTTAGCCGAAGTAAAGCAAATAGACGATGTAAAAAGACATGTTTTATCACCAAAAGAAATTCTTAAAGATTCATTGAAATTAAAAACAAATGTTTTAGGCTATGCAGCTGTAGGATGGGATGTAATTAATGATACAAAGGAAAATATTGAAAATAAAGCGTCAAAAACTATGATAGCTGGTGATATTATTGGTGATGCAGCAATCGGGATTGGTACAACTGCTGTAAGTGCCTTTGCGGGAGCCAAAGCAGGTGCATTGGTTGGAACTTTTTTGGGAGGTCCAATCGGAACTGTTGCTGGAGCTTGTATTGGCTTTGGTGTTTCTATAGGAGCTAGTATAATAACAGATGGAATTAAGTTTAACAAAGGTGATTGGAATCATGATGGTAAACAGGATTCGATAAAAGATAGAGTTAAATCTGGAATCGGAGCAGCTTTAGATAAAATTTTTTAGTTTTTGGGAGATTAATATGGAAAAATACCACGGAAAAAGCACAGAACAAATTATTCGGAAATTGATGCCTGACAGTGTAAGGTCGAGTGTCGTTATGGTGTGGGTAGTTATTAATTTTATGATTTTAACCCCATTTTTATTTCCTCCAACCTTTACTATATACTTATATATAATTTTACCTTTTCTTTTGTCTGCTAATATATGGGGGGTATGGGTATTTTTTTGTAAACCAAATGAGCCAAGGTTGGTACACATTTTATATAATGGATTTATGGGAATAACTTTTTCTTTTGGAAGCTTTATAGTGATTCAAAAGCTTGCATATACTTTTATTAAAATTGAAACACCTCTGTTTTTTATTGTTACTTTTGTGCTTTACATTTTTACAATTTATAAATTGACTTCTATTGGAATGAAAAGTTTTTTAAAGCGATTAAACAATGAAGAAAATGGAAATATCAAAATTTCTCCAATTGTTTATTTTTCAGGATTGGGATATATTATTGGACAGATATGTATAGGTTCATTATCACAAAATGCTTTAGCGACGGTCTTAATTTTAGTCTTTTCTTTATTTGCTGTTGTGTTTAGTATATCTGGAGCTTACATATGTGTATATATCGATTTAAAGAAGCGGAAAACCAAGCTAGGTTCCTTAAATTCTTAGCAAAAAACAATTAATAAGGAGGGGCCATACAATGAATTCGCAACTTTTTCCTATAGGCTCTATTGTAATTTTAAAAGAAGGTACAAAGAAACTCATGATTTTCGGGAGGAAACAACAAGTAGAAACGGATGAGGTAAGAAAATTCGATTATATGGGATGTCCTTATCCAGAAGGCTATCTGAATCCAGATTTCACTTATTTATTTAACCATGATGATATTCAAGAAGTTGTTTCAACAGGATATGAAGATCAAGAAGAACGTACTTTCCAAGAAAATGTATTGTCTAAAATATAATAAGAAATAATGTAAAAAAACTGTTTAAACAAGCAGTTTTTTTTACATTATTTCTTATTAGTGATGCAGCAAATGGAACCTTTATTGGAGTGGAATAAGCTTGGATGTTTTCATGGAAATTAGTATGTTCACTGATGGAATCAAATTTAACAAAGGTGATTGGAATCATGATGGCAAACAGGATTCGGTAAAAGATAGAGTTAAATCAGGAATTGGAAATGTATTAGATAAAATCTTTTAATTTTTTATGAGGTGTATAATGGACAAATATAATGGCAACAGCATAGATGATTGTATGCGGATATTAATACCATTTGATATAAGAAATATTGTAGGGGCCTTTGTGTGGGTTATCATGAATTTTATGCTACTTATCATTCTATTCATATTTCCGCCGTACAATATATACTCTTACGCAGCTTTTCCATTTTATGTGATATGTAATCTATGGGGAATTTGGGTTTCTATTCATAAGCCTCGGCAGCCTCAATTGCAACATTTACTATATTCTGGATTTGTTGCGTTAAGTATTTCATTTTGTAGCTTTATAGCTGTGCAAAAGTTAGCTTACGAATTCGTAGAAATAGAGTCACCTTTATTTTCTATTCTATCGCTTATTGCATATAGTTTAATTGTTTATAAATCTGAATTATTTTGGATTAAATATTTTACAGCCCGCTTAAGGGGGACAACTGATCAAGATGTGAAAATTCCTAAAATTGTATATTTTTCGGGTTTAGGTTATATGATTGGTCAAGTTATTATTGGGATTTTGAGCCAAAAAGCTATGGCGATTGTGCTAATCGTTATTTTGTCATTTATTTCAGTTGTTTTCCTAGCGCTAAGTACACATTTGTATTTTTACTTTGATTTCAAAAAACAAGGTATTACTTCGCGACATTTAAAAGAATTATATTCTCAAAAGAAGCCTAAATTGTCAAGGAAGGAAAGGAGACAATCCACGGCTGCTTCGGGACATGTAAATATACCACATTCTCAAAAGAAACCTAAACTTACAAGAAAGGAGAAAAGACAATGAATTCACAACTGCTCCCTATAGGTTCTATTGTAATTTTAAAGGAAGGTACAAAGAAACTCATGATTTTTGGGCGGAAACAACAAGTAGAAACGGATGAGGTAAGGAAGTTCGATTATATGGGGTGCCTGTATCCAGAAGGCTATATTAATCCAGATTTCACATGTTTATTTAACCATGATGATATTCAAGAAGTTGTTTCAACCGGATATGAAGATCAAGACGAACATACTTTCCAAGAAAATGTATTGTCTAAAATATAATAAGAAATAATGTGAAAAACTGTTTAAATAAGCAGTTTTTTTACATTATTCCTTAATTCCAGTTTGGATGTTTCATTCCATGTAAACTAGTACCACCTGTGACGATAATTTGTGCACCTAAACCTTGTTGATAAGCATGTAAAGGAGTTTGCCAATTACCAGGATGGGAACCACCGAAAACGAAAATTGCATCACACTGTTGTGGTGTTGATTCTTTTAGGAAAGCGATTTCGGTTATTTCTTCAATTTGTTTTTTCGTAAGATGTGGGACTTCAGGATATTTAGGGATTACCATATGAAAACCTCCTATATAGTGAAATGTTAAATTCATTATATAGCGATGTTGTTTAGTGGAAAAAGGGAAGTTTTTCATTTGACAGTTCCCCTTTTATGATAACTCTCCTATAAACAAAAGTTCTCCTTCATCATAAAATTTATCTTCATCCTTGATTATCTCTTGGAAATGCAATGTTTGGACACTGTTAGAAATTGATATTTTCCATTCATGCCCGAAGTCGGAAGCATTGGAGAGGGGAATCCATTTTTGAAATTCGTTATCTCTATTGAAAAAATTTTGAAAGTAGTCATCGTTTTTAAATATGATGATTTGTGAGTTCCATAAGCTTGCTATTTTGATCATAACAACGACTCGATATGTATTTGTATCGTTCGGTTTCATTGTCATTAATTGATTCGCTTGATTTAACAGGGTTTGAATGCACAATCGCTTTACTTTCCTAGGTGTTGTACTAGAATCGATAAAAGCTTGAGAGCCTGGTAAAGACATATGCCAGTATTCATCGTTATAGAAAGTAGACGGAAATGCTTTAGTAGAGTCTTCAATTCTTTTTATAAGAGTTTTTGTTTTTCGTTTCATTCCGCGTATTTTTTTTTCACGCATTGTTGATCATCTCCATAAATTTTTGCAAGGCAGCTGAGTGGAAAATATCTTTTCGAATAATAAAAGTAGTAGGAACCTTTCTAAAGTGATTTGGTAATGTATTTAAAGATAAACCATGTTCGTAATCTGGAATAATAGATTTCAGCATAATAGCCGTACCCATACCTGATTTTACACATGCAAGTATTGCTTCAATTGTTCCGAACTCTAGTATTCTTTTAGGTGAAATCCCTTCTTCTTGAAGCCAGTTTTCTAATAGTTTTCTGTAATAACAACCTTGACTAAAAGCGAGTAAATTCAGTTCTTCTATTGTTTTAAAGGAAGATAGAGGAGTCTTGCTAATGAGAACGAGTTCTTCTTCTCGAAATGAAAGTGTATGAAGTTCAGTATGCTGAATATTTCCAGCGATAAGAGCCCCGTCTAGTTTTCGCTCTAAAACGAGCTGAGTTAATTGGTCTGTCGTATTTGTTTCTAGAATCAATTCAACTTCTGGATACTTTTCATAATAGGTCGTTAATATAGGCGGGAGACGAACGGCTGTTGTCGATTCTGTACACCCGATTTTTAACGTGCCTTTTGGCTCGGTTCCGTTACTTTGGACAGCTTGAATGGATTGATCGATTAAGTGGATGATTTGTTTTGCATATGTTAATAAAATTTTTCCGTTAGAAGTTAAAGTAACGCCTTTTCCATTTCGATAAAATAAAGGCACACCTAACTCGATTTCTAGTTGTTTTATACGCATCGTTACACCTGATTGTACATAGTTTAAATTTTTTGCGGCATGAGATATATTTCCTACTGTCGCAACTTCGTAAAAAACCGTTAAATCTTTTATGTCCATTTATTATCACCCCGAAAAAGGTATCAATTTTTTTGATGGATTCTATTATTAACACTTATTTTACATGATATCAGAACCTTCATACAATGAAAGGGAGATGGGGGGAGATAACGTTGATAAGTGAAGAAAAAATTGAAAAGTACAGTAGTTCTAATAAATGGATCATGTTAACTTTGGCAACGGTAGCACAGGCAAGTGCAACACTTATAACATATGGAGTAGGGGTACTCGCTTTATTTTGGAAACAGAAATATGCACTTTCGAATATGCAGGTTGGGTTGTTAATAAGTGCTGTAAATATTGGTCCGCTGTTTTTTATGCTTTTTGCCGGAAGGTTACTTGATCGATATAACGAAAGAATATTAATTGGAGCGAGCACTGTATTACTTGGCGGGGGGCTTTTACTTGCTCATATGGCAAGGGGATTTATTGGGCTATTATATGTCCTTCTTTTAATAGGAACTTTTTATAGCGTATCCCAGCCAGGGGGAAGTAAAGTAATCTTGAAATGGTTTCCGAAAGAAATGCGCGGATTAGCTATGGGAATACGGCAAGCCGGTATACCTATTGGCGGGGCGTTAGCAGGAGTAACGATCCCTTTGCTTACACTTAAATTTAGTTTATCTTATACGATAAATGTTATTGTAACTATATGTATAGTAGGTGGGTTATTGTTTTTCATATTTTATAAGGAATCGTACGTACGAGAACACACGAGCCAAGAAAATGTAAGTATTTCTTTTTGGATGCAGTTAAAAAAGGTAATATGTAAAAAAGAGCTGTATCCAATTTTTATTACAGGTATTTGTATGATTTCTTTACAGATGGTATTAGTCGGACATTTTATGAAGTTTTTAGCTGTTGAAAAATCGATAACACCTATTTTAGCAGGGAAAGTATTTTCGGTTATGCTATTTGCGGGAATGATAGGCCGAATTATATTAGCTACAATAAGTGATACATATTACAAAGGGAATCGTCGGACACCGTTGTTTATTTGTGTATGTATTTCTTCTTGCTTAATTCTAGTTGTTGTGATGAGTATACATACAATGAGACTTGGGGCATTATTTGTGGTAAGCGGACTATTAGGATTTTTTTGCAATTGGTTGGTTTAGTCTTTTTATGGTCGAAGTTGCTGAGTCTGCAAGTGAGGAATCGGTAGGTTTAACAATGAGTTTTGCACTTACGCTTAATCAAATTGCTATTATCTTTGCACCTGCTTTGTTTGGTTATATAGTAGATCGAGAAGGCTACACATATGCATGGATGGGGATAGCTGCATTACTAAGCGTTTCAGCAGTAAATTTATGTAAAAGTAAATGAATATTAAAAATGTAAATCTTTTATGAAGAAAATCTAAAGAAATGTCATGGGAGTGACATTTCTTTTTTAATTATGCTGTATAATCAATTTGTAAATGAGATTCGTTTTCATTAACGCTCATTTCCTCTTTTGAAATTACCTGTAATTTTAGCCATAATAAGTTGTTTTTCTTTTTCGTTATTTGCCCGATTTATTTTGTTTAAAAATTTTTCAGCATCATTTCCTTTTAAAATTGTAATCTGTTTTCCGTAATATTCAATTGAAACTATATTGTTTTTTGTTACTCGATAATGAAACATCATATCATCTAAACGATTGCGCTTATCGGTCTTTTTCAAATTAACGCCCCCATTCTTGTTAATGTGTAACGAATGTTACATAAAAAATCTAAATTAAAGTTGGATGTATCCGATTGTAAGGTGGAAATTTTGTAAAAAAGAACTACAATAGAGAGTAGTTAAAATTTGAACGTTAGAAAAAGGAATCTAGTTTAATATGAGGAATAATAGAGTAGATAGATTATAAGATATTTAAAAACTAAAAGATATAGAATAGAATGGAAAAGTATAAAGTGAAACTAGATAAAAGAGGGTTCCCATATGTTTAAGAAATGGTTAATCGCTTTCTTTGTTTTTGCTATTTTTTGTGGAAGTGTCGCTGCACTCATACATGCAAATAAAGAAAAGAAATACAGTTTGAAGGCATTTTCAAATTTTGAGGATAAAGTTGATGCGAATCAGCAAAAACGTTATGATATTGCAGCAACGAAACTCGATCAATATTTAAAAGATAAAGGATTTAACGGAACGGTTCTCGTAACGGATAAAAATAATGTGGTTTTACGAAAAGGCTACGGGTATGCGAATATAAAAGATAAAGTTTTAACAACGCCAAGAACAAAATATCGCATCGGTTCCATTACGAAAACGGTAGTTGCAATATCTATATTACAGCTAAGAGAAAAAGGGAAATTAAATATAGAGGATAATGTGAATAAATATATTCCGTCGTTTCCGGCAGATAAAAATATTACGTTAAGAAATTTGTTAACACACACTTCTGGATTGCCAGAGCAGGGACAAGGTGGTGTTGATGCAGCATCACGCTTAAAGTTAGTAACATGGATTGGATCACAAAAGCTTGAATTTCCTGCAGGAACGGGATGGAGATATACAGATTATAATTATATGGTGCTTGCGTATATTGTAGAAAAGTTATCGAATAAACCGCTTTCTGAATATGTGAAAGAAAATATTTTTACTCCTGTTGGGATGTATGAATCTGGGATGGGGGCAACTTTTCCTGGAGATATGTTTTTAGCAACAGGGTATACGAAAAAAGATAATGAGTTAGTAACTACGCCTCGTTTAAGAATGAATTGGCTATATGGTTGTGGTGAAATGTACACCACTGTTGATGATATGAAAAGGTTAGATGAGGCAATTATGGATGGTAAGCTACTTTCTAAACAAAATTTATCAGATATGTTTACTGTATCACCCGCTAGGAAGTATGGATTTAGTTTCTACATTAATGCAGATTATAATCATAATCATGGAGTATTAGCTGGATGGAACACATTTAATAATTTTAATGGAGATAAGCGAATTTTTGTGGTTCTTTTCTCTAACGTACAAAATGGAATGAATGATGCATTTAATCAAGAGTTTAGAAAGATGGCGAAAGATTTAATAGAAGGAAAATAATTAGGTAACAATCGGTATTGATATAAAATTATCAATACCGATTTTTTTATTTAGTAAAGTTTTATTTAGTGAACAAGCGTGTATGAGAGGGAATTAATATTAGAATAAATTTATGAAGGAAGTTAAATGATATTAATGTTAAATATAGGGAATTTTTTGTGAATGTCATCTATTTGTATTGAAATTATGTGATTATCATGCGGGAGAATAATTGGTAATTTTTACATTGATGAAAAAGCTTGAGCTTCACACTATGTTAAGCCTTACATTATTGTAGACATGAACAGGAGGTTGAAAAATGAAAAAAGTAGTAAAGTTTTGTTTAATAGCTACATTATCTATAACGATTATTAGTGGATGTTCTTTTGAAGGGAATAATGAAAATGTCAAAGGGAAAGAGGATAAAAAAGTAGAGGTACAGAAAAACGCTGGAAAATATACGATGCCGGATGAAAAAGATAAACATGAAGGTACATGGCTACAATGGCCTCATGAATACACATATGGTCAAGAGTATAAACAAGAAGTCGAACCTATTTGGATTAAGATGGCAAGTGCTTTAACTGAGGGTGAAAAAGTCCACATTGTTGCATATGATGAGGAGGAGAAAGAGCGAATCAATAAGCTTTTAATAGATAAAGGGCTGAATATGGCTAAAGTTGATTTCTTTATAGCTCCTACAGATGATGTGTGGGCAAGAGATAGTGGACCGATTTTTGTTTATGACAATAATAAAAACCTAAAAATATTAGATCCAGCATTTAATGGTTGGGGAAAGAAAACTCCTTATAAAAATGATGCCCGTATACGTGAGAATGTTAGTAAACAATTAGGGATTGAAAGAATTGATTGGGGGAAATTTGTCCTTGAAGGTGGCGCAATTGAATTAGACAGCAATGGGACTGCTTTATTAACTCGAAGCGCAGTAACGAATAAAAATAGAAATCCTGATTTATCAGAAGAGGAAATTGAAAAATATATAAGTGACCTTGGGGTGACAAACTTTATTTGGTTAGATGGAGTGCCTAATTTAGATATTACCGATTTTCATATTGATGGATTTGCTAAATTTCATGATAAATCTACAATCGTAACGATGGCGGAAGATGACTTGGCTGAATGGGGCTTGTCAAACAAAGATATGGATAAATTGTTAGATGCAAAAAATGCTTCAGGACAGAAATATAAGTATGAATACTTACCGCTTAGTAAAGATAAAGTTACTTTAGAAGATGGAAAAACTCTTGATTATAAAGGGTCGTATATCAATTATTATATTGGAAATAAAGTTGTATTGGTGCCTAACTATAACGATCCAAATGACAAAATCGCAAACGATACGATTCAGAAGTTATATCCGGATCGTCAAGTAGTGGGAATTGATGTGAGAGAACTTTATAAAAATGGCGGAATGATCCATTGTGTGACACAGCAACAACCGATTCAATTGAAGTGATCGATTATAGTTTCGTTATGTTGCTTTATAGACAAAATAGGTGAAATGCTATCTTTACTTATTTTGTCTTGTTTTAACATCTGTAATAAGAATGAAATGTATAATTTTAATGTAATGATAATTAAATAAAAATATATTATCATTATTGATTTATATGGAAAAGGAGAAAAATGTTTGTGTTAAAGAATTTAAAGAGAGTATTTTCGTTGTTCCCTGTCGTTCTACAGTACATTATAAATGTAGCTTTGATCTGTTTGGGAATTGTTTTAAGTGTGTTTCTTATGAAAGAAGTCATTCAATTTATACAAGAACTGAAATTGAGTGGTGAGGAATCTAGTTATCATTTAATTGATAGCATTGTCGTATTCTTTTTATATTTTGAATTCATCGTAATGATTATAAAGTATTTTCAAATGAACTTTCATTTTCCATTACGTTATTTTATATATATAGGTATTACGGCCATTGTTCGTCTCATTATTATAGACCATGATAGTCCAATGGATTCATTGTTATACGCATGTGCGATTCTTGTGTTAATTAGTGCTTTATTCATTGCAAATTCTAAAATAATGCGACGTGATTTAGTAGAGTAACATTTGCAGTTGGAATTTAAAAAGGAGTGACAGTATTGACAGAGATAATTTTAACTAGCCTCATAATAATAGGGTTTATGATTCTATTATTTAATTGTATCCTTTCATAATTTAAAAGAATAACAGGTTAATAAGGAAAGAGGTTTTTGTAAATATGGTTCATTACAATAATCAAAATAGTTCACATCAAATATTTACATTAAAGGGAACGATTATAAGAGATATCTTCCCGCAAATTTTAGTATATACATGTATTTCAACGGTAGTGGCTGTGATTCATTATTATTATGCTGAAATACATATAAATCAAACACCTTGGGTAATTGTTGGAGGGGCTTTAGGTCTACTTTTAGTTTTTCGTACTAATACTGCCTATGATAGGTATTGGGAAGGTAGGAAGCTGTTTGGTACGATTGGTGCCTCTACTAGAAATTTAGCAGTTAGCTTTTTATGTCATTGGGAGTCTGGAGAGGGAAAGACGGATAAGGAAAAACTAAAATTTGTACAATTATTAGTTGCTTTTCCAAAGATAGCGAAAGGACATTTGAGAGATGAAAAAGATTTATCTGAAATAAAATCATTGCTTGATATTTGTTCTGAGAAGGAAAGAGAAATCTTGGCTAAATCTATTCATTTACCAATTAGTATAGTTTTTATGTTAAAAACTATACTATCAAAAGGTTTAAAAACAGGTCAAATTCATCCAAATGCGATAATTAATATGGAGACTGATTTGAATACTTTGCTTACGTCTGTGGGTGGATGTGATCGTATTAAAACAACACCTATTCCTTTTGCGTATTTTGCTCATATAAAAAGTTTATTGATTATATTTTGCGCAACTTTGCCAATTGGTCTTGTTGATTGCCTGGGATGGTTTACAGTACTTGCAACTATGTTTATAAGTTTTGCATTTATAGGTATTGAAGCAATAGGAGTTGAAATTGAGGATCCATTTGGTCAGGATCCAAACGATCTTCCGTTAGAAGGAATTTGTATAGGGATAGAAACACATTTAGTGAATTTATATAACGAAAACGAACTATTAGAAGTTATGGATTTGAATCTCGATAAAAAAATCATCTAATCCCTCATTGTGTACGACGATTAAAATTAAAAAACCTTGTCAAGAGTCAATTTACGGCTTAACGACGGCTTTATATTTTTTATATAAATATATAATATTTCTCCGTGCTATAATCCATTCATGAAATGTGCACGTTTCAAAAATTGTAATGAAAAGAGAAATGAATTGGGGAATAGTTCGCTTATTGAAAACAGTTATTCAATCATTATTAAAAAGCGAGGTAAATAATATGGAACAAAAACATAGTGGCATTATTTTTACTGCAATACCAGATAAATCGAATGAATATTATCGACCATTTTATGAAGACATTATTTATTTTAATGAATACTTAAATGAAAATAAATCATTTACTGATCAACTTGTTTCTTTATCCGTTGAAGAGCAAGACTTTCATACAAGCTTTTTTGAGTATGATGATATTTGGCTAAGAGATGTTGCACCAGTTGTCACAAATCATTTAGTTAAATTTAAATATCAACCAAATTACTTACCGAAAGATCAATGGAGATATTTAGATCAACAATTTAATAAATGGTTGAAAAAGAACGATTTTGAATATGTGAAGTCTCCATTGATATTAGACGGTGGAAATCTTATTTGGAATAAAAAAGATACTGTTATATTAACGGAACGCATATTTGATGATAATTATGATTGGACGGAAGAAGAAATTATAGAGCAACTGGAATGGGATTTGGATGTGAGTCGCGTTATTATTATTCCTGCTGAAGAAGGGGACGTACTTGCACATGCAGACGGAATGGTTAAATTTATTGATGAACATACGATGTTTATTAGTGATTTTTTAGGGGATCATGAATTTAGATATAATGTTCAAGAGATTATTCAAGAGCAAATGCCAGAGGCTGAATTTATAGTTGTTCCTTCGTCATATACAGAGAAGGGTCAATACGATGAAGAGATAGCGTCAGCAAAAGGTTTATATATAAATATGTTAGAAACATGTGATACGCTTTACGTTCCTAAGTTTGGATTAGCTAAAGATGGGGAAGTTTTACGATATATTCAACAGCATACGGAGAAACAAGTTATTCAAAGTCATGTAGGAGAAATATCGACAATGGGAGGCGCGATGAATTGTTTAACGTGGTATTGTCCTAGTCATTTGTTACCTTCAAAAATGAAAAGGCTGAACGATCAAAATGAAGGTTCTTCAATCAGAAAAATATTTGATTGGTTTTAATAAATAAGCTTATATAAGAAAATGTATTCAAGGGGTATTTATATGTATACAATTACTGAATTTTCACGGATTTGTAAAATGAGTACACGAATGTTAAGGCATTATGATAAAGAGGAAATATTGAAACCAGCGTATGTGAATCCGGTAAATGGATATAGATATTATGAGCAAGGGCAGCTTGAAATAGCGTTGAAAATTAAAAAGCTAAGAGAGTATAAGTTTCCTTTACCGAAAATTAAAATCATTCTTCAGTCATCAGATCAAGATTCATTTATTAAACATATGCAATCGCAAATTATAGAGTTGTCTCATGAGGTGAAACAAAATTTACAGGTTATTTCAGAAATGAATGAAATGGTAAATATGAATCATGCTTTAAATACTGCTTGTCATAGAAATTACGATATATTTATTGGAATGAGAAATGAAATAACAGTAATTGCTCAAAGACTGCAAATAAATATAGATGATATGGATGATTATTTTTATGACTTATATGAAAAAGTACAAAAGCATAACTTACAAATAGTGGGTTCGCCCTCTACGGTCTTTTATGATGAAGAGTATATTCCAAATGAAAGTGATGTTGAATTAAGGATTCCGGTCATGCATGGGAACAATAAAGATGTAGTACAAGAATATGAAATAAAAAAATTAAATCCACATCAAATCGTTACTACTATGCATTATGGAAGTTATGACTATATAGGCTACGCTTATATTGCGTTAGAAAAATGGATTGAAAGAAATGGTTATGTAATAGATGGTTCACCATATGAGGTCTACATAAAGGGATCTGAATGTGATTGTTTAGTAGAAGAGTATGTCACACAAATTTGTTTTTTAGTTATGAAAATAGAATGAGAATAAGGATTGACATTAACATTATGTCAATCCTTATTCTATTTATGTAAGTAATTCATCATAATAAAAAGGAGAAAGAATATGAAAAGAACAATCATGATTATTTGTCTGATTCTAAGTATGACATGGGTTTCAGCGTGTACTCCTGGAGTAGGAGAAGGTGAGAATGGTAGCTTCGTTCTACCAAATCAGTTGCCCAAAAATGTAGTGTTTAAAAATGGTACAATCTATACTTCAAATGGCAAGCAAGACATTGTAGAGGCTGTAGCCGTTAAAGAAGGGAAAATTACATTTGTTGGTTCAAACAAAGATGTAGAAGAATTTATAAATGAAGATACGAAAGTGGTGGATTTACAAGGACGTTTTATTCTCCCTGGTTTTGTGGACAATCATAATCATATATTTGAGGCGAAATCACCAGCAGCAGGGAATTGTAGTGTCTCATCAGATGCTTCGCTGCAAGAACAACGCTCGTATTTAAAGGCTTGTAAAAAAAATGTGAAAGATGGCGAATGGATAAGTGGAACAGGGTTTAGTTTGGAAGAGCTGTTAAAAGATATGGACGAAAAATCAGAACAACAAACGCCATTACAAGTTCTTGATGAGTTATTTCCTAATAACCCCGTATTAATTATGGAAAGAACCTCTCATTCTGTATGGGTTAACTCAAAAGCACTGGAGTTAGCTGGAATAAATAAAGATACGAAAGATCCGCAAGGCGGAAGAATTATTCGGGATCCAGAGACAGGAGAAGCTTTTGGGATTCTTTATGATACAGCAGGAGATATCGTGATGGAAAAAGCATGGAATTCTCAGCCCAATCTGTTTGAAAAAAATTATGAAGGTTTGCTGGACGGATTAGATGAGGTTGCGAAGAATGGTATTACAACAGTCGGTGATGGACGTCTTTATTGGAAGCGAGGCTGGTTAGACGTTTGGAATAAAGTACATGATGAAAAAAAATTAACAACGCGAGTAGTACTTCGCCCATGGGTATATCCAAATGTAAATGAAGCAGAACAAATGGAGTATTTCAAAAAAATTAAACGTGATGATTTGTCATCCCGCATGCTTATTAATCAAGTGAAAATGTATAGTGATGGAATTAGTATTAATAGTACAGCTAAAACGCTTGAAAAATATAAATTTGAGTGGTTTAAAGGAACCCCGTATGGTTTGAACTATATTCCAGAAGAAAAAATGAAATGGTGGTTAACTGAACTTAATAAACTTGGTTACGGTGCACTCATTCACACAATTGGAGATGGCGGGGTAAGAGAGAGTTTAAATGCAATTGAAGCAGCGAAAAAAGAAGGTGCGAATCAACCTTATACGCTTACGCACGTGGAAATGGTAGAAGATAGTGATATAAATCGTTTTGTTAAATTAGGTATTAGCGCTGATTTTCAAGTAGGTCATGATTTTGCGGAAGATCCTAAACAAAGCTGGGCGAGTACGTATTTTACAAATCAACAGATGAAACGAATTATGCCGTTAGAACGAATTTGGAAAACAGGAGCAAACGTATCACTTAGTAGTGATTGGGATGTAAATGAACTAAATCCACTTGTGACGATTTCAAATGCACTAAGCATTGATGAAAAGGGCTTGTCTGATGTATACGCAGCTATCGATGCTTATACAATTAAGCCAGCTAAAGCATTAGGTCTTGATAGTGTTACTGGTTCAATTGAAGTAGGTAAATCAGCCGATATGATATTACTAAATGAAGATATTACTAAAATGAGTACCGATAAGATTCCGAATGCGAAAGTTTTAGTGACGGTTTTACAAGGAGAAGTAGTGTATCACAAGGGAGAATAAAGAATCAGTTTATGAAGTAGTTAATATATTTCTGTTGACCTTAACACGATGTCAAAGTTTAGACTGAACTTACATTCGTAGAAGGGGTGAAAACGTATGAGAAATAGTTTATTTTATATGCCTGCTGAGTGGAAAAAACATGAGGGAACATGGCTCCAATGGCCTCATGATAAGGCTCATAGAGGTGAAGGTTATAGAGCTAAGTTAGATGATATTTGGGTAACGATGGCAAAGGAGCTTCATTACGGAGAGAATGTGCATATTGTTGTATTTGATGAGGAAGAAAAAGTGCATGTCCAATCGAAGTTAATGGAAGCAAACGTAAATATGGACAAAATTAGTTTTTTAGTTGAAGAAACGGATGATGTTTGGATAAGAGATAATGGACCGATCTTTGTAAAAGATAAGGAAGGCAATCTCTGCTTAACACACTGGATTTTTAATGGCTGGGGGGAGAAATATCCATATGAAAATGATGCTGTTATTCCGGAAAAAATAAGTGGAATGTATAGCATTCCAAAAGTTAAATCTAGTGTTTGTATAGAAGGTGGAGGAATAGAGATAAATGGAAATGGCACCTTAATGGCGGCAAAAACTTCTATTATAAATGAAAATCGAAATCCTACACTAAGTCAGGAAGAGATTGAAATAGAGTTAACGAAGTATTTGGGAGTAACGAATTTTATATGGATAACTGGTATTCGCGGAGAGGATAATTATGATGAAGATACAGATTACCATATTGATGGGGCAGCGCGTTTTGTAAATGAAAATACAATTCTTTATGAATATGATCCTTTCGGGGAAAGCGAATCATACCTTTTGGAGGCGTACGAAAAGCATTATCAAGAATTGAGACAAGCAAGAAATATAGATGGAAAGCCATTTCAGCTCATACCAGTACCGGTGACAAGAAAAGTGGTAAAAGAAGCAGACTGTAAGGGCTCATATTTGAACTTTTATATTGGAAATGAAGTTGTATTAGTTCCTATATATGGCGATGAACATGACAAGTTAGGGCTTCAAATCATTGAAGGGCAGTTTCCAGGAAGAAGAATTGTCGGTATTTATGTAAATGAACTGTTTGCGTATGGTGGCATGATTCACTGTGTGACGCAGCAACATTTAGCATAAAGTAACCGAAATGAAAAAAGCATGCAGAGTATATACTCTGCATGCTTTTTTATAATGCTGAAAACTCTTCAACAAGTTGGGTAAATCGATTCAATGCACTTTCAATCGGTTCTGGTGTAGTTAAATCAACACCAGCTTTTTTCAGTAGGTTTAATGGATAATCAGAGCTTCCGCCTTTAAGGAATTCGATATAATTTTTCTGAGCATTTGGGTCGCCGCTTAATAATTTATCAGCGATTTGGATTGCAGAGGCAAATCCAGTTGCGTATTTGTACACGTAAAATGGACGATAGAAGTGTGGAATTCTAGACCAGCCGTATTTTACTTCTTCGTCAAATACGAGAGAGTCACCATTATATTCTCTAAATAAGTTTTCGTAAACTTCGCTGAAGACTTGGGCATTTAATGGTTTACCTTGCTCGGCCATTTCATGTGTGATTTTTTCAAACTCAGCAAACATGATTTGTGTAAAGAAAGTACCTTTAAAGCTCTCAATAAAGTGGTTAATTAAATGATTACGCACGTTCGTTTCTTTTGCTTCTTTTAATAAATAGTGAATTAATAACACTTCATTTACTGTAGAAGCAACTTCTGCAACAAAGATAGTATAGTGTGCAGAAATCCTTGGCTGGTATCCGTGTGAGTAATGCGTATGCATACCGTGACCGCATTCATGAGTAAGAGTGAAAAGGCTATTTAAATCATCATGATGATTTAAAAGAATGAAAGGATGAACACCGTATACACCAAAGTTATAAGCGCCAGAACGTTTTCCAGGTGTTTCTCTCACGTCTATATAGCGTTTATCTTTAAAGCTTTTTAATGTTTCAATATATTCTTCACCTAAAGGAGCGAGTGACGCGATCATTATGTCAAACGCTTCGTCGTATGGAATGTCTTGTTTTACACCTTTTACTAAATCAACACTCAAGTCGTATTGTCTTAGTTCATCTACATTTAATTTTTCTTTTCTAAGTTCATTATATGTATGTAATGATTGAATGTTTTTTTTCGTCGTATCGATTAAATTTTCATATACTTCTTTCGGAACCATATCGCCAAATAATGATTTTTCTAAAGCTGATGGATATTTTCTTAGCTTTGAAACAGTAACATTATTTTTAATAGCAGCAGATAAAGTAGAAGCGATAGAGTTTTTTAACTGAACGTATGGTTTGTAATAAGCTTTATAGGCTTCTTTACGTTTCTCACGATTCTCATCTTCTATTAACTTTGCATACATGCCGCGCGTTAAATTTACTTTTTTTCCATCATCAGTAGTCACGTCACCAAATAGTATATCTGCATTATTTAACATGCCAAATGTATGCTGCGGAGAGGAAAGTGCTTCACCCATTTGTGATAAAATCGCTTCTTGGTCTTTATTCAATACGTGTTTTTTATAACGGTATAATTCAAATAAGTCTTCTTTATAATATTGTAAGCCTTCTGCTTCTTCTATGTAAGAATGTAATGTGTTTTCATCTACGCTAAGTAAGAATGGGGAAAAGAAAGATTTAGCCGCACTTACTTTCACATGTAATTGTGATACTTTATCGACAAGAGATTGAGCGGCAGTATCGCGCGTATCAAGATCAGATTGTAATCGTGCATAAGCGAACATTAAAGATATTATGCTAGAAATTTCTTCACTCTTTGTTAAATAAGCTAATAAGCTATTACCATCATAAATATTTCCATTAAACTCATGTAATTCTTTCGTTAATACTTCAATTTTATGAAAATCGCTTTCCCAATCTTCAATTGTATGATAAATGTCCGTTAAATCCCATTTCTCTTTATCATCTACTTGTAGTCGATCTTTAAGTTCAGTCATAATCATTTCCTTTCTAAATATGTAGTTATATTCCTATATAACTATGAAATACAACAAATTGCAAAAAATCCCTGCTGGAAAATGAAAAGCCTTGCTAAAATGGCAAGGCTTAAAAAATTATAATGTAATTCCGAATTTTGAATGTAAAAGATTTTTATATTGCGCATCTGTAACATTTTCTTTCGTTTTTTTACCGTTTTTCGCTATTGTCAGACTATCCTTTGTTAACGATGCATGCCCATCTTCAGTTAGTTTTACAATAAGAGGTACTTTATTAAATGGTGAGCCCTCATGTTCAACGATAATTTTTTGTGCTGCATTTGCTTTTTCTACATCCACTTCTTCTATATAAAATGCATAGCCTAACGTCCAATCATCAGCAGAAGATTGATCCAAAAACTCATTGTTTTTACGCATCTCTAAAATATAGTTTCCCTTTTCGGTCATTTCTTTACGAATACGATAATCTCCTGTGATAGAGTGAATGACTTCACCTGAGAAAGGGACAGGTGCAAGAGGTAAGTATGATCCGAATCCTACTTCAATTAAATAAAGTTCATTATGGTGTGTTAAAACAGTTGCGATATGACCAGAATCAACAGCCCATATAGAATTTGCAGTATTGTACACTGTTCCTGAAACGAGATGAACATCAAATCCAGCGTCTTTAAGGAAGTAGTACATAGTAGGATTAAGTTCATAACAAAGACCACCACGGTTGTTTACTAAAATTTTTTCTTTTAGATTTTCTTTTGATATTTTTATAAAGTTGTTTTCGAGAATATTTAAGTTTTCAAAAGGGACAGTTTGTGCCATTGCGTACATAATGTCAGATAAATTTTCAAATGAAACTTTGTCTTTTTCTTCTATATGTAATCGCGTGAAAAATTGTTTTTGAAAGTCGGTCATAGAAATCCCTCCGTTATGCTTTTATAGATAAATTGTAAACAATCTTGAATAAGATGTGAAATGAAAACTACGTGGAAGTATTTGTTGAATATGTGAAGTTAGACTAAAAAATAATATGGGAGAGTGAGAGATTGCTACTTTACTAATTGTAGAACGAATATTATAATAATTTCGACAAACTATGCAAACGTTTTCTTTGAAGGGGATGGTGTGAATATGTTAAAAAAAATAATAGTAGTCGGCTTGTCGGTTGTTTTGTTTTTACCTAGCATACATGGAGGAAGTAAAGTATATGCAGATACGGTTAACAATGGAACATTAATGCAGTATTTTGAGTGGTATGCTCCAAATGATGGTGATCATTGGAACCGCTTGCATTCGAATGCTGAAAATTTGGCTCAAAAAGGAATTACATCTGTTTGGATACCGCCTGCATATAAAGGAACTACGCAAAATGATGTAGGATATGGAGCGTATGATCTATATGATTTAGGTGAATTCAATCAAAAAGGAACGGTGCGGACGAAATATGGGACAAAAGCACAGTTGAAATCTGCAATTGAAGCTTTACATAAGCAAAACATCGATGTATATGGTGATGTAGTTATGAATCATAAAGGTGGAGCGGATTATACTGAAAATGTAACAGCTGTTGAGGTGGACCGTAATAATCGAAATATTGAGGTATCAGGTGATTATGAAATTAATGCATGGACGGGGTTTAACTTTCCCGGGCGTGGAGATACTTATTCTAATTTTAAATGGAAATGGTATCATTTTGACGGAACGGATTGGGATGAAGGGAGGAAATTAAATCGAATTTATAAATTTAGGGGGATAGGTAAAGCGTGGGACTGGGAAGTGTCTAGCGAGAATGGAAATTATGATTATTTGATGTATGCAGATCTTGATTTTGATCATCCAGATGTTGCGAATGAGATGAAAAATTGGGGGACGTGGTATGCGAATGAATTAAATTTAGATGGCTTTCGTTTAGATGCTGTTAAACATATTGATCATGAATATTTACGCGATTGGGTAAATCATGTCAGACAGCAAACGGGGAAAGAAATGTTTACGGTGGCTGAATATTGGCAAAATGATATCCGAACTTTAAATAATTATTTAGCGAAGGTCAATTATAATCAATCTGTATTTGATGCACCACTACATTACAACTTTCATTATGCTTCAAAAGGAAATGGGAATTATGATATGAGAAATATTTTAAATGGAACAGTAATGCAAAATCACCCTGCACTTGCAGTTACTCTCGTTGAGAATCATGATTCTCAGCCTGGGCAGTCATTGGAATCTGTAGTAAGTCCGTGGTTTAAACCGTTGGCATATGCATTTGTTTTAACTCGTGCAGAGGGCTATCCTTCAGTTTTCTATGGTGATTACTATGGGACAAACGGAAATAGTAGTTATGAAATACCAGCGTTAAAAGATAAAATTGATCCAATTTTGACGGCACGAAAAAACTTTGCATATGGTACGCAGCATGATTATTTAGACCATCCAGATGTAATTGGATGGACACGAGAAGGTGATGGTGTACATGCGGATTCCGGTCTAGCGACATTAATCTCAGATGGACCAGGAGGATCAAAGTGGATGGAGGTTGGAAAGAATAACGCAGGGGAAGTATGGTACGATATGACGGGTAATCAAACAAATACTGTAACAATTAATAAGGACGGATGGGGGCAGTTCCATGTAAGTGGAGGTTCAGTTTCGATATATGTTCAGAAGTGAGTTGGTGATAGAAAAGAAGAGGAAGACTGAAATATAAGTCTTCCTCTTCTTTTTATATTGTTATCATACCTAAATCTTTATTTTAATAAATGCACTAGTCGACTTTTGAAACAACAAGAGATGCGTTGGAATAAATAATGTCACCCGTGGCTTCTCTTATTCGTACTCGAAGAACATCTCCTTGGTTTAAAGGTAATAGATCAGTTCTGTCGGATGTAGCTCTTACCCCAGACCCACCACCAACTCGTGTTTCAATTGCGAATTGAATCGAATCGTTTATTGTAAGGTTTAATATACTAGACGAAATAGCTTGTATCGCAAATACGATTGAAAAGGATACAGAGTATACACCAGTGGTATTAATTGTAATGGAGTTGTCTACTGGGTTTAGAGTAGTTCCACTAACAGGTCCTGGAACGGTAAAATTAATATTTGTATTAACTACTACTGAAAAACCGATACCTATTTCAGAAGTTATTGCTCCAAATACGGGGAGGATCCCTAAACCGGTTGTACCAGTAGGTCCTGTAACTCCAGTGGGCCCAGTTATTCCAATTCCAGTAGGTCCTGTAATCCCAATGGGCCCAGTTATTCCAATTCCGGTAGGCCCTGTAAACCCAGTGGGTCCAGTTATTCCAATTCCAGTAAAACCTGTCGCACCGGTAGGTCCTGTGATTCCAGTAGGTCCGGTTGGGAATGTAAATGGTGGAATTGGTGGTAGTGTGGGGCCAATTAAATTTGGTTCAAGAGCAGGCCCATGTAAAATAATATATTGTTCGTTCATATAGTAACCCCCTATGATTGCTTGTCATAATTATTAAATGTATTAGGGAAAGTAAATGACATTCGCAATAGCGGAGGCGCTTATTTAATTTTTTCGCAGCGAAATTAAAGTTATTACTTTAAAGTTGGAGACGATAAAAGCCGTACTGTGATTGTTATAGAACTAAATATTAGTATGTTTTTAACGTGATTTTAATAGATGTTATATTTGCTTTACGATAAAATGTTTATAGTGTAAAATTACACTTTAAGTGTAAAGTGAAAACAAATGGGTGTTTTTACACTTGTGGTTATTAGGGCCTTCTAAAGCAAAATGATGAGTTTTTATTATTAATGTCAGAGAAGGCAAAGTGGTGTAGCAATTATTAGAAGAAGTTTTTTATATACATTGTAATTTCAAATCTATAAGGACATTTCTGTATAGGCAGTAGTAGCGAAAGGAGAGGCATTATGAAAAGAACAATAATGAAATATAGCATAATGTTTAGTTTATTACTATTAACATCATGTGATATAACGGATGAAGAACTTGAACAAAAAGCACAAAGTTATACAAAATCGGAGTATGGTATTTCTGTTAAACTAAACCAAGTTGAAACACTGGATAACGGAAAGGATTTCCTTGGTCCAAAGTGGCGGATAGTTTCTGTACAGCAAGTCGATGAACCGTATTTGCAATTTCAACTTTCTTTCGAGGGACAAATCTCTCCAAAAGTAAATAATGATAACTATAAAATAAAAAAAGAAGCGAATGATTTACAAGAAAGATTCAATACATATTATGAAAAAAAAGAGAATAATACTATCCTTATTTTCGCTCAAATACAGGCGGGGGATACTGTTTTCGATAAGAATGCCGAGAAAGAAATAGCGAAGAAAAATTTGAAGCAGTATTATACGGCAGTTTTTAGAAGTAATACTGTTTTAGATGTAAACAATCCTGTACATATGGAAACATTAGCGGAGGCCGCAAGAAGTATGAAGGAATTTAATAAAATGATTGAAAATAGTAAGAGTAGTGTGGAAGATATAACGATTCAGCTGCCAGACGTTAATAAGGATGTATTAAAAAATATTGCAGTAGATTATATATTAACGGCTGAAGATGCGAAAAAGACCCTTGAGAAAAAGGCTGACTATATGAAAGTTTTACAGTCTACGAAGTGAAAAAAGGAACCTTCCTCAGGTGTGAAAGGCAATAGTCTGACACCTTTACTTCTTGCAAAACATATAGTATGATGATTTCAGTAAATTAGATTTCAATGACTATAATATAAATTAATGAGAGGTGCTTTTTGTGAGTGCGGTAGGTACTAAATAGGAAAAATTTAATGAAATAAATCGGATAAGACCAGGGGATTTTTATGTACATCATACCCCTAATTTTGTCATGGATTTATTTCGAAACCTATGAAGATACCTACAATACTTTATAAAGCGTGTAATAAGGGGATTGCCATCTGTTTTTTATGGCTTATTTCCTCATATGTTATTACACATGCCTTGTAAATGTAAAAGCTGCGGTATCCCCGCAGCTTTTTTGTATATTTTTTTAATGTATAAAAATGGTAAATGAATAATGTAGAACTCATTGGAATCTAATGAGTAGGTATCTTCATTTATGATAAAAATCAATCATAGTGAGGAGAAACAAAATGAATACGATGACTTTTGAAAAGTTACAATATAACGAATTAAAGGAAATAGTGAAATCATATTGTGTAAGTGGATTAGGTAAGGAATTATTAAATAAATTAGAGCCGAGTACGAGTATAAAAGTAGTGAGGAATCGCTTGAATGAAACGACAGAAGCACGAGCTATAGTAGATGCAGAAGGGCATGTTCCTTTCTTCGGCATTTCAAATATTGCTAGTACAATTCAAAAATTAGAAAAAGGGATGATTTTAGATCCTGAAGAGTTAGTAAGTGTTTCAGACTTTTTACGTGGCTGTAGAAAGATTAAAAAGTTTATGTTAGATAAAGAATTTTTTGCGCCAGTATTAGCTTCTTATGCGAATTCAATGACTGAATATAAAAGTATTGAAGAGGAAATCAACTTTTCTATTAAAGGTAATAGTATTGATGCAGCTGCGAGTAAAGAATTAAAACGAATTCGCAATAACATTGATTCGGTAGACGGAAAAATAAAAGAGCGCTTAACCAAGTTTTTAAATAGTAGTACAAATAAGAAATATATTCAGGAATTCTTTATTAGTAAAAAGGATGATCGCTATACGATTCCAATTAAATCTTCTTATAAAAATCAAGTTGCGGGAAGTATAGTTGAAGCATCCGCTAAAGGTTCTACTGTATTTATAGAACCGCATACGGTTACAAAGTTAAATGCGGAACTCGCAAGTTTGAAAGCAGAAGAAGTGATGGAAGAGTATCAAATTTTAGCAACTTTATCAGGAATGGTAGTAGAAAACATTTATCATATAAAAATTAATATGGAATTGATTAGTCAATATGATATGGTATTTGCGAAAGCGAAGTTTAGTAAATCAATCGATGGAATAGAGCCGAAATTAAATGATCATGGCTATATTCATTTAGTGAATTGTAAGCATCCGCTTTTAAATGGGAAAGTAGTACCATTAAACTTTGAAATCGGTCAAAACTACCGAAGTTTAATTATTACAGGACCAAATGCGGGCGGGAAAACAATTGTGCTAAAAACAATCGGATTGTTAACATTAGCGACAATGTCAGGCCTTCATATCGCTGGAGATAAAGAAACGGAAATTGCTATTTTCGAAAATGTATTTGTAGACATTGGTGATAATCAAAGTATCGAAAATGCACTAAGTACATTTTCATCTCATATGAAAAATCTTTCTGAAATCATGAGGATGTCAAATAATAATACATTACTGTTATTTGACGAAATAGGAAGCGGTACAGAACCGAATGAAGGTGCGGCGCTTGCGATATCTATTTTAGAAGAATTTTACCTTGCGGGATGTATTACAATTGCGAGTACGCATTACGGTGAAATCAAACGCTTTTCAGAAATGCACGATGATTTTATGAACGCAGCAATGCAATTTAATAGTGAAACACTAGAGCCACTTTATAAATTAGTGATCGGTAAATCAGGTGAAAGTAATGCACTTTGGATTGCGAATAAAATGAATGTGAGAGAACATGTACTGCAAAGAGCGAAAGAGTATATGGGAAATAAAGAATACGCTATAGAAAAAGTGAATGAAAGTAAGATTAGAAAACCGAAAATGGTGCAAGAAAAAAGAGAAAACCATTATGAGTACAAAATCGGTGATCGTGTAAATTTATTAGATTATGATGATTTTGGTATCATCTATAAGGAAATAGATAATTTCTATAACGTCGTTGTATATTATAACGGTGAATTTGTTGAAGTGAATGTAAAACGTATTACGTTAGAGGTAGCAGCAAAAGAATTATACCCAGAGGGATATGATTTAAATACACTATTTGTTGATTATAAAGAAAGAAAAATGCAACACGATATTGAGCGCGGATCGAAAAAAGCGCTTCGTAAAATTGAAAAAGAAATAAGAAAGAATAGAGGATAATATAGAATGGTAACGATTAGACAAGAACAAAAAAATGATTATAGTAAGACAGAAGAAGTTGTAAAACAAGCATTTTTAAATGAAGAATTTAGTGATAAAACAGAACATGAACTTGTAAAACGTATTAGAAAATGTGATGCATTTATTCCAGAATTATCATTAGTTGCGGTTGATGAGGGAATAGTGGGGCACATTTTGTTATCAAAAATTTCAATAGAACAGGATGGAACTTCTGTAGAATCATTAGCACTTGCACCAGTATCAGTTGCTAGGGGCCATCAGAAAAAAGGAATTGGCGGAAAGCTTATTGGAGCTGCGTTAGAAAAAGCGAAAGAACTTGGACACGGATCAGTTGTAGTATTAGGACATCCAGAGTACTATCCGAAATTCGGATTTAAAAAAACAAGTGATTGGAATATAAAAGCACCATTTGAAGTGCCAGATGAAGTGTTTATGGTGATGGAGCTAAGAGAGAATGCTCTTCAAGGTGTAGAAGGAGTTGTACAATATTCGAGTGCTTTTGCTGAGTAGGAGTATCGATTAAGAAATGTAATCATAAAAGATGCTATCTTTTTGTAGGGATATACAGAAAGATAGCTTTTTTTATTAAGGAAATTCACTTACGTATATTTTGCTCAATGAATAATTGAGATGGTAAAATTGATATAGAAATGTAAAGGGAGAGAATAGGATGAAGAAGCGAGAAACAGATAGCAATGAGAATGTAGTTACGTTATATGTTACAAGACACGGTAAAACAATATTAAATACGAATCATCGTGCGCAAGGTTGGGCAGATTCTCCATTAGTAGAAAAAGGTGTGGAAGTTGCCTCTAATTTAGGAACGGGATTAAAAGATGTTCATTTTATGCAAGCGTATAGTAGTGATAGCGGTCGAGCGATTGAAACTGCTAATTTAGTATTAAAGTATAGTGAACAATCAAAATTGAAACTTGAGCAAAGGAAAAATTTACGAGAATTAAATTTTGGTATTTTTGAAGGTGAAAAACTTGAAAATATGTGGGATGTGGTTGGAAAAGCTGCGGGCGTTGCATCACCAGAAGAACTCATGAAGTTTTCTATTCAAGAAGTGATTAACCTGATTAGAGCAGCAGACCCTACGAAACAGGCGGAAGATTGGGAGTTATTTTCTACTCGTATAAAAGCAGAGATTGATAAAATTAGTGAAGAAGCTGTTGGAAATGGTGGCGGTAACGTATTAGTTGTCGTTCATGGGCTTTTAATTACTACCTTAATAGAACTGTTAGATAGTAGCAAAACAAAGCTTGGAGTGGAAAATGCTAGTGTGACGAAGATTGTATATCAAGATGGGAAGTACACAGTCGAGTCGGTTGGAGATATGAGCTATGTTGCAAAAGGGAAAGAAAGTGTGGAAATATAATTATATCTCAAATAGAAATAAGAAAAAGAAGCTAGAAAGATCTTAACGAGATCTTTTTAGGGTGAGTTTTACTCAAAATAACAAATAAGATCGTATGCCTTTTCGCATAAGCGGAAGGGTCTTTTTTTATTGATTTAAATCATTTTCCGTTGAGTTTGTACCAAAAACAGTACCACTTTCAACATAAAGTAAGAGTGTACAATGATTTATGTTACAGTTGATTAGAATAGGTGTATAAAATCTTGGTTGAGTAGTTATGTAAAGAGACTCGCAACTGTTTCAGATAGATTTTCAAAATGGGGGGAAATAATGGATTTTCAAGATTTGATGGAATTTAAAGGGTATATATATTTAAACAAATTGTTTGAACCTGAAGAAAATTCACTGAGGGTACTTATTGATAGGTGTAAAGTTAACAAAACTAAGGGACTCGCGAAAATTACAGATGAGGTTGAAATAGAAGCATCATCCATTGATGTTGATGACAATCTGCCAATTGTGCAATTGGATTTTGAATCGTATGTTGCTTACTCCGTTATTAATGAATCGTTTACTGTAATGGATGACTACGAAATTTCAGAAGGTAGAATTTTTAGAGTTTACTCAAAATCAAGATATTTGGATTTTGTTAAAGCAGGAACAATTGCTGAATTTATATTTCCTGAAGAGCAGTTCGTTCATTATCAAATTCCTTGTTTGAACCATATCATCGACATTATTTCATATGATGAGCCGAAAATTACTGGAATGAAAAGAAACTAATAAAATTCCATACTAAAAGAGCATCGGAATCGATGCTCTTTTAGTATACTTACCTTTCCTTTTTAAAGTGGACAGATTACGGAATTAATAAAATCTTCCCTGTACTTTTTCTGCTCTCTAATAGTTCATGTGCAAGAGCACCATCTTGTAAAGCGAATGTAGTTGGACTCGCGATATTTAATTCTCCTGCAGTGATCCAATCAAATAATTGGGTAGAGCGTTGCTTGCGTTCTTCATACGTAGTAAGAACGTTCCAAAGGTCTCCGCCAGTTAAAGTTTTTGAAGTATCCATAAGCATACGTGGATCTACAGGCGTTGGATTACCGCCAGCCATTCCGTAAAATACGACAGTACCACCAACTTTAGTCGCTTTAAAGCTTTCTTCTAATGTAGAACCTACGGATTCATACACAACATTTACGCCAGCGCCATTAGTCATTTCAAGTACATTCGTATGCCATGCTTCAGTATATAAAAATACGTGATCAGCACCAGCTAACGTGGCTATCTGTGCTTTTTCTTTTGATGACGTAAGACCGATTACTTTTCCGCCTTGTCGTTTAATCATTTGGATGAGAAGCTGACCAACACCACCAGCTGCGGCATGTACTAAAGCTATATCACCCTGTTTTATTTGATAGCTATCTTTCGTTAAATAATGTGCTGTTAATCCTTGTAATAAGACAGAAGCGGCTGTTTCAAAAGAAATAGAATCTGGAAGTGTAATTGCTTTTTCAGATGGAACGGCAACTAATTCTGCATTTGAGAATGGAACGTCAGCAAATGCAATGTGGTCCCCGGGATTGATAGTGGTAACGTTAGCTCCTACTTTTTCAACAATACCAGCGCCTTCATAACCTAATATATAAGGAGGGTTACCAGCGAGATGATAATCGCCGCGGCGTCTATAAATATCAGCGAAATTTAAACCGATTGCTTGCATGCGAACAAGAATTTCATTTGGATTTATGATTGGATCATTTATTTCTTTATATTGTAGTACATCTGGACTTCCAAATTGTTCGAAACAAAGTGCCTTCATATGGAATACCTCCATTTTTATTGTTTGTCGATGCTCTTTATCATACAATACAAATATCAATAGACAAAGAGGATTATTTCGATGAAATCAATCGGAAATATCGATTGAAAAGAGGGATGATAAATGGAGATAAAACAATTAATTACATTTAAAGTAGCGGCAGACACTTTGAATTTTACGCAAACTGCGAAGAAATTAAACTTTGCTCAATCGAGCGTAACGGCGCAAATTAAAACGTTAGAAGCTGAGTTAGGTACGCCGTTATTTGAAAGGTTAGGAAAACGTCTTTTTTTAACTGAAGCAGGCAAAAAGTTTCAATTATATGCCGACAAGATGATTGCACTCAGTAACGAAGCAAAAATGGCTGTGAAAGATGATGAGGAAATAGCAGGTACGTTAATAATCGGTGCGCAAGAGAGTCAATGTACATATAGGCTGCCATCTATATTAAAGAGGTTTAAAGCACAATTTCCTCAAATAAAGCTTATATTTAAACCAGCACATTCCAATAAAGATGCGAAGGAACAATTGATGGAGGGAAAAGTCGATCTTGCCTTTATTTTGGACGAATGTAAAACAGAAGATGCTTTACATGTGGAGCCGCTTATGAAAGAAGAATTAAAAGTAGTAGCTGCTTCAGGGCATTATTTACTCGGGCAAACTTCCGTTTCTATAAAAGATTTAGAGAAGGAAACACTTTTGTTAACAGAACTCGGTTGCTCGTATCGAACTTTATTTGAAGAGCTATTTCGTACAGAAGATGTGTATCCAGCAAATAAGATTGAGTTTGTTAGTGTCGAGGCAATTAAACAATGTGTTATTGCAGATTTAGGTATAGCCGTTTTACCCGCGATAGTAGTAGAAAAAGATATAAGAGAAGGGACGATAAAAGAGTTACATGTAGAAAATGCAATTTCACCGATTTATACACAAATTGCTTGGCATAAAGATAAATGGATGACAGTGCCACTGCAGCAATTTATTGATGTGACTAGGGAGTTTTTTACAACGGATTAAGTGGAGAAATATTTAATTTATGTGACAGATAAATGTTACTTTTCTATTGGGAGAACCGATGCTTGCATGAAACAAGTATCGGTTCTTTTATGTTTTAAATAAAGAATGCTATAAAATGTGTATTTCTCAACTTTTTTTCTTACAAGGATAAGTAAATTTCTTCGTATATTCCAATAATCATAAGGGAATTTACAACGTTTATTCGTTTCTGTAAGATGCCTCTAGGAAGAATGAAAGGAGGGCTTACATAGCGGTATAGCTTGTCTTTATGATACGTACTTATTTTGAGGGAGGAGATTTACAATGTTTAAAAAGTTAATGAAAGTATGTGTGTTAAGTGCAGCGAGTGTAGGGGTATTATTTAGTTTTCAAGGAAGTACATTTGCAGCTACTGATTTAAGTAGTTATTATGACGGGAAAAATCCAGCTACAACGAAAGTATATGGGGGAAGTACAACGTGTGATGCAGATGGATTTAATGCAAAATCTACAGCAGTTTATGAAGGTAGTAAAAAAGTAGGGACAGTGTATTTACGTTACAGTAATAAATGTCACGCAGCATGGTCTAAGCTTGTTTTAGATCAACCAGCCCCTTCCGTTTCTGGAGGGATATATGCTTACGCTGTTATTAATAAATATAAAAACGGTGTATTTCAAAAATCAGTAGACTCCAATAGTGGTAATGGAGCAATAAAAACAGGTCAAACGAGCACGTATACAGGAATGGTATTTGATTTAACTGCTGATTTTGGTTATACAGCTGATGCTGAAGCGGTGACGATTAATAACGGTTACGGAAAAACAGGACGTTATTAATAAAGGAGTGGAATACTATGAAACTTTTTAAAAATGTGGGAGCATTTCTTTTTCTATCTGTGTTTGTTTTAACAAGTGTGTTTAGTACAACTAGTAATGATAAAGCATATGCAGAAGATCATTCATATGATGGAAAAAGTCCATACTATAATAGCTGTGATCAATCCGCTGTAACGAAAGAAAAGAAGTGGATTGATTCAAATTCTTATGTAGAATTAAAGTTTAGTACGACGTGTAAGACGGCGTGGGCAAAAGTTACTGTAACTCGTCCAGCAGTTTATAATAACGAAGCTGATGCAAGGATTGTCAGAAAAACAGATGGAAAAGCATATACTTGCGGGAGTGCTGGAGGAAATGGTGTTGTAAATAAAGGGCAAACATCATGCTATACGCCAATGGTATATGATTTAGATCCAAGAAAGGCGCAAGCGCAAGGGAAACATGCAATTCCTAATAGTGATGCATATAATTATGCTGAGACAATTTGGTATTGATGGAATTATAAAAATTTCAAGATAGCATATTTCAAGAGCATGTTTTGATTGGTTTTCAAAACATGCTCGATCTGTATTCATTCTAATCTTTTCGGTAATCAGGGCCTTTGAATCAACTAATAAGGTCTGTATCAGGAGGAGTATATCCAAGGTGACGAGCCATAGATACGATTTGTCCTTTATGATGAAATTCATGTGTTTCCGTATGAGTTAAAAGCCATAGTGGAGTTGTGCTCCAAGGTTCTTTTTGCCATTTCACTTCATTTGCTATATTTTCGAGCCAACGGTCATTGTATTCATCTAAAAAACGCATTACAACCTCATCGACTAACTTAAATCTAGCACGAACTTTCTCGACATCTGCATGCTCAATTTCATAATCACTAGCAAATGAAAAATCTGCTCGTTTTTGCTTAAATGCGAATGATCCAAGCCAGTATCGGTAGCAATCGGCTACATGAATATGTGTCTTTATAATGCTACCGCTCCCGAAATTCGGAACAGTGCTATGTAATTTTTCTAGTGGGATTTCTTCCAAAAACGAAAATAGAGTTTCTCTTGTAGAGCTAATAAGATTATATTGCTGTTTTAAAACATGTAACATGCAACTACACTCCTCTTTTATTTACTAAACTAAATGCGTAGTAAGTAATTCTATATTTAGGAGGAGTGAACCTTTGTATTATTTTTACAGCTTTTCCCGAACAAGAAAGCCCATTGCCTTTAGGCATGGGATGAAAGTGAGGTTGGATACGGAGTACCACTAAAAATCGCAAGGTTCGTGGTACTTTAAGTATCCAAAGTATAGGTAGTTTCTTCGGATGTTTTTGTTGGAACCTCTCGAAAATAAATGATATAAATAGAATAAATGATGATAGAAGAATGTTTCAAAGTGTTTGAGAAGAAAACCTTCTCGTTTCATACAGTTGTAAAGTTTATAAACACGTCTGATTTTGTTATGATCGCTAGAAATGTATCAAATGAACACGAGGTTGAAAATCAAAAAACAAGGGGATGAAACGTATGTCACAGACCCTAACAGTGAAAGTGAAATTGATTCCAACAAAAGGACAAATCCGTTTATTGGAACAAAGCAGTCACGAATATATCAAAGTTATAAATACACTTGTATCAGAAATGGTGGAAGCAAAGAAAAGTACGAAAAAAAGCACAAAAGATATTGAAGCAAATATACCAAGTGCAGTGAAGAATCAAGCGATTAAAGACGCGAAAAGTTTGTTTGCTACAAAAGTAAAGAAAAGCCATTATAAAATCATCCCGATTCTAAAGAGACCTGTTTGTGTATGGAACAATCAAAATTATTCATTTGACCCTACTTATATTTCAATCCCATTTAAGGTAAATGGAAAGTCGACTCGTGTAAAAATCCGAGCTTTATTAAGCGATAAAAACAATCGTAATCTGAATCTGTTAAAACATAAATTAGGTACACTTCGCATCATAAAGAAATCGAATAAGTGGATAGCCCAAATATCTGTCACACTTTCTATCAATAAAAGGACAGGAACGAAAATTTTAGGAGTAGACTTAGGTCTCAAGGTTCCCGCGGTAGCAATCACAGATGATGATAAGGTTCGTTTCTTTGGGAGTGGTAGGCACAATAAATATAAGAAGCGTAAGTTTCGTAGTGTTCGTAAGAAGTTAGGAAAAGACAAAAAAGTGAAAGCCATTCGGCGAATGGATGATAAAGAGAAAAGATGGATGCAAGATAAAGGTCACAAAATAAGTCGTGCAATTATTAATTTTGCGATTGCAAATCATATTTCTGTCATTCGATTAGAACAATTAACGAATATAAGACAGACGGCAAGAACAAGCCGTAAAAACGAAAAAAATCTACACACTTGGTCATTCTATCGTTTGGCACAATGTATTGCCTATAAAGCAATGATAGCTGGTATTCAGATTGAATATGTGAATCCAGCTTATACAAGTCAAAGTTGTCCGAAATGTGCTGAAAAGAATAAGGCTCGAGATAGAAAATACAAGTGTCCATGTGGGTTTAAGACACATCGTGATATCGTTGGAGCGATGAATATTCGCTACGCAACTGTGATTGATGGTAACATTCAATCAGCCTAAGCACCTTTATGGTCTGGTTTAGGAGGGGCAATGAGATGCCCTTATCTTGAAGGCTGTTCAAAACAGAAATGGATTGCGAACGCTTAGTCATTCAAGAATCCCACCCGTAAATCCGTAAAGATTCGGGCTTGCGACTTTAGTCGTGGGAGTCTCAATAAGCATATTAGATGTATTTCTTAATTGTTTCTGATAGATTAAACAAGGTGAAGCTTTAATAAGTTGAACATTCTTAGTTCGTAATAAATTGTACGTAAAAAGGGGAACGATAAAATGAATAGAATAATTGGTTTAAAACAATTTGAAATAACGCGCGGGGAATTGCTAAAATTAATGGAGACGCTAGACGATAAAACTGTGGATACGCAGCCAGAGGGTTTTAACAATACAATTCGCTGGCATATCGGTCATGTGTTAACGGCAGCAGAAGTTTTCATGTTTGGAAAAGAATTCAAACAATTACCAACTGAATATCCAGGTATGTTTGGGTATGGATCAAGACCATCTAAATGGAAAACAGAAGGACCGTCATTAGAAGTGTTAAAGTCGCAGTTACAAGAACAAGCAAAGCGTATTAATGCAATTCCAGAAGAAGTATTTGAAAATAAACTTCCAGAGCCATTCCTAGGATTGGAAACAGTAGGGGAGCTTTACGGTATGATGCTTTATCATGAAGCAGATCATATTGGTCAAATGAAGGCGATGGAACGTATTATTAAGGCTCTTTAGTTTTTGGTAATGTTAAATAATATATAGACAAAAAAGGGGTAGATAATTTATTATCTATCCTTTTTTGTTGTTGAACTTCTTGAAGGATTAAGGATTATGAACGCTAATCATCGTGATGCTGATGAAGAAGGACAGGAAACCAACCTATTAGGATAAAGAAACAACCTAATAGGTTGGTAGTTATTATTTTTTTGTATTACTTAATAGAAAAATATTGAAGATAGTACAGAAAAAAGTATAAGCTTGCGAAATCTGTATGAAATAGGGTATTCCTAAATATGGAATATACGTATAATAATAGAGAAGAACTAGAAATAGGGGTGAATACTATGATTACATTAGAACAAAAGTTTGAACAATATACACATACATATTCACAGTTAAAGGGAGAACTAAAATGGAAAACGAGTGATTCTCGAACAGGTATGATGATTGCTGCTATGTATGCAAGTAGTGATAAATTGTTTGATCTCGGACGTTTTTTAGAAATTAGTAGTTATATTAAGAATCAGGTAGGGATGTTTTCATACTTAAAGTCTTATCATCGCTTTGTGGTGGCCGCAACATTAGATATTCACTTTACAGATTACAAGAAAGCTTTTCGGAGGTTTTTAGATTTATATGAACAATTGGTTGCTGGTGGTTTTAGCCGGAGTATATTTACTTATCTCGCAGCAACTGTGCTTTTAACAGAAGAAAATGAACAGCATGGCACGCACATTCAGCGGTCGATGCAAGTATATAAACGCATGAAAGAGGATCATCTTTTTCTTACAGGTACAAATGATTATCCGCTCGCGGTTTTACTAGCAGGACAATCAGAGAATGTAGAGATACTTATGGACCGAGTGGAACGTCTTTACCAGAAACTAGCGAAAGCTGGTTTGCGTAAAGGGAATGATCTTCAATTTTTAAGTCATATACTTTCATTAAAGAAGGATGTCCGTGAAGAAATGTTAGTTGCAAAATGCACAAACATATGGAATTTGTTAAAGCAAGGAAAGGTAAAAGTGAAACAGATGCATTACCCAGCTATTGGACTACTAGCGTTACTAGAGGATGGAGAAAAAGAGGTTCATTCTATTCGAGCATTCATTGAAAAATTGAAGGGGGAGAAATTATTCCGTTGGCATACAGATGCGAATATTCTTATTGCTATTCAACTGTTCGTAAGTCAGAAAGGTGAGGAAAGTAAAGCTACCAACACAGGTTTACAAACAATGATAGAAGTCCTCATACAAGCACAACAAGCAGCTATGATGGCAACGATTGCCGCTTCGTCTGCAGCAACCTCTTCTGCTAGTAGTAGTTCATAATGTGCAACTGCTTATGCTCTTGTAAATTATGATGAATCTATAACGAACGATTTAAAAAGTATTAATAAAAAAGGCCCATCACTCTCTAATGAGTGATGGGCTAACTGTTTTTACATAATCAGCATTATCTTTTCGATTCCTTCAAATATTTGAGTTGTGTAACAATCATAATGCTAATAACAACGAGTAAAAACCACGAGCTAATTTTGCTTAAATGAACGAGATTCCACGCTTCCCGTTGATTTGGATATTGCCACGCTCCAAAAAATGTTGCGATGTTCTCTGCAATCCAAATAAAGAAACCGATAAGGAAAAAGGAGATAACGAGTGGCATTTTATATGTAACGCCTCGTAATGAAAATTCTACAAATGTGCGAAAGAAAACAATGAATAATAGCAAAGTTAATACCCATCTAAAATCGTATATAAAATGGTGGGTGAAAAAATTAAAGTAAATCATAGCTCCTAACGGCACGGCAAAAATAGCTTTCGGCCAATGATGCATTTGTAAATGCAATCTTCTCCATGCTTGGCATATGTAACTGGCGACACTTGCATACATAAAACCACTGTAAAGTGGAACTCCAAAAACTTTTGAATACGCCTCTTCCGGATAACTCCATGATCCGAAATGTACTTTATATATTTCTAGCAAGAGTCCGATGAGGTGGAAGACAGTAATTACTTTTAGTTCGTCTTTTGTTTCAAGCCCAGTCTTGTACATAATCCACTGCATAAGAAGACATACGATGAGTATGAAATCATATCGGTACAACCCTGGAATCGATATGATTTTTGAAAGAGCAAGTGTTAAAAAAATAACGACAGGGAACAAACAGGATAATGCTTGTTCATACGTAAAATTAAGTAGTTGTTTTACATAAAACATGTTTTCACCTTCTATGATTTCTTTTTTGATTGAATAATCTGAAGAATAATTAAGTATACTATAGTTCTAAATAATAGAACACAATAATTGGTTTGTTTGAAAAAACAAAAAAATGTAAAATGAAGTTAATTCAATGTAGAGGAGTTGTGCCAATGTCAGCGCTTATTGTAAGTATCCCGTTTATAAGGAAGTTTATGGAACTAGGGGATAAATAGGCTAGAATAATTATCCCCATTATTTAATAAAGGGGGAGTTTGAAATGACAATGAATCTTTTTCAAAATAAAACTATTAAATTATCAGCTATTAGAGAAACAGATGCTAAAGTAATGGCTATGTGGCAAGAGGATAGTGAGTATTTAAGAAATGTCGATACAGACTTAGCATTCCCGCAATCTTTACATGAAATAGAAAGTGATGGGCTATTAAAGGGACGGAGATCGAATAGTGTTTCTTTCATGGTAAGGACAGTTCAAGATGATCGTTTAATTGGTTTTGTGGCGATTCATGGCATAGAGTGGAATAACAGAACAGGTTTATTAGCAATTGGTATAGGAGATGCGAATGATAGAGGGAAGGGATATGGAAGGGAAACAATACACCTTATTCTAAAGTATGCTTTCTATGAATTGAATTTACACCGCATCGGTCTCGATGTTATTTCGTATAATAAACCTGCCATTACACTGTATAAAAAGATGGGTTTTCAGATGGAAGGTTGTATGAGAGAAGCGGTTCAAAGAGATGGGAAGTTTTTTGATCGTATCATTATGGGGATATTGCGGGATGAATGGATAGGGTTGCAAGATTAGGAAGTACATTCGAAATTATATATGTAGTATGCAGGAGATATAATGATAATTGGCGAAATTTTACAGTGAACTGATTGAATTTATCCCGCATGAACGGGCAGTAAAATTCCCACCTCAAAATTCAGGTGGAGCAAAGAAGTTAGGTGGGAGATCAACTGCCCGTAAACGCCCGATTGGTTCAACTAATAATCAGTGGGGGATGAACAAAACCCCCACTGATTAAAGTTTCACTTTATAAGGAGTTATGCAAAATGAATTTAGAAAAAAGTAAACCAGTAAATGAAGAGGTCGCTGAATTAAAAGAACTAATTAAAGAATTACATGGAAGTGTACACCAACTTCAAAGTGAAGTACAACAATTAAGGCACGAAAGACCGGTCGTTGAAGTGAGAAAAGGTGTTCAATTATCACCGGCAATAGTCGGACAAATTGGTGGTATGATTTTAGGTGGATTAGCAATTATAGGTATATTTTGGTGATGGAAAAAGGTATGCGGCGTAGTGCTGCATACCTTTTTTGTTTGAAGATATAATTTCATATAATACAACTTTTACATTAAATAACGTAAATATATATAAGCATGTGATAACAATAGCGCAATGATCGTTAAGGGGAAACCGATTTTTAAGAAGTCCATATAAGAGAACCCATGTCCTTCACGTTTTGCAATACCAGCAACGACTACGTTTGCTGATGCGCCGATTAAGGTTCCGTTTCCTCCTAAGCAAGCTCCAAGTGATAAAGCCCACCATAGTACTTCGATTTGCGGGGAATCGACAGATAGCCCGAGTCCAGTAGCTAAATCTTGAATAAGAGGGATCATCGTTGCGACAAATGGGATATTGTCAATTGTCGCAGATGCGATACCAGATACCCATAAGATAAGTATAGCAGCGAAACCGATATCACCATTTGTTACGTCGATTACTTCTTTTGCGAGTGAAGAAATAAGTCCGATATCAATTAACCCGCCAACTAGAACGAATAGTCCAGCGAAGAAGAAAATAGTTACCCATTCAACGTGGGCAAATACATCTTCAATATCATGCTCTTTCACGCCGATTAGCATAAGAAGTGTAGCACCTGTCATCGCAATTACGGCAGCGTCTACATGAATAATAGAATGAAGTACAAAGCCTAAAATAGTTAGTCCTAAAATCGAAATGGATTTTAATAGGAGGCTTTGATCTTTAATATAATCTTTTTCATTTAATGCCATTAATTTTTCGATTTGCTCAGGTGTTGTTTTTAGTTTGTTACGATACATGAAGTAAATAATGCCAAGTGTAACGATAGAAATAATAATTACGATGGGAGCTAAGTTTAGTAAGAAGGCATTAAAGTCTAAATGCTTATTAGCTGATCCAATCATAATGTTCGGCGGGTCACCAATTAATGTTGCTGTTCCGCCTATGTTTGAAAATAGCACTTCTGAAATTAAATAAGGAACAGGATTTACTTTTAAAATACGTGTAATAGACAGTGTAACAGGTACGATTAATAATACGGTTGTTACGTTGTCCAAAAATGCAGAACCGACAGCGGTTAATAGGGATAGCAATAATAAAATGCGGATTGGTTTTCCACCAGCTGCTTTAGCCGCTTTAATGGCCACGAATTCAAACACGCCTGATTGACTCGTAATATGTACGAGAATCATCATCCCAATTAAAAGGGTGATTGTTTCCCATTGAATATGTGATGTGAAAGCAGTATGTAAATCTACAATTCCAAAAATAATCATAATAGCAGCACCGAATAGTGCGATTACAGCACGATTCAATTTCTCAGAAATAATAAATCCGTACGTGACTAAAAATACGGCAATTGCAAAATAATATTGCCAATTTGCTACTTCATGTGCTGAATGTTCCAAACATGTCACCTTCTTTAAAGTATGTATTCAATTGTAAAAATGCATCCCTCTGCGTAATTTATATTGTAGCAAATTCAAAAAAGAAAGAAAACTATTTAACAAAGTGAAGGGAAAAATATGATTTTTACATATCATATAAAGTGAAACTTTAATCAGTGGGGGTTTTTGTTCATCCCCCACTGATTATTAGTTGAACCAATCGGGCATTTACGGATAGTTGATTTCCCACCTAGCTGGCGTGTGTTCGCTGGATTTTGAGGTGGGAATCTTACTATCCGTTAATGCGGGATAAAAAATATAAAAAACACAGTGCAAATTATTAGGAAAAGTGGGCGTTGTCCTCTAATATAGAGATAGCAATTTACATTATTTTTGCGTAAAATGGTTTAAAGAGGTGAATTCCGATGGAAATAGTAAAAGATAGTTCTCTTATTCAAAATGAAATTGAACGTTTTGTAAATAAAGATGTATATATTCATTTAGAAACGACGAACGGAGCGTATGCGTCACACTTTAATGAAAAGATGATGACAGTTGGAGCATTCATTCGAAATGCGATTATTCGCTTTGAGCGCGGGAAAATAACTGGAACAAATCCATACCGAGTTGGTTTAAAAATGGATCATGGCTGGGTATATGCAGAAGGCATTACGCACTGGGAAGTAGACGATAAAGAGCGTTTATTACTAGCAGGGCATGATAACCAAGGCCGCTTAGCGGTAGCGCTTGAGCTAAGCTTAACGCCATTTAAGTAAGAAGGAGGGAAACTTATGGAGAGACATGTACTTGTTGTATTTCCGCACCCAGATGATGAAGCATTTGCTGCGGGAGGAACAATTCGCTTATTAACAGATCAAGGAGTACCTGTAACGTACGCATGTGGTACTCTTGGACAAATGGGACGTAACATGGGGAAAAACGTATTCGCTAACCGTGAAACGATTCCAAATATCCGTGAAAAAGAATTAAAAGATGCATGTGAGGCGATGGGGATTCAAGATTTAAGAATGCTCGGTTTCCATGATAAAACGTTAGAATTTGAAGATGTTGATTTTGTTGCAGATAAAATCGAAGCGATTATTCAAGAAGTAAATCCATCTCGAATTATTACATTTTATCCAGAACACGGGGTACATCCAGATCATGATGCATTTGGCCGCGCTGTAGTTCGCGCTGTATCACGTATGCCAAAAGAAGAACGTCCAGCCATTCATGCGGTTGCGATTACGAGAAATCGAGAAGCAGTACTCGGTGAACCGGATGTTGTAAATAATATTAGTGAAGTATTTGAACATAAATTAGCTGCACTAGGCGCGCATCGTTCACAAACAGAAGCGATGCTAGAAGAAACGCATGCAAAAATAAAAAACAAAGACGCAGCAACATTAAAATGGCTGCAACTTGAACAGTTTTGGACTTATAAATGGGAGTAGGCTAGAAGGGTACCTTCTAGTAGCTCTTACATAGAAAAAGCGCCGTCACTTGTGATGGCGCTTTTTTGTGCTATTGTTTCGTACTAGCCAAATACATGAGCATGTGGAATTTTTCGTCTCTTACATGATAATCGAAATAAGGTCCTGGATCTGTACAGTAACCAATATTTTCATTTTGCATGATTTGAAATCCGTTAACTGATAAATTTTCTTCTAAGTATTTTGGATGTAAAATATGCTCATGGGAATTTGGATATAAGGCTGAAATATTTTTCAAGGATTTGGCCGAGTTATCATAATACGAGTATCCACCGACAATTGTTGAACTGTTATGTAAATAGTTTTTTAGAACGTGACTTGGGAACTCTGGGTTGAGCAGTGAAAAATCAGTTATTGTAAAACTATCCACAAAAACATCGATGCTAAGCGGTTTCAATGGCAGATTTAAATCGGAATTCAAAATATAAAGGACGCGTGGCTTCGGATTCATACGCTCAATTCTATTTCTCACCTTCTTAAGCATTGCAAGCGAATAGCCACTGAATACATAGGATGCGCTCGGTTCAAGAATATCGATATATTTCGGTAGTGACACAAAAGCGTCAACGTTCGTTTCCACGACTAATTTATTTTTTAAATCTATATTTTGTAGAACTTTTTGAAATTGAAAATTACTTTTTTCAAATAAGTTAATCATTTTGGGATTAATCTCTTTAATCGTTTCTTTATCGTAAAAATAAGATGGATAAGGTGACGTCTCGTACAAGTTCGCGGTAATGATAATACCCTCCTCGATAGCTGCTTCATATCCACAGCTACAAGTTAAACTCCCCGTGTTAATGTAGACTTTTTTAATTGTTACATCTTTCATTTCAAGTGGAATGCGGCACTTCGGACAATAGAGTAGATTTACAAAGTCAAGCGGGATTCCTGTAATATTCTCTTCTTTTTGTGAAGGTGAGCTAGTTTGAACCGCTTTTTCAATCAATTGAATCGCTTTTGATATGTCTTCTTTTTTAATGTTCAGCTCGTTCTTTTTATCAATGAGTAAGTTGTTGTAGTAGTCGATATCCTCATGGTCCGAGAAGTTTGTGACACGACGATACGATAAAATTCGTTGGATTTCTATCAATGAAAAATGAAATTTTTTCAGCTCAGTAATAAAAGCCATGTCGTCTAAACACGATTGGTTCATATGATACTGGGTGTTTTTTTTGTCTGGTATTAATAATCCTAGTTCAATGTAATAACGTACGGTATCAGTTGTAACATGAAAAAGCTTCGCAAATGTACCAATTTTCATAGATGTCCCCCCAATGAAAAAAATGGAGTTACTCCATTTTTTTCGCAAAATGAATTCAAAAAACCCTTAAATGGCTATTGACTTGGAGGAAACTCCAAGTCATATTATTAATTCAATAAATGTGAATATTTTGAATATTTTTGAGTGTATTGTAACATACATGTCACGAAAGGAGAAGGATTAGCTATGGGTAAAATGGATCGAATGGATACTCTCTCACTTTGGAAAGCGACTGCAAACAGCTATGAAAAAGGAAAACCTCTTGAAGGAAATGAAGAAGCGGATGTTGTCATTATTGGCGCAGGTTTCACAGGTCTTTCTTCTGCATATCATTTGCAAAAATTAGGGAAGAGTGTCATTGTCCTTGAGCAGGAAACAATCGGATATGGCGCAAGCGGTCGCAACGGCGGGATGGTATTGCCAGGCTATAAGTCAACGATGCAGGAGCTTGCCAAGAAGTATGGTGCCGAAGAGGCGAGGCAGCTTAACGATCTTTCTCTGCTTAGTGTTGAACTAGTTAAAAACATTATCGACGAGCATCAAATCAACTGTAACTTCAGAAAGACAGGTCACATTGTGGCGGCTTACAAAGCCAAGCATTTTGAAGGGTTGAAACTGGAAAGTGAATACTTAAACAAAAATTTTGGATATGAATGTAGCGTGCTTAATCGAAGTCAGTTGCATCAAGAAATTGATTCCCCGCAATATTATGGTTGCTTAGTCGACGACTCGAGTTACTCGTTCCAACCACTGAACTATGCAATTGGTTTGGGAGAAGCAGCTAAATCGATCGGTGCAAAAATCTTTGAGCATTCGAAAGCACTATCTATTGAGTACGGCCGAAATAGTGTGAAAGTTAGTACAGAAAAAGGTACTGTTACAGCGAAAGACATTATTGTCGCTACAGATGGTTACTCCGGAAAAATTATGGCTGAATTGAATAAAGGTGTACTGCCAATTTCGGCACGTATTATTGGTACTGAACAGCTTCCAGAATCACTAGTGAATGCCGTCATTCCTAAAGATCGCATGGTTTTTGATACAAGCAGTTTCCTTTACTATTTCAGGCGTACACCAGATAATCGGATCATATTTGGCGGTGGCGATATTCGTCCAAACTTAGGTGATGCTGTTTATCAAAATGTTTACGATGCCATGGTTAAAATAATGCCAAAACTAGAAGGAAGCAAGATTGATTACCGTTGGGGTGGATTTATTGGGGTAACAATTGATACGTTTCCGGTTATCGGTAGATCCAAAGAAGGCGCATATTTTGCAACGGGTTATACGGGGCATGGCGCGTCTCTCTCGACATTGTTTGGTAAGTTATTGGCACAATGGATTGTTACAGGGAGTGCAGGTGGATATCGATTTGAAAAAGAACGCCTTAAATCATTCCCATTCTATAATCAGAAAACGATGCTGGTCAATATAGCACATATTGGTTTCAAACTCGTAGATATTATCGCGTAAAGGAGAGGTGTTTATGAAAATTAACATGTTCATTGACGGGAAATGGGTAGAAGCATTATCGGGTGCTAGACGAAACATTATCAATCCTGCAACCGGAGAGGTTATCGCAACGTCTGCTCATGGATCGGCGGATGATGCGAAGATAGCAATCAAGGCAGCGCGTAAAGCGTTTGACAGCGGAATCTGGTCGAACTTATCGGCTGATGAAAGAGCTAACTATCTATATAAGATTGCAGACCGTCTTGAAGAGAAGACAGCTGAAATTGCCCGTTTGGAAACTGAAAATAACGGTAAGGTTATTCGTGCAACAACCTATGTAGATATTCCTGTATCAATTCAATGTTTCCGCTATTATGCTGACTTGATTAAAGGCATGAAAAAAGAATCTTACACTCGCGAGGATGATTCGGAAACGATTATTATTCATGAACCGATTGGTGTTTGTGGACTTATTGTACCTTGGAATTTCCCGCTTATGTTAGCAGTTTGGCAAATTGCTCCTGCACTTGCCGCAGGAAATACAATTGTAATTAAGCCTGCTGACGTCACTCCTGTAAGCGTATACAAATTATTTGAAATTATTGAAGAGATTGGACTGCCAGACGGAGTGGCAAACTTAGTATTGGGACCTGGATCAAAGGTTGGGAATGAGCTTGCAGAGAACCATGATGTTGACAAAGTTGCCTTTACCGGTGGAACAAAAACAGGTCAAAGTATTATGCGCGCAGCTGCGGGCAATATGAAAAAAATCACACTTGAACTAGGTGGGAAATCTCCACTTATTGTGTTCGACGATGTGGATTTTGAAACCGCAGTCGATAATGCGATGTTTGGCATTTTCCACAATGCTGGGCAAGTTTGTTCAGCTGCATCTCGTTTGCTTGTACAAGAGACTATTTACGATAAGTTTGTTGAAAGATTGGCCGAGCGTGCGAACAAAATTGTAGTTGGCAACGGGGAAAGTGAGAACATTGAAATGGGAGCTCTCACAACTGAGTCTCATATGAATGAAGTTTTACATTATATCCAGAGAGGAATCGAAGAAGGTGCAAAATTAGTTTGCGGTGGTAAGCGCCTAACAGAAAATAGGCTTGATCGAGGTTTTTTCATTGCACCAACCATCTTCGCTGATGTAAATGAGAATATGTGTATTGTTAAGGAAGAGATTTTTGGTCCAGTTCTTGTTGTACAGAAATTTAAAGATGAGGAAGATGCCATCCAAAAAGCGAATGATTCCATTTATGGATTAGCCGGTGCTGTATTTACTGAAGATATGGACCGAGCAAAACGTGTCATTAGTAAATTACGTGCGGGAATTACTTGGATTAATAGTTATCATCTCGCTTATGTTGAAGGCCCTTGGGGAGGGTATAAGCAAAGTGGTATCGGCAGAGCGTTAGGTGTTGTCGGACTGGAGCACTTTATGGAAACGAAGCAAATCAATATCCACCAGCATGCAAATCCGGTAGGGTGGTATGCGAATTAATTGAGCTTAACTTGCTATATAAATTATTTGTAAGGGGATATGCTCATGAAAATAGTGGACAACCGTCCGTCATCGAAAATAGAGAAACGAGAAGTAATGAATAAACCGATAGATGATTCAGTGCTGGGAACCAAAAGTATTCCGTTACTATATTTACGGTTTGCTTTGGCAGGAATTATGGCTAACGTAATTCTAGGGGTTGTATCGGTTATCGATGGCTATTTCGTCAGTGGCTTTCAGGAGCTGGAAATCGAAGGGATCGGAATTGGATTTACGGTCATGGTTATTACCCGAATGATTGGTGTTCTTTTGGGGGTGGGGGCCGGAGCGGTCATTTCACTTCGACTGGGGAAAGGGAAAATCGAAGAAGCTAGAAGTATTATGGGACAAACTTTATGGTTTACTCTTTTCCTGTCTTCTTTGTTAGCTATACTTGGGTTGGCCTTTGAAAATGATATTATGATTTTATTTGGAGCAAGTGATGAAGCACTTCCGTATGCGGTGCAATATAGCCGACTGCTATGGATTTCGTTACCATTAACGATATTGGCCGTTGTATTAAGTATTTTAACTAATATCGATGAAAAACCTATATTATCAATGAACAGTTGGTTAGTTGCAGCGGTTGTTGCTGGGATTATGGAATGGATTATGGTAGTGAAGTATGACATGGGGATGATGGGTTCTTCATGGGCTAATACGATTTCGCAATCGATTCCTGTTCTCTTAATCTTTTATTTCTGGTTTGGTAAAACAAAACTTAAGCCAAAAATGAAAGACATGATGATTAATTTTAAGAAAATTGGTGAAGTAGTTTGGACGGGGTTTGCATCTTTCTCGAGTCAGTTCATGATGTTTATTGCGATTATTTTCACCAACAACTTACTGCAAAGCTACGGTGGTGGTCTGCACGTTGCAGCTTTCACGATTCAAAACGGTTACATTACAAATCTCCTCGCCTTAGCGGCGCTCGGTGGGATGACAGGACTTCAACCGATAATTAGTTATAATTACGGTGCAGGCAACCTTGATCGTGTGAAACAAGCAATTAAGATGGGACTCATTTTTACAGTTTCCTTCTTTGTGATTGTGACAACTGTATTAATCATTTTTGCAGATCCAATTGTGTCATTTTTTTCCGGTGGTAATCCTGAATTGCAAAAACTGGGCATTTGGACGACAGTTGTATTCAATTGTTTGTTTACGCTTAGTGCAGTCAGCTTGCTTATCTCCGGTTATTTCGAATCGCAAGAGAGAAACTGGTCCGCAACGTTTATTAGTGTAAGTAAAATATTGTTGTTCATGTTACCGTTTCTATTTATATTCCCGAAATTCTGGGGCGTAGAAGGTGTATGGTACGCCGCTCCTGCTGCAGAAATTCCAGGTGTTCTTATTGCCATATACTTTATGACGAAAGAGTTTAAACGTTTAAAAGATCCAAAGGTTAAGACGGTAGATTTATAGACTTATTTCTTCAAAATTACCAATACGAAAGAGAGAGGATTTTCATGTTTTTTGCGAAAAAACTTACAGCAGAAGAAGCAGAGCAACTAGGTGCCTACACATGGGAACCATGGATAGGCGAACCGAATAAAGGTACTTGGCATGTAGAGGAACAGGAAGTTTTCTATGTGACAGACGGTGAAGTGTTTATTACTGTTGATGGGAAAAAGTATCATATCACAAAAGACTGGGTCGTTTCTTTGGCTAAGGATCTTGTTTGTGAATGGGATTGCCCAGTGTTCTTGAAAAAGAATTATAAAATGAACCACGAGATTATTCTGAAATAATGTGAACTGGGGAGTGGACAAATGCTAAGCAGATGACTACTCCTGCGTGTGAAATGGATAAGAAATTTAGAGTAGTAATGTTGAAGAAATGTATGTAAATAAGTTTATATACCACCTAATGAATGCGCTTTCTTTTTAGGTGCAATAACATAGGATGGTTATCTTAAAATAGGAGGCTTCACCATGGTAGTAACGAAAAATGTACAAACGTTGAAAAATTATATTGGCGGACAATGGATAGAATCCACAAGTAAGCAAGTTGAAGATGTACCAAATCCAGCAACAGGAGAGATTATTGCTCGTGTGCCTCTTTCGACTAAAGAAGATTTAGATAGAGCTGTAGCAACTGCGAAAGAAGCATTCAAAACATGGAGAAAGATCGCTGTACCTCGGCGTGCACGGATTCTCTTTCGCTATCAACAGCTATTGATTGAAAACTGGGAAGAGTTAGCTAAGCTCGTAACCTTGGAAAACGGAAAAAGTTATCAGGAAGCATACGGTGAAGTACAGCGGGGGATTGAATGTGTTGAATTTGCCGCAGGTGCCCCAACTTTAATGATGGGAGAGCAACTTCCCGATATTGCAACTGGTGTTGAATCAGGGATGTATCGTTATCCGATCGGAGTAATCGCAGGAATAACGCCATTTAATTTTCCGATGATGGTACCATGCTGGATGTTTCCACTCGCGATTGCATGCGGAAATACGTTTGTATTAAAACCATCTGAAAGAACACCGCTATTGGCTAATCGTATAGCTGAACTGTTTAAAGAAGCAGGGCTTCCAGATGGAGTACTAAATATTGTACATGGTGCACATGACGTCGTTAACGGCATTCTTGACAATGACGATGTGAAAGCTGTATCTTTCGTTGGTTCTCAACCTGTGGCTGAGTATATATATAAAACAGCAGCAGCTAACGGTAAACGTGTACAAGCTCTTGCGGGGGCAAAAAATCATTCAATCGTATTAAAAGATGCGGACCTTAGTTCTACAGTAAAAGAAATTACAAATGCTGCTTTCGGTTCAGCTGGTGAACGATGCATGGCAGCGGCAGTTGTTGTCGTGGAAGAAGACGTTGCAGATGAGCTTGTTAATAGACTGCTTCAAGAGGCTAATGCAATTACGATTGGTAATGGTCTGGAAGAAGGTGTTTTCCTTGGTCCTGTTATTCGTGAAGGACATAAAGAGCGGACACTTGGATACATTCAATCCGGAGTAGAGCAGGGAGCGACACTTATTCGTGACGGACGTGAAGATGATGCAGCAAACAGCCAAGGTTATTTTGTTGGTCCAACGATTTTTGACAATGTGACACAGGAAATGAAAATCTGGAAAGATGAAATTTTCGCACCGGTTCTTTCTGTAGTACGCGTAAAAGACTTGATGGAAGCAATTCATGTTGCTAATGCATCACCATTCGCAAATGGTGCATGTCTGTACACAAATAGTGCGAAAGCCATTCGTCAATTCCGTGAAGAAATTGATGCAGGCATGCTTGGGGTTAATCTTGGAGTTCCCGCTCCCATGGCATTCTTCCCATTCTCAGGTTATAAGAAATCTTTCTACGGTGATCTCCATGCAAATGGAAAAGATGGCGTAGAATTCTATACTCGCAAGAAAATGCTTACGGCTCGTTATTAAAAGATTCATGTGAAATCATAAAAGAATAGAATGGAGCTGATGATTGTGCAAGTGACAGAGCAAACACAAAGTTTGAAAAAAACAGATGAAAAGTACCTTTGGCATGGGATGAGAGGAGCAGCCCCAAGTCCAACGAATTTAATTATCACAAAAGCAGAAGGGGCATGGGTGACGGATATTGATGGAAACCGTTATTTAGACGGTATGTCTGGTCTTTGGTGTGTGAATGTTGGATACGGCCGAAAAGAGCTTGCAAGAGCGGCATTTGAGCAACTTGAAGAAATGCCATATTTCCCTCTGACACAAAGTCATGTTCCTGCCATTAAATTAGCAGAAAAATTGAATGAATGGCTGGATGATGAATACATCATTTTCTTTTCTAACAGTGGATCGGAAGCAAATGAAACAGCATTTAAAATTGCTCGTCAATATCATCAGCAAAAAGGTGATCATGGACGCTATAAGTTTATTTCCCGCTACCGCGCTTATCACGGTAACTCAATGGGTGCTCTTGCAGCAACAGGGCAAGCGCAGCGAAAGTATAAATATGAGCCACTAGGACAAGGGTTTTTGCATGTAGCACCGCCTGATACGTATCGCAATCCAGAGGATGTTCATACACTGGCAAGTGCTGAGGAAATCGATCGTGTCATGACATGGGAGTTAAGCCAAACAGTAGCCGGTGTGATTATGGAGCCAATTATTACCGGGGGCGGAATTTTAATGCCTCCTGATGGATATATGGAAAAAGTAAAAGAAATTTGTGAGAAGCACGGTGCGTTGCTCATTTGTGATGAAGTTATATGTGGATTTGGACGAACAGGGAAGCCGTTTGGATTTATGAATTATGGCGTCAAACCAGATATCATTACAATGGCAAAAGGTATTACAAGTGCGTATCTTCCTTTGTCAGCAACAGCAGTTAGACGAGAGGTTTATGAGGCATTCGTAGGCAGTGATGATTATGATCGCTTCCGCCATGTAAATACGTTCGGAGGTAATCCTGCTGCTTGCGCCTTAGCTTTGAAGAATTTAGAAATTATGGAGAATGAGAAACTCATTGAACGTTCCAAAGAATTGGGTGAACGACTGTTATATGAACTAGAAGATGTAAAAGAGCATCCAAACGTAGGAGATGTTCGCGGAAAAGGCCTTCTTTTAGGTATTGAACTAGTGGAAGATAAGCAAACAAAAGAACCGGCTTCCATTGAAAAGATGAACAAAGTCATCAATGCTTGTAAAGAAAAAGGTCTAATTATTGGTAAAAATGGTGACACTGTTGCAGGTTACAATAATATTTTGCAGCTTGCACCTCCATTAAGCATCACAGAGGAAGACTTTACTTTTATCGTTAAAACAATGAAAGAATGTTTATCCCGCATTAACGGGCAGTAAAACTCCCACCTCAAAATGCGGCTGGAGCAAAGAAGTTAGGTGGGAGATCAACTGCCCGTAAAAGCCCGATTGGTGAGGGCTAATAATCAGTGGGGGATGAACAAAAACCCCCCACTGATTAAAGTTTCACTTTAGCTCAACTTTAATTAATTATTGATAAATCTTGTTAAAAAGCGGATGAGCCTATTAGGAGATATAACTTTAAATACTGAATGAATTACTCAAAAAGAGTAATTCCGAAAGGGTTGAGTTTATGAAAGCTGATGTTGTATTGATAAATGGAGAAGTTATTACAGTAGATCAAAAGAATGCAGTAGTCGAAGCTGTAGCAATAAAAGATAATCATATCGTAGTTGTTGGCTCAAATCAGGAGGTTAAGAGTTTTATAGGAGAAAACACGGATGTAATTGACCTGCAAGGGAAAACGCTTCTTCCTGGATTCATTGATTCCCATCTTCACATCATTTCTTATGGACTAAATCAGTTGGCTGTCAGTTGTAAAGCTGAACATATTGACTCTATCGATGCTTTGTTAGATGATCTGAAAAAGAAGGCCTTAGAAACGCCAAAAGGTGAATGGATACGTGCTTGGGGCTTTAATGAAACCACTGTGAAGGAAAAGCGTTATCCAACAATTACTGAGCTGGATGAAATTTCAGTTGAACACCCTATTATTATAACCCGTACTTGTCACCACATAAGCGTGGTGAACAGCAAAGCATTAGAAATTGCACAAATTAACGAGAACACACCGAACACGAGTGGGGGAGTTATTGAAAAAAATCAGGCAGGGAGGCTTACAGGAAAGTTAATTGAAGCAGCAAATATGAGTATGAGCGAGGTTGCAAGTTATACAGAAAGTGAAATGATGAAGGCTGTGAAAATTGCATCAGATCATTTCGTTGCAGCTGGCATTACAAGTATACATGACGCAGGTGGAGATGGCTCTGAAAGTTTTCGTTTACTACAAAAAGCTGTGAAGAGTAAGGATATTCGTGTTCGAATATATGCAATGATATGTCAAATAAATAACTCTCATGAATTTGTTAATAAAATGGTCGAAGCTGGCGTGGTAACTGGTACCGGAGATGAGAGATTCAAAGTTGGACCAGCTAAATTATTTACAGATGGAAGTAGCACTGGCCCTACAATTGCAACCCGTAAGTCATATTCAAGTGACCCTAACAATTACGGCATTCTTTATTATAGTGAGGAAGAAATCTATAAGGTTTTAGGTGAAGCGCATAAAAAAGGTTATCAAATCACTGTACATGCACAAGGTGATAAAGCTATTGAAATGTATTTGAATTGTGTAGAAAGGGCGCTAGAGGAATCACCAAGAAAAAATCATCGACATCGAATCGAACACGCGGGAATTTCTTCACCGGATTTACAAGAGAGAATGAAAAAACTAGAGATGGTTCCAATTCCAAATCCTCCATTTCCATATGAATTTGGAGAGATATATGTCCAGCATTATGGCGATCGTGTGAATCACATGTACGCTGCTCGTGATTTTATTGATCGTGGCATCATTGCAGCAGGTAGTTCGGATGCACCAGTTACTGACTATAATCCTTTATTAGGAATTCATGTTGCTGTCAATAGAAAAACCAAGTCTGGAATAGAGGTTGGTGCTAATCAATCTATAAGCGTAATGGAAGCTATTAAACTATACACATGGAATGGTGCTTATGCGAGTTTTGAAGAAGAGATAAAAGGAAGCATAGAGGTCGGAAAGCTGGCGGATTTAGTTATATTAAATGACAGCATTTTAAGTGTCAATCCAAACCAAATTAAAGATTTAAAAGTAGAAACAACAATTATTGATGGTGAAATTATCTATCAAAAAGAACAATCAGTGAAAATTTAGCAATAAAAAAACGCCCCTTCAATTGTGAGACTAATTTTAACAATTGAAGGGGCGTTTTAGTTGTTTAGTTGTGCTTTTTAAATCGTATTAATTTTCCGAGAGAATTGAAAGGACATTCGTGTACTAACCAATATTCAGATTATGAACACTAGAAAACGAACACAACCTATCATATAATTGAAAGACTATATTTTAAAATCAATGTTAATATTACCCTCCTATAAGTATTAACATGCGTAATTGAGGTGTTTTCTTTGTTGTTTTATGATCGAATTTCTATAATGGCCCCTCCTGTTCCGTAGCTAAGAAAGTCTATTCATTTCTGAGATTTTCAAAGTTATAGGAGGGTATTAAAAGTGAAAAAAGTCTCAGTACCATCACTTTGGTTAATGATCATTCTGGTGGCATTTCCGCAAATTAGTGAAACGATTTACACACCGTCTTTACCGGACATTTCAAAGGCGTTGCAAGTAAGTAATAATGAGGTACAGCTAACACTTAGTGTTTATTTTGCTGGATTTGCTTTAGGTGTATTTTTTATTGGATGGTTATCAGATATAATTGGTCGTCGCCCAGCAATGTTATTTGGAATTGTAGTATATGGCGCTGGAAGTTTCTTATGCTATATTGCAAATTCAATTGAATTTTTATTGGTTAGTCGTTTTATTCAAGCATTTGGAGCAAGTGCTGGTTCAGTTGTGACACAAACGATTCTTCGTGAAAGTGTAGAGGGGCATAAACGTCATGTTATGTTTGCTCAAATTTCAGCAGTTATTGCCTTTACACCAGCGATAGGACCGTTAATTGGTGGCTTTCTTGATCAAATATTTGGATTTAAAATAGTATTTTTAAGTTTAGTTGTTATGAGTGTTGGGATTTTGCTGTATACGTTTGTTTCTCTTCCGGAAACAAAAACGGGCGCAGTAACTGATAAAATAAATGTGTTTTCAGTATTGAAAAGGTTAATTACAAATCCGAAAGTAGTAACATATGGGTTATTAATTGGAGGAGCGAATGGTGTTTTATTTAGCTATTATGCGGAAGCGCCGTTTATCTTTATCGAATACTTTCAGTTATCACCTAGTATGTACGGGTTTCTAGGAATTGTTGTTGCTTCAGCTTCTATTATTGGAGCGAAAGTTTCAAAACGGTTACTTGCTACTTATAAACCAGAGAAAATTATATATATCGGTTGTCTTGTAATGACAGGGGGAGCTATCCTCTTAACTGTTATTACTTCATTTGGATCAAATCCAAACATAATATATATGATTGGATTTTTAGTAGCGATGTTTATATTGCTATTCGGAATTGGGATAGCGTTACCTAACTGTCTCAGTCTAGCATTAGTAGATTTTCAAGATGTCATTGGTACTGCAGGTGCCTTATTTAGCCTAGGCTATTATATAATAGTGACGATAACGATTTGGGGAATGAGCCAGCTTCATACAGGTTCCTTAATAGTCATGCCCCTATATTTTTTAGTTATTGTAGTAATTATGGTAGTTTTCACTCGAGTATTTATTTGGAATGATAGAGCTGGAAATTCTGTTTAAATATATAAAAAAGAGAGTCTCATTGAAAAATGAGACTCTCTTTTTAGTACTACAGTTTTACAAATTTTATTTATTAAACAAGAGATTTTTTAGCAATTGTTTTTAATCATCTACAATAAATTGTGAATATAGTTACCATGTGGGGAGATATAAGATTTTATCTAAAACCTGGCATTGGGCTGTGTTTGTTCTGTGTTTGGTTTATATTTGGTTTATGATTGGTTTATATTTGGTTTATGCTTCGTTTTCGTTTGGTTTATGTTTGGTTTCATTAATTACAAAATCAGTTACAAAAGTTACAAAAGCTATTTTTGTTATCAAAATAGACTTATATTACGTAGGAGAGCATGAAAAAATGTCTTTAGGAGGGGACAAAAAATTTTGGTGAATAAAAATGTATTATCAAACTTGGACATACTCATATTATGGATTTAAACATAAAGGGAAATCGTATGAATAAACCAATAGCATTTAAATGAAAACATTATTAATCAAAAATTTATGCTCATTTTAAGATGATAGATATAATACAACATAAGATTTCGAGATCTGATAGGAATGATGAAACGGTGTAATGATTATGATTACAACGATATCAGTAATTGCTTAGTTTATAAATGGTAAAATTAGTAAAGGTAATAGGGGGAATATAGATTATTTTTTGTTTGTACAAAGATTATAAATTAAGTTTATAAGTATGATTCAGAATTAAATAGTCTATATAAAAGTAAGAGGAAAATAGATTTACTTATAGCGTGCCGTTGATCCAAAAAGAAATACAATTGATTTTTATTTAGGTGAAACAAGAAAGATTTGCGGCCCTTGTTATAGTTTAAACCTTTGTATTATTACTCTATACAAGTATATGGTTGATCCTATGGTATTTCATAATGAATACATCATTGTAATAGGGAATTGTTTATTGTTTCTAGTTTGAAAATTTATATTGGGATTCTTAAAGATATAGTAAATATAAAGGAGATGGGTTAAATAATGAAATACACACTTAAAGATCTTATAAGTATAGACAAGTTTAAGAGTATAACAGAGCAATTTTATAATTTAACTAAAGTTCCATTCTGTCTCCTTGATAATAATCAAAATGTTATATTTACCAAAGGTGACCCTTTTTTTCATAACCAAAGAATCCAAAAGCCCCAAGAAATGCATATTCCCATCATTATTGAGAATGAACATATAGCAAGTTTTGTTATAGGAGCAAGTATGAATAAAGAGGTTATTGCGGATTCTCACATAACACATTTTAAATGCATTGCAAATCTAATTGAAGAGATGGCAACACAACAATTACACCTTAAAAAAATTCATGAAAAAGATTCACAAATGAATGCGATAACAAATCATGAGGGAGATTGTTTAGGCAGTATATTACAAAATATGCCGATTATGATTAATGCTATTGATGAAAAAGGAAATATTATTATGTGGAATCGGGAATGTGAATTAGTAACAGGATATAATGCAGATGAAATAATTAACAATCCAAAAGTGATGAAATTGCTACATCCTTATAGACCTAATCGTAACGATTTTAGAGATTGGGAGATGGATATCACATGTAAAAATGGTGAGATAAAAACTATTATGTGGTCCAATATTTTACATAGTATTCCAACTTTAGGATGGAATGTCGGAGCAATTGGAATTGATATAACTAAGCGTAAGAGGATGGAAGAGAAACTTAAACAAACCTCGAATGAACTAGAATTAATTTTTAAAGCGATTCCTGATTTGTATTTTTTGTCAGAACTTGATGGGACCATTAAGGATTGTAAAGTAAATTCTGTATCCAAATTTTATGTTCCAATTGAAGAATTTATAGGAAAGAAATTCCAAGAGATATTACCAGTTCCTATTATAAAGCAATTTGAGAAGGCTATTAATCAAATAAAAACTTCGTCCGCTCCTGTATTAATAGATTATTCTCTACAACTAGATGATGAGATTTATTATTTTGAAGCAAGACTTTTACCGCTTTTTGAGGATAAAATTATGATTATTGTACGTGATATTACAGAGCGTACAATAACGACGGAATTATTAAAGAAATCGGACACCCTTAATGCAGTAGGGCAATTGGCAGCTGGGGTCGCTCATAAAGTTCGTAACCCATTAACAGTAATTAAAGGGTTCATGCAATTATTGCAACAGGAAGTAGGAAAGGATAAAGAATGTTTAAGCCTAATACTTTCAGAAATCAGTAGTATTGAAAAGGTTATTCAAGAGTTTTTATCTATTGCAAAACCGAATGCTGCAGTATTTGAGCCTAAAAACCTTTGTACTATATTAGATAATGTAGTCGACTTAATAAGTACACAAGCAATAATGAAGAATATTCGTATCACATTAAATGTGGATGCTGAAAACTTATTAGTTGAGTGTTGCGAAATTCAATTAAAACAAGTTTTCTATAGTATTTTACAAAATTCTATTGAGGCTATACAAAATGGTCAAGAGATCATTATAAGCGTGAAAAAACATAATAGTACCGAGATTAAGATTAGTATTTTAGATAAAGGAATAGGTATTCCTTCAGAAAGAATAAAAAGGCTAGGTGAACCTTTTTATAGTACAAAAGAAAAAGGGACGGGTGTTGGGCTCATGATGAGTTACCGAATTATTGAAAGTCATGGTGGGAAAATAAGTATAAAAAGCCAAGTTGGGAAAGGAACTACTGTTACTCTGTTTTTCCCAATTTATAACGGTGACTCAGTTGGTGATGTTAGTCCAAATAGCATGTAATTATAACTAGTAAATAAATCTCTTAAAATGAAAAATTAAACTATTATCTTGTAGAAACATAGGTGGTATGAAGTAATTTGATCAGGAATAGAAATTGGATTTAATAGGGATAAATAAAAAATATATTGAACAGAGGTAACTATACGATGATTTTAAAACTATTATTTATACTTTTTGGCGTAGTCTTAGTACTATGGGGGATATACAGAATGAAAACTGATGAAGCATTTATAGGAAAAACACAAACGAGAAAAAATATTTTTAATTTCTTGATTTTGGGAGAAACAGCGGGACTGGGACAATTCTTAAGCGGGATTGCTTGTATAATTATAGGGGTTTTATCTTTTATAATTAAATAGTTTATAAAAAAGGAACACTACTTTAAAACAAAAGTAGTGTTCCTTTTATTTTTGTCACCTATCTATATATTTAGTTACTAATATGACGATGAATTGTATTCGATTCGTATATAACAATCTGCCAGAAAAAGTAATTGTATTTTTCAGATAAATGAATTATTATAAAATAAGCAATTTTACAATTTTGCTAAGGGAGGAAAATGAAGAAGCTTTTACGACTTAATAAGAAGGAAAGGACAACTTTTAAGTGCGCTAAAAATGATACTCGCTTCATCATTTTCAGACCAAAGAAGAATTAGGGTACACCATCTTACTTTAAATGCGGCTATGAATCATCTAAGAGGGGGAAATGAAGTGGCAAACAAAGAATTGAAAAGGGGCTTAGAAGCACGTCATATTCAAATGATCGCTTTAGGCGGAACGATTGGTGTTGGTTTGTTTATGGGGTCAGCCAGCACGATTAAATGGACAGGTCCGTCAGTAATGCTTGCCTATGCGATTGCAGGTATTTTTATCTTCTTCATTATGCGTGCCATGGGAGAAATGTTGTATATGGAGCCAAGCACAGGTTCATTTGCGACATTTGGTCACAAGTACATTCATCCGCTAGCTGGTTATATGACAGCGTGGAGTAACTGGTTCCAGTGGGTTATCGTTGGGATGTCAGAGATTATCGCAGTTGGAGCGTATATGAACTATTGGTTCCCAGATTTACCAGCTTGGATACCTGGTGTTATCGCAATGGTCATTCTTGGTGCTGCCAACTTAATTTCGGTTAAGTCGTTTGGTGAATTTGAATTTTGGTTTGCGATGATTAAAATCGTTACGATTTTATTAATGATTATTGCCGGATTCGGTCTCATTTTCTTCGGAATTGGGAACGGAGGAGAAGCAATTGGTATATCTAATCTATGGAAAAATGGTGGTTTCTTCACAGGTGGTTTTTCAGGATTCTTCTTTGCTTTATCACTTGTAGTTGGAGCATATCAAGGTGTGGAATTAATCGGGATTACTGCTGGTGAAGCGAAAAATCCGAAGAAGACACTTACAAGAGCAATTCAAAGTACAATTTGGCGTATTCTAATTTTCTATATTGGTGCTATTTTCGTTATTGTAACTGTTTATCCTTGGGATCAATTAAGTTCAATTGGTAGTCCGTTCGTAGCAACTTTTGCGAAAGTTGGTATTACAGCAGCTGCGGGACTTATTAACTTCGTTGTTATTACAGCAGCAATGTCTGGTTGTAACAGTGGTATTTATAGTGCTGGGCGTATGCTTTATACATTAGGTGTAAATGGACAAGCACCGAAATACTTTACGAAGATTTCTAGTAACGGTGTACCTTTATTCGGTACAGTTGGTGTAATTATCGGTTTAGCGGTTGGTGTTGTTTTAAGTTATATCGCTCCAAAAAACTTATTCGTATATGTATATAGTGCGAGTGTACTTCCTGGTATGGTGCCATGGTTTGTCATTTTAATTAGTCAAATTAATTTTAGAAAAGAAAAAGGAGCAGCGATGAAAGATCATCCGTTCAAAATGCCATTTGCTCCTGTTACAAACTATTTAACAATTGCCTTTTTAATTATGGTATTAATCGGTATGTGGTTTAACGATGATACTCGTATTTCACTAATTGTAGGTATTGTTTTCTTAGCTATCGTAACAATTAGTTTCTATGCTTTCGGAATAGGGAAGAGAGCTCCGTTAGACGCTCAAGATGATCAAGGGATTTCAAGTAAATAAAGTCAGTAAAGAAAAGGCTGTTCCAGATGAACAGCCTTTTCTTATTGTTGTTTTTTTGCCGGTAAATCGATATGTCTTGTCGAATCGTTGATATAATTTCATACACTGTCGTGTAGTTTAGGAAAATTTAATATGATTAAAATTTTTCTACTACGATCTTCCCAATTGTACGTCCACTCTCAAGCAATGCATGTGCTTTTTTAAGGTTTTCTGCATTTATTGGTGTTAACGTGTCGTTTAAAGTTGTATGAAGGATACCTTCATCTAATAGCTCACTCACTTTATTTAATAGTTCGTGCTGCGTAATCATATCACCAGTTTCATACATCGCTTTTGTGAACATAAACTCCCAAACGAATGTAGCACTTTTACTTTTCAAAATCCCCATTTCAAGAGGGTGTTCATTTTCTACGATAGAGCAAATTTTTCCTTGTGGTTTAATGAGGTCACATATTGCTTGCCAATGTTGATCTGTATTGTTTAAGCAGAAAATATAATCTACATCTTTTAGCCCAAACTCTAATATTTGATCTTTTAAAGGTTGGTGATGGTTAACGATATAATCGGCACCGAATTTTTCGACCCAGTGTATCGTTTCATTGCGGGATGCAGTTGTGATTACATTCAGTCCAGCCCATTTTGCTAATTGAATAGCAATCGAGCCAACACCACCAGCTCCGCCAATAATTAAAATGTTTTTGAATGTATTTGTATCTTTCTTATTATAATCAATACCTAAACGTTCAAATAAACCTTCCCACGCTGTGATGGCTGTTAAAGGAATTGCTGCAGATTCAGCATCACTTAACGTTTTTGGTTTTTTACCAACAATTCTTTCATCAACTAAATGGTATTCACTATATGTACCTTGTCTCGTAATGCTTCCAGCGTAAAACACTTCGTCGCCTTCTTTAAATAACGTACAACCTTCGCCCGTTTGCACAACAACACCACTAGCATCCCAGCCAAGTATTTTCGCTACTTCTTCTTTTTTATCTTTCGGAGATCGAACTTTTGTATCAACTGGATTAACAGAAATAGCGTTAATTTTAACAAGTATATCTCTTCCTGTGGCAACAGGTCTTTCAACTTCAATATCAATTAAACTGTTTTCTTCTTCAATAGGTAAGTATTCATGTAAACCAATTGCTTTCATTTCCATTCCCTCCATTAAAGTAAGAGTTTTTTCTCTTTTATTATAGGGGGGAAAGATTGTTATGTAAAAAAGTACACTTTAATTTTTTTTATGAAATCGGAAATTATTCTAAATATTAAGTATATATGGTATGTTTTTGATAGAAAACATTGCGAGGTGAAGGGCTAATGACAATGCAGTTAAGAAGAAATGACTATTTTGTAGTAACGGCAATTATTATCATGTACCTTTTCATCGGTTACTTATTGGATATTGATATTTTTAAAATTATGACTATTCACGAAGATGGATTTAGCGTTAGTTTCTTAGGGATTGCTATATGTTATATCTCGATTGTTCTAGTATTTTTTACTGCTCGGAAATTGAAAAAATAGTAAGTAAAGATGGAATGACGGTCTAGAAGGATTTTATTTTTAGAAAGAAGAATTTTTACTGTGTGCCTTATCCAAAATAAAATGTAAAGGTGGATACATAATGACGGTAAAGAAGCTTTATTTCGTACCAGCTGGTCGTTGTATGTTGGATCATTCGTCTGTTAACAGTACATTAACACCAGGAAAATTATTAGACTTACCGGTTTGGTGTTATCTTTTGGAGACTGAAGAAGGACTTATTTTAGTAGATACAGGTATGCCAGAAAGTGCGGTTAATAATGAAGGCCTTTTTAACGGTACATTTGTTGAGGGGCAGATTTTACCGAAAATGAATGAAGAAGATAGAATTGTAAATATTTTAAAGCGTGCAGGGTATGAGCCAGAAGACCTTCTATATATTATTAGTTCTCACTTGCATTTTGATCATGCAGGAGGAAATGGTGCTTTTACAAATACACCGATTATTGTGCAGTGTGCTGAATATGAGGCGGCACAACATAGTGAAGAATATATGAAAGAGTGTATATTGCCGAATTTGAAATACAAGATCATTGAAGGGGATTATGAAGTCGTACCAGGTGTTCAATTATTGTATACACCAGGACATACTCCGGGGCATCAGTCACTATTAATTGAGACTGAAAAATCCGGTCCTGTGTTATTAACGATCGATGCATCGTATACGAAAGAAAATTTTGAAGATGAAGTGCCGTTCGCAGGATTTGATCCAGAATTAGCTTTATCTTCAATTAAACGTTTAAAAGAAGTTGTTAGGAAAGAGAACCCAATTGTTTTCTTTGGACATGATATAGAGCAGGAAAAGAGCTGTAAAGTGTTCCCTGAATATATATAAAAGAGAAAGTCATGAGCTAATGTGCCCATGACTTTCTTTTTTATATAATTTTTTTAAATAAGTTATATACTTTTTTTGAATTGCCTTCATTTAATTGATAATAAGTAAGATCTAAGTCATCAGGATTGTTTTGATGGGCAATCATAATTTCACTACTGTTGTTATCTACTATCCAAAGTAAATATTGTTTATAAGTCCCATCTTGGAAAGTAATCCACATGTTACAATCTACTAAATCAGAACCTTCTTCATCTAGCGTTAAATCGCCTTTTTTTGCTGTGTCCATACTGTTAATGAATGTTTTTAACTCATCTGTTTTTGTGAGAAAGATATCCTTTTTTGTTTTAATTGACTCTACATGTATATCTTTTATTTCCTGTTTCCCTAAAAAAACAGGAGGTGCATCCGGGTCTCTTTGAGTTGAAATAATAGTAGCTTTCTTCTTAGGTTTACTTGCTGTATAGAGATCTTGAATAGATTTTCCAGAGTTTAAAAACCATACGGTTCCAAAAATAATCAATGCGCTACCTATCAATATAATGATTTTCTTAATAGGGTATTCTCCTCTCTATTACTTCGTGTGAAGAGCTTTTCTATTAATATATGATAGGTAAGCGCAAAGTATTATAGGTGAACTTGTTTATTCTGTACAGTTTTAATAGGGCGATCAACGAGTAAATTGTAAGTAAGCCCAATTAATACGAAAATCCCACCGACAACTTTTCCTATAGAGAGTTCGTTTGACAGGAAGAAATCAATGATAGTCCCCGCAAATAATTGTCCGATAAAGATGAGCAACGTTAAATAAAACGCTGATATTTTAGGAGTGATATAGTTGGATAATGAAATAACGATAACGCCTACTAATCCGCCTAAGTACACAGCAATAGGAATAGATTGCAACGTATGACTAGGAATATATAATGAATCTGAACTGAAAATTAAAAATAACATAGAGAAAAATAATCCCGTAATATAATTAAAAAACGTGCCTTCCCAATTTCCAATTTCCTTTGCTAAATTCGCGTTAATAATTCTAGCAACGACGATAGAAACACCAGCTAAAATAGCGATAGTAATATATAACATTTTCTTGCCTCCATTAATAAATTGTCATGATTATAATCCCGGAAGAGATGAAAAATAATCCAATTAGTTTTTTCTTTTCAAACTTTGCAACCTTCATTCCTAATAAGCCGAAGTGATCAATAACAATTGCAGCAATGGATTGACCAAGTAAACTTAATGCGATCGTAATAGAGGCACCAAGGACGGAGAAACTTATATTATTAAAAAGAACAGTGAATACCCCAATCGCTCCAGCGCTATATAAAAAAAGTGGAATACCTTTATCAAAATGGATTTTATTTTTGTTTATGATTAAAACGAAAATAACTGCAATTAAACCGACAAGGTGAATGACAACGCTTGCTGTATACTTGCCAATTAACTCAGATAAAATCCCGTTCAAAGGAAGCATAATGGCGATAAGCACGCCAATAAAGACAGAAAAAAAGTTATACAATGTAATATCCCCTTTATATTTCATATTTGTAATGACTGTATCATGCTGAAATTGTCTATTACTATGACATATGTCATAGTGGAAGAAGAAAATTTTAATTACAATGGGGATAGTTGTAAAGGCGGGGGAACTATGAAGAAAGTATGTAATTCTAATAAATTAGCAGAGTATATGAAACAAAATAATATCGATTCATTTTTTAGTAGTGATATGAAACCGTATATGGAACTTATATTTTTTAAAAAGAATGAGTTTATTTGTAGAGAAAATGAAGAGATAGATTATTTATATTTCTTTGTTGAAGGAAAAGCGAAAGCGTTTAATACATTAAGTAACGGGAAGTCTGTATTATTATGCTTTTATGATAGCTTGCAGCTGTTAGGAGATGTGGAGTTAATTCATTCTCAAAAGACTGCTTCAAACGTACAAGTGATGGCAGATTCATATTGTGTTGGTTTACCTTTAGGAAAAGTGAGAAATCAACTATTTCATGATGCGAAATTTTTACGATGTATTTGTGGATCGTTAGCGCATAAGTTAAATCGACTTTCAAAAAATAGTACAATTAATTTACTATATCCACTTGAAAATAGACTTGCGAGTTATATGTTAGCAGCAGGGGAACGAGCTGCTCAGCACGGAAATAGAATTGTGTTTAGTGGGAATTTAACGGAAATAGCTGAATTGTTAGGAACGAGTTATCGACATTTATTAAGAACATTAAATATCTTTTGTGATAAAGGGATAATACAGAAAAACAATGGATGTTTTGAAGTAGTAAACGTGGATGTTTTGAGGGAATTGGCGGCAGATGTTTATAAATAGGAGGAGAGTATAAATGATTACACCTATATTTAGAATTTTTGATATTGAAAAAGCAAAGCTATTTTACTTAGATTTTTTAGGATTTAAAATGGATTGGGAACATCGGTATGAGGAACATATGCCATTATATATGCAAATTTCGTTACATGATGCTGTAATACATTTATCAGAACATCATGGGGATGCTTCGCCAGGCGGTGCGATTCGTGTGAAAATAAAGGATTTAAAAAGTTATTATGCTATTTTCTCAAGTAAAGATTATGCTTATTCAAAGCCTGATATAGAGAGAACACCGTGGGATACAATGGAATTAACTGTAATTGATCCGTTTTTAAATAGAATTATATTTTATGAGGAGAAGGTTTAGAAATTGAGATGTCATAAATAACTTATCAAAGTAGGTGTTACAATGAACAGAAAAATAGCGATAATTTCAGATGTCCATGGAAATAGTCACGCTTTAAAATCTGTATTAAAAGATATTGTACGTCGCAAGGTCGAAATGATAATAAATTTAGGTGATAGTGTGTATGGGCCGTTAGATCCTTTAGGGACAATTGAAATATTAATGAATAACGAGATGATACATATTAAGGGCAACTGTGATCGCATGCTTTGGGAACCTATACAAGAGCAATCTACTACACTAGCTTTTGTTCGAAATCAATTAACAAATCATCATATAGATTGGTTAAAACAACATCTTTCACAATGTATTGTAGACGATATTTTATTTTGTCATGGTACACCGACTTCAGATGAGGTGTATTTATTAGAAGAGATGAATGAAAATGGTGCGGTATTAAAGAGTGAAAAAAATATAATGGATCAACTCCAAAATATAGAACAAAAAATAATAGTATGTGGTCATACGCATATTCCTAGAGTTGTTTATTTAGCGAACGGAAAAATCATTATAAATCCAGTGAGTGTAGGGCTTCCAGCATACAAAGATGAATTACCCGTTTTGCATAAAATGGAGTCAGGAACTCCGCACGCAAAATATGTAGTGATAGAAAAGATTTTGGAAGAATGGATAATTGAACAAATTTCAGTTCCTTATAATTGGGAAGAAGCAGCTCGGTTAGCTGTTCAACAGGAAAGGCATGACTGGGCACAAGCGCTAAAGACTGGAAAGGTAGAATGAAGAGGAGTTTACTTTATAGTAAACTCCTCTTTTTATTTTATGTAGATGTTGAATTATATAAAAATAAAATGTTATGATTATGGAAACATATGAATATATGAACATGTATTCATATATAAGAGGAGGAGGGATTAGAGTGAAAGACCTAATTATTATTGGAGCTGGTCAAGCGGGATTAACAATGGGATATTACTTGAAGCAAGAAGGGTATAATTTTTTATTACTTGAGGCAGGAAACCGAGTTGGTGATTCATGGAGAAATCGATATGATTCTTTACAGCTCTTCACACCGAGGGAATATAGTAGTTTGCCAGGTATGATATTAAAAGGAGAAGGGAATGGATTTCCACATAAAGATGAAATCGCAACGTATTTAGAAAAATATGCAAGGCACTTTAAATTGCCGGTCCAATTGCAAACTGAAGTTTTAAAAATAAAGAAAGAAAAAGATATATTCGAATTACATACTTCTGAAGGAATATTACAATCAAAAAAAGTTATTATCGCATCAGGCGGTTTTCAGCACCCATTCATCCCCTCAGTTTCACAACATCTTTCATCACATATTTTTCAAATACATTCATCACAATATAAATCACCATCACAAATTCCAAAGGGAAGAGTACTAGTAGTAGGTGGCGGGAATTCAGGAATGCAAATAGCAGTAGAACTTGCAAAAACTCATGAAGTAACAATGTCTATCAGTCATCCATTAACATTTTTACCGTTACATCTTTTTAGAAAAAGCATTTTTAATTGGTTAGAAAAATTGGGTTTATTGTATGCTGAAGTACATACTAAGAGGGGGAAATGGTTTCAGAAGAGAAAGGATCCCATTTTCGGTTTTGAAGGTAAGGAACTTATTCGTAGTGGAGCAATAAAACTAGAGGGAAAAGTGGTTAGTGCATCAGAAAATAGCATTATGTTTCAAAATGGTGGCACGTATAGTGGGGAAAGTATTGTATGGTCAACTGGTTTTAATCAGAACTATAAATGGATTGAAATAGAAAAGGCAGTGAATGAGAATGGATTTCCTAATTATCTAAAGGGAATAAGTCCAGTAAGAGGATTATATTATATCGGATTGCCATGGCAATCTCAAAGGGGGTCTGCACTTATTTGTGGTGTAGGAATGGATGCAGCGTATTTGCTTTCTGAAATCAAAAAAATAGATCAGTAGCAACAACTACTGATCATCCATATGTACATGAATTAGGAGAGGTCAAACATTTATTAACTTTATTATAATAGATTTTTATAAGAATAAAAACTGAAAATTCTAATTTTATGTTGAGAAAGTTTTTTGTATCGAAATATATGAAAGAATAGGAATTTTTATTAAAAGGAAAAATGATATTTATATTTTAGTAAATTATGATATAGTCTAAAAAAGAGTATTATCCATAAATGTAATTATTTTCATTTTGATTTCATTTATGTGAGGGAAGGAGAAGTAATTATGAAGTTTGATGATCAACGCTTATTAGGAGTACGATTAGGATCGATACTCGTAACAGAAGAAAATCAATATTTAGTAATTAAGAAAAAAGATCATTATGCACTATTAAACATACATAATTTAGAATGCACACATGTCGAAGTGCAGTTAGAACATATTGAAGAACTGTTGCATGAAGATTTCCAAGAAAGTATAACGGAGATTATCGCACCAGAACATATAAAAATTGTTGCGAAAAATGTTATATAAAGAAAGAAGCTGGAAGGAACAGCTTCTTTCTTTTCATTATAAGGATAACGTTTTTAAAACGTCACCAATAATCCCTTCCATTTGATGAACACCTAAGTCAGCGTTCGTCATAATAACAGCACCATTACCTCGGTAGGGATAGCATACCATCATACATTGAAATCCAACGCCCCATCCAAGTGAATAAATTTGTAAGTTTTTATTAGAATCATCTAGAAAAACACCTAGTCCAGTCCATTTTGAGCAACCTTGAGGAGAAATCATGTCTTGTACTGTTTTTTGAGAAAGTTTTAGTTTGCTATTTCCTTGTAAGGAATGAATGAGTTCGAGTACTAAAGTTGATAAGTCAGTTGGTGTTGTCCAAACGCCTGAAGCTGCTGCGAATGGATAAAATGGATACTTCTCATTTGTAACGGTGCCATCTTTATTATGTCCACAAGCAAATATATCTAATTTATTTATATCTTTAGTAGAGAATACCTTACTATTCTTCAGCTGGAGTGGCTGAAAGATATATTCTTCAAGTAAAAGGTTGAATGGTTTTCCAGTTATATCTTCAAGTAGTAGTTCGATAATACAAAAGTTTGCGTCAGAGTAGTGAAATTCGCTTTCTGGTTTATAAGTTACTTCAATAGGTACGGAGCAATATGATGTTTTACCAGCGAGGAGTTCAGACATGTTTGGTCGCCCTTGTGCAAGGGTATAATGCTCAAAACTATTAGGAGGATCAATCATTCCAGATTGGTGACTTAATAAGTTTCGTAACGTGACTTTTTTCTGCGAAGTAAATAGATTGGTAGGGATGTTCCAAGATGTGAGTCTATCATTTACGTCTTCATCTAAATGTACGATTCCTTGATCTGATAGCGTTAGTACGAGCATTGAAGTGATGAATTTGCTAATAGAACAAGAATTGAATATGGAATTCGTATTGACAGTTCTAGTTGTTCCAGATTCAAGTGTTCCGAAGGAAGTAGTTTCATCAAGTCTACCGTCATGTATAACGGCAAGGCTTAATCCTGCAACGGAATATTGGTTCATTTTCTCATATATATTGTTGTTTTTTAAGTTCATAGTGACTCCTTTCTTTCAAAAGACAGAATATTAGTTTTATTATACAGTAATAAATAGAGAGAAGGAGAGAAAAAGAAACACTTCATCTATTATCGATGAAGTGTTTTCTTAGTTTAAGTTAATTCGAAGTAAAGGCTTTGAAAAATTTATCTCGGTACATGTACATAAGCCATGAGGTTGTTAGTAAGGAAATAATGATTTGTTTGTTTTTAATTGGTGCATTGAAAACAAGCCAGCCAACGATATCAAATAATAAATGTAGTGCAATTGAAAGAACTACAAATTGTAGTAACGTATTTAAAAATCTTTTCATAAAGTATCCCCCCTTAAAGTAAAAGGTTTTATCCCGCATTAACGGGCAGTAAAACGCCCACTGATTAAAGTTTCACTTTATCAACAGTGTTGTATATCATTATTATACATTAAATGTGTTTCATGGTAAAATTTACATAAGTTAGTGAATTAAAACAAATAAAAGCTAATGAGGAGGAATAGTCTTGGAATTTTGGATGATCATACCGATAGCGGTCTGTGGGTTTATGTATATCGTTGAAAAATTAAATAAAATCGAAAAGAAAACGGATGCGCGTTTAAAGCGGATGGAAGATAGATTACAATTAATTTCGAAAGAAATGGGAATTGTAGATAGAGAACCTGAAATTAATAAAGAGTTGCGGCAGCTTATGGAAGAAGGGAAAACAGTTACGGCAATTAAGAGAGTAAGAGAGGCTTTTGGGTTTTCCTTACTAGAAGCGAAGCAATATGTTGATAAATTATAAAAAAGATCATCCATTGGGGTGATCTTTTTTCACTGCACCATACGTGTATTTACATAAGCAGCTATTATAACGTGGTCAATTATAATGATAGGAAATACGATTTTTACATTAGGGGTAGTGAAGACACTACCAATTGTGGCGATAACACCGGCGGTTAAATTATAAAGACCAACTATCTTCGATAACTTAACTTTATCCCGCTTTAATGGGCAGTAAGACCCCCAACTCAAAATTCAGCGAAAGCAAAGAAGTTAGGTGGGGGATCAACTGCCCATAAAGGTCCGATTGGTTCAACTAATAATCAGTGGGGGATGAAGAAAACCCCCACTGATTAAAGTTTCACTTTATCTGACACACGGCGTTCATTGAAACCTGATAAGAGCCAAGTGTATTGTTTTACTCCGATGAAATAAGCTAGTGCAAATGAAATGATTGCTAGTATGAATAATGATGGGGAAGCGAAGAGAGTCATTGAAAACACCTCCGTTAATAGGCTATAAATAAATTATAGTATGAATGTTATAATTTAACAAAATACAATTTTGATTTTAAGTTTATTAAAAATGAGATATTTACGATGAAGGGAGATTACATATGAATATTTCGGAATTCCAGCAATATGTATCAAGTTTCAGTAACGAAAAAGGGTTTCAAGATACAACAATCGAAGAGCGTACGATGTATGCGATGGCGGAATTAGGTGAATTAGCGGAAGTTATATTAAAGCGTGATAAAATACAAGATTCAAAAAGAGAGATTGGTTTAGAAATGTTTGATGTAATTTGGAATGTATGTGATTTAGCAAACAAGTTAGAAATTGATTTAGAGAAGGCGTTTGAAGAAAAAATGATGATTAATAAAAAACGTGAATGGTAAAAAGAAAGTTAAATTAAAAAGCGTACAAAATTTTGTGCGCTTTTATTAATTTCATGAAAAATATGCAAGTGAAGATGGAACAAACATTTGAGATGAATTGTCTAATATAGGTAATGAATATTTAGTTTGAAAGAAGGGGTATGTGTAAGCTTACTAGGAGCAACTCAATTTGTTAGTACAATTTCTTCTGTACAAGCAGAACGAACGGTAGAGCAAAAAGTAATAAAGAATGAGACAGGAACTATTTCACTTTCTCAGTTAAACAAAAATGTATGGGTTCATACTGAGCTAGGTTATTTTAATGGAGTAGCAGTTCCTTCGAACGGTCTAGTTCTTACTACTTCTAAAGGGTTAGTACTTGTCGATTCTTCTTGGGATGATAAGTTAACGAAGGAATTAATAGAGATGGTAGAAAAGAAATTTAAGAAGCGTGTAAAGGATGTCATTATTACACATGCGCACGCTGATCGAATTGGCGGAATAAAAACGTTGAAAGAAAGAGGCATTAAAGCGCATAGTACAGCATTAACTGCGGAACTAGCAAAGAAAAATGGATATGAGGAACCACTTGGAGACTTACAAACCATTACGAAATTAAAGTTTGGAAATATGAAAGTAGAAACGTTCTATCCAGGGAAAGGACATACAGAAGATAATATCGTCGTATGGTTACCGCAATACAACATTTTAGCGGGAGGCTGTTTAGTGAAATCTGCGGAAGCTAAAGATTTAGGAAACGTTGCTGATGCTTATGTAAATGAATGGTCCACATCGATTGAGAATGTGCTGAAACGATATGGAAATATAAATATAAATTCAGTAGTGCCTGGTCATGGGGAAGTAGGGAACAGAGGATTACTTTTACATACATTGGATTTGTTGAAATAAGAAACTGTGGGAATATAAAAGAGAGGAGAAACAATTTTCTCCTCTCTATCTTCTAACTATATTTAAATGCGAAGCTATCAATTATGCCTGCATACCTTACTGAGATTTTAATTCCAAGTATACAAATACCAGTACCGTCATAATTGCTATAACAATGTAAGTAACATCAAGCATTATAAGTGTTTTTAAAGTTTCAGTCATCCTCATTCACCCCTGGTATGAAAATATAACATAATCTCTTATCAATCAGATCAGATTAGAGATTATAAAGATAACAATATACATGAAATTTCTTAAGTAGATTCTATATAAATATATCATATAAATAATGTAAACATTGTTAAGAAAGTGTAAATGTATTGTAAAGAAAGAGGGTGTTCATAATGTCTATAAAGCTTTTAATTTGTAAATACTATGTATCTCTCGTGTGCGGGGTAGAAAACAGTTATAACATGTGAAAAAAACTTACTTTGACACATCAATCACGATGCTAGCTGTTACTACATTTTCCTCTAATACTTCTACCTGTACTTGTTCATCGTTTCTCCAACTGATATTGAAGTTCTCTGTCGTATACATTTCTTTAAGAGTGACCTCTTTATATTTTTCTAAAATGCTACCTCTTTTCCCATAATAGATTCTTACAGTTGAGCTGGGACTTGGTCCTTTTGATTTTATTGTTTCTCTAAACTCAATAATATTTATTAGATTTGGAGATTCACTTTTTTGAAAGGTAAAGGAACTGACCACTTTTTGTACCTTCTTAAAAACAGGACCATTGGATTTATTTGATATGTTAAATTCCACAACTTCAGGTACGGATTCTTTTTCTCGTAGAGTTATCGTTGCTTCGTAATCGTTTTTCCAATCTACGGAAACGTTTGAGGAATCGAGACGTTCCCCGTCATTTGCAATACTAGTGTCAAAATGTTCCCATAAGCCGTATTTAATTCTGACGGGAGAGGAACCATGAGAAGAGTCTGAATCTATTTTCACTACTTTAATCGTATTTTTATTATTTGGAGAATGGCTTTTTTTAAGTGTAATGTCCTGTAAATACAAAATGTAAGACAAACAGCCTACTACTAAAATAATTGGAATTACAACCCGTAAGGCAGTGATGGGACGTCCCCGTGTCGCTTTTTTCTTAGTGCTTTTACTATTTTGTTCAAGTTCTTTTTCAATACTCGTTTGAACCGTTACTTTTGGCGGGCGAATAAGCCACCAAATGAAAGCTATAAGTAGTAAGAAAAGAGGTATTCCTTGAATAAAGAGAAATCCTTTCCAAAAATCTAGTCTAGTACTATATGGAGAATCTGTTGCCATCACCCCTATAAAAAGTGCCACTGGACTTGCAAGTGTATTTATCCCTAAACCGATCATTACGAATGAAAGGTTTTTATTCCTAATTTTTCGTGACCCGGCCATAATAAACAGAAATACTGCAATACCGAGTATAAGAAATAGTATCCCATAATAAAACATCATATATACCATATTATCCCTCCATAACTTTAATTGTACCATCAGCAAGGAAAATTTTGTGAAATATTAGATGGATATGATATTTGTATTCCTTAAAAGTGCGCTGATATATTATGCAAATAATTGATCATGCGCAAGTATGAATATCAGAAGACAGTAAAAATATTATGTCAACAATGTGAACTGTCACAAATTTATACATATTATTGTGAGTGATATCACATCCCTTTTCCTAAATGGGTATTATGCTTAGGTTGTAAGGAATGATTGGGAGAGGGTGGGATGATAATGTTTTGTTATCAATGTGAACAAACGCCAACAGGTGGATGTAAAGTGATGGGTGTTTGCGGTAAAAATGAAACAATTGCAAGTTTACAAGATACGATTGTGTTTGGGCTAAAAGGAATTGCAGCTTATCGTACACATGCTGCTCAGCTAGGGTATACCGATGCATTTGTAGATGCTACGACGCAAGAAGCGCTGTACATGACATTAACAAATTCTAATTTTAATGAACAAGAACATATTGATATGGCTATGAAAGTAGGGAAATCGGCTTTACGAGTAATGGAGTTGTTAGATGAGGCACATACGAATCACTTTGGTGTTCCAGAGCCTGTTCAAATTACGCAAAACCATGTAGAAGGTAAGGCAATTGTAGTTACTGGTCATAATTTATTTGCATTAGAAGAGTTATTGAAGCAAACAGAAGGAAAAGAAATTAATATTTATACGCATTCTGAAATGTTACCAGCACATGGTTATCCGCAGCTGAAAAAATATAAACATTTAAAAGGAAACATTGGTAAGGCATGGTATGATCAACGACGTCTTTTCGAAAAATTTACAGGTGCCATATTAGCGACAACGAACTGTGTTATGCCAATTAAAGGATCATACTCTGATCGATTCTTTTCATATGATATTGCAGGTTTAGAGGGTGTACAAAAAATTGAAAATGATGATTTTGCACCATTGATTCAAAAAGCGCTAGAACTTCCTGAAGTACATATGGAGTCGGATGAACAGTTAGTAACAGGGTTTCATCATAATACAGTATTATCATTAGCTCCAGAAATTATTGAGGCAGTAAAAGAAGGAAAGATTAAGCGTTTCTTTGTCATCGCAGGTTGTGATGCTCCAGGGAAAGGCGGGGAATATTATCGCGAATTAGCAACGTCGCTTCCGCCAGAAACGGTTATTTTAACAACTTCCTGCGGGAAATTCCGTTTTAATGATGTGAGTTATGGTGTTGTACCTGGTACGGAGATTCCGCGTTATATTGACTTAGGACAATGTAATAATTCGATTTCTACAGTGAAAATAGCGGCCGCTTTAGCAGATGCTTTTCAATGTGAAGTAAATGAATTGCCAGTGAGTATTGTTCTATCATGGTTTGAACAAAAAGCGGTTGCCATTTTACTTGGGCTATTTAGTCTTGGGATTCAAGATATTCGCATCGGTCCAAAGGCGCCTGAATTCATTTCACCTGGTGTACTTGATGTATTACAAGAAACATTCGGTTTGAAACTGATTACAACTGCAGCAGAAGATATGGATATGATGTTATCGTAACAAAAGGATGATCTGCCTTATTAAGAAGAAGAGCTAGCCTATAGCGTCCCAAAACAAAAATGTAGAATTTTTGTTTTGGGGTATTTTCTTTTCTTAGCGGGATAGGTATGTGACGTAATTTCTTTAAAAAGAAAATCGGCAGTATCTAATAGGGAATAGTTGACTTTAGAAAAATATTAAAATCGAGTTGACATTTACAGCTACTCAGTCATACAATGTAGTTGTAATAGGTGATACTGAGTAGTGTTGTTTCTCAAAATGTTTTCAGTAAACAATAGGTAATAGCGGATTTTAGAAAAAAATTGAAAATCAGTTGACATCCATCGCTACTTAGTCGTACAATGTAGTTGTAATAAGTAATACTGAATAGTGTGGTTTTACTCAAAAGCTATTCAGTAAAAATTCGCCTTAGTACTCTGTGATACTGAATATAAGTCAGACAGAATAGGGGGTAAAGGAGGATCAGGACATGGAAAATTTAACTGAAATGCTAAAAGGTTCACTGGAAGGGTGTGTGCTGGAAATCATTAGTCGCCGTGAAACGTATGGCTATGAGATTACCCGCCACCTGAATGATCTTGGGTTTACCGAAGTTGTGGAAGGGACGGTTTATACTATCCTCGTACGATTGGAAAAGAAAAAGCTTGTGAATATTGAAAAGAAGCCATCAGATATGGGACCGCCTCGTAAGTTTTATTCATTAAATGAGGATGGCCGTCAGGAGCTTGAATTGTTTTGGAAAAAATGGGATTTTGTTTCTTCAAAAATTAACGTCTTGAAGTCAAACTAGCCTCATAATATAAAATGTTCCGGATCATATTTGGAGAGTTTCTTGTTCTGCTTTATAAAAAAGGAGGAAAATAAGATGTTGGAAATGTTCAAAAAATTAATCGGTGATAAAAAAGAGTACAAAATGATGATGGCACGTGTTGGAGCACTGCCAGAGGACTATCAGTTTGTGTTTAAGAAAATTCAAAACTACATGTGGAATTTCTCAGCGGGTAATGGGATGGATATGCTGCACATACAGTATGAATTAATCGATTTGTTTGAAGCCGGTGCAGCGGAAGGCAGACAAGTGCTTGACATTACTGGGGAGGACGTAGCATCCTTTGCTGACGAACTAGTGGCAAACGCTAAAACGTATGTCTCTAAGTATCGTGAAGATTTGAATGAAAGTATCATGAAGCAATTGAGAAAAAAATAAATGTAATAAGTAATACCGACTGATTAGCTGGTTACAAATGTGAATTGCCGCCATCGCTATTCAGTTATATTTTTAAATCAGTACTAAGTAATACAGATTATCAGTGATACTAAATAGATGTCGTAAGTATTTTATCTTTGCAAATTATTTTAATAAGGGGGAAAAAGTATGAGAAATGCAGCGATTTCGGTAAAAGGGTTAAAAAAATCCTTTAAAGACAAGGAAGTATTAAAAGGGGTGGATTTTGAGGTGCAGCGTGGCGAAATTTTCGCACTGCTGGGCTCAAATGGAGCGGGCAAGACGACGACGGTGAACATACTCTCGACGCTTATGAAGCAAGATGGCGGTGAAGTAGGTATTTGCGGTTTTGACGTCCAGCGTCAACCGGATCATGTTCGTCAAAGCATCAGCCTGACAGGACAGTTCGCAGCTTTAGACGGCATGCTCACTGGGAGAGAAAACTTAATAATGATCGCCAAGTTGCGTGGAGTTTCTAGTCCTGCTCAAGTCGCTGATAATTTACTAGCAAGATTTAGCCTGACCGATGCAGCCAACCAGAGGGCAGATCAGTATTCAGGTGGGATGAAGCGCCGTCTTGATATCGCTATGAGCTTGATCGGGACGCCAGCAGTCATTTTTCTCGACGAACCAACGACAGGGCTTGACCCTGAAGCGCGGATTGAAGTGTGGGATACAGTCAAGGAACTTGCCGGCGGTGGCACAACGATCTTGCTCACGACTCAGTACTTGGAGGAAGCAGAACAACTAGCGGACCGTATTGCGATCTTGCATGGTGGAAAAATCATTACGACTGGTACTCTTACTGAACTGAAAGAGATGTTCCCACCAGCAAAAGTGGAGTATATCGAGAAGCAGCCGACATTGGAAGAAATTTTCCTTGCGATCATCGGCAAAAAGGAGGAGATGTAAATGAAAAGCAAAACAGGGGTATTACTAGGGCGCTTAATGCGCAACATCATGCGCAGTCCGGATACGATTATTACGGTAGCGATTACACCGATTATGATGATGCTGTTGTTTGTTTACGTATTTGGTGGGGCTATAAAGACAGGAACTGATAACTACGTCAATTATTTATTGCCGGGAATCTTGCTAATGGCTATCGCATCCGGTGTGGCTTACACTTCTGTACGGTTGTTTACGGATGTAAAGAGTGGACTGATGGCACGTTTCATTACGATGCCCATCAAGCGCTCGTCGGTATTATGGGCTCACGTATTAACATCACTTGTTGCTAATGCGCTTACTATCGTGGTGGTTATCCTTGTTGCGCTCTTAATGGGATTCCGTTCCAGTGCTAATATTCTCGATTGGCTCGCAGTAGCTGGAATACTCGGGATGTTTACGCTGGCGCTGACGTGGTTGGCTGTCATTCCCGGGTTGACGGCGAAGTCTATGGAAGGGGCGACAGCCTATTCGTACCCACTAATTTTTCTGCCCTTTATTAGTTCGGCCTTTGTTCCTACTGAAACTATGCCAAAAATTGTTCGTGCATTCGCTGAGAACCAGCCTGTGACTTCAATTGTGAATGCGATTCGTGCCCTCTTATATGAAGGGTCTGTTGGCAACGATATTTGGATTGCACTTGCTTGGTGTGTGGGCATTATGGTTATCGCTTACTTCTTCGCAGGTAAAGCATTTAAACGTCAGTTAGGGTAAGTGCACCATCGGTTCGGTTCTCTATGGAAATTAAACTTTCCGGAAAAAATATATGGGGGAAAATGGATTTAAATCATATGATTCTTAGTTATTGCTATAATTATTGGTATTCTTACTGGTTACGCAGTTGGTACGTAAGTAGGTTCAGACGTTGAGAAAAATCAGCCTGAGAGAGTTAAATGGGAAGAGATAATGTTTTGACTGCAATTCTAATCGTCATAAAATCAATGTACAAAATGCCTCTGTAAAAGAGAAGAAAGGGTCCTGACTAATCAGGATCCTTTTTTATAGTACTAGTATCAGTATATCTAAGTTTAGATGGTTACTTACAAACGTTGAGGAGTGTTTGTACCAGAATCAGCTACCGCACTACATCTTGCGGAACATATACAAATTGAACAATTAGATGTACACTCATTACATGCATTTCAATTGTTCCTATTCCAATCGCAAAAAAACTACGCTTCGTTATCCGATTGGAAAAGGGGTAAAGTTTGCTATTGTGATGAAAAAATTACTTCTTTGGAGATGGTGGGAGTATATTGTTTTGAGGGAATTCGCGAAGAAAAAATAGCGCTACTATGCTAAGGTCATTCACACGTTATAGTGCGTTAATTAAATATATGTATATACATAGTTTCTCAGAGTGATGCGATGTCAGGTGTGAGCTGTGTAACAACTAGAGGTGAGTAAAGGATGTTAACGTTTTCGTTTGAAATAGACAAGGATATTCCACAGAAGGATGAGCCACGGTATGTTGCTTATGCAAATGGCTTTATCGAAGGGGATTTAACGATTTGTGTGGGTGACAGAGTATTTTTTCAAAAGTCATGCATGAAGGTCGCAGAGCTGGGCATTTATTTAGGACAGTGGATGGAACAAATTCAACACGGACAGAACGTACATATGAATTATGAAACGAGTGACCGTGCTGACGTAATTCTTGGTTTCTTCTATGAAGAGGACAATCAGTGGAGGGTTTCTTCCAGTTGGCAACAATTAGAACTTCAGGAGTGTATATCTACTACAACATTAGTAGAGAGCGTTCAACGCTATTTGTATGGGCTCAATAAGGAACTCCGCGCGATAGAATATCCTGTGACGTTTGATCAGTATTTAAGAGGAGAGCGAATGATGCAGCTTTCTTACAAACGACTGTGTGATAGTAAAGCGGACACGACGTCGATAGAGGTTTACAATGAAAGCGAGCAAGTAGGCGTAGTACGGGGGTATTATAAAAATGCGCTGATGAAAGTGCTAGACTTCATTCCGAAAGTTGGTAGTAATATCATTTATGAAATAAAGGATAGTAAGGACAATATTCGCGTTATTGCAAAGGATATAAGTAGGCAGCGTCAAAGAAAGATTTTAGTAACGTACATCGATAATAATGATGCAGAGCATGAAGTAATTGTATGTGACGGAAAGTTATTGGATGCAAATTTCTTATTTACCTTTACATATAAGACAGAAGAATATGTTGTTCACAAAACTTCACTTGGGCTTGGAAAGCTATTACGAAAGGGCTATGTAATCGCAGATTGGAATATTCGTCTTGAGGAAGATATGTATTACATCGAGATGAATGTATATGATGAGGGTTATATACAAGATCAATACTTACTGTTAGGCGTATTTCATGCGATTTTGTATGGGTGATAAAGTGAAACTTTAATCAGTGGGAGTTTTACTGCCCACAAATAGCGGGATAAATGAGAAGTACCGGTATTCTTCATGGGAAGGATGCCGGTACTTTTTATCTTTCTGATATTTCATGAGGTGTATCATCTGTTAGCGTCAAACTTCCTCCAACTACTGTGGGTTTAAAATAAGGTTCGATAATTTATAAATCAGTCTGATCATTAAGAATAAAGATTGATAATTTGTAAAAACTTTAATCAGAAGATCTATTTTGTAGTGTATTTCTTTGTTCAACAATCGGGTCTGTTGCAAAGTTCTGAACAGCATAAACCCGTTTACAAAATACGAAAGTATACTATCTTTTTCTAAATATGCAATTATGCATATTTAGAAAAAACTACACTTAATAAATATTACATATGGTAAATGGAAACTTATGGTGTTATTCTCTTAAAAGGCGTAACATGTCAATCATTATAGAAGATGTGGTGGCTCCTCTGTAAAGAAGTTCTTTTTTTCTGAAAAATGTATATTGATTCGAAATTAGTGATAAATATTCAGTTTTGTGATTTTATGTTTTCTTAATTTATTCCTTTATATCTACAAGGATTATTTATTATAACAGTTTTTACGTCCAAAATAAGATATTTCAGCAAAGGGGAATATAACTATCTTTATAATGAGTTCCAAATATAATCAACGTGTTAACAAAAATGATATCTGTATTATTTTCCCCTTTTTACTAACTAATACAGCTTCAAACAATGGACACAATCGCTACATACCAATTGTGATTTATTATCTATTCATTATTCTGTTTATTCAGTCTTTCTAAAAATAAAAAAATATTAGACTCGCAAATATAAACGTTATAATGAGGGCGTCGAGAGGTAACCGATTACCTACGGAGAAAATATCAAACATTTTAAAGTTGGACAGACTGAAACGATTAATTACAGAAGGGTGTGTGACCAGAAGGAGAATTTCTTCAAGAGAGTTTAGTAGCAGCGGACATCGTATTAGCTGGTGTACACAATATCATCAATGTTGACGAAGTACAGGGTTGGAGGATAAATGCCTTGCAACAGGTTTAGGTGGAATCGTTTACAATGTGACGCACCTAGTAAGTGATTCATTTTTTAAGAATGGTCTATATTCTTAAGCCTAAAAAGAGACGTAAGAATAGGATACAAGGGGGATTTATTATATGAATGGGAATACTGCAAAAAAAATAGAATTTCAAGCTGAAAATACTGCAGTGAAAAATGAGAACTATCTAGATCCTAAAAAATGGCATAAACAAGATACTACCTGGGCATTGAGCCTTTTTGGAACAGCAATTGGAGCAGGAGTACTCTTTTTACCTATTAATGCAGGTTCAGGTGGTTTATTATCATTACTGTTAATCACTATACTTGCATTTCCTGTTATGTATTATTCACATAGGGCACTTGCTAAAATGATATACGCTTCTAATTCTGCTGATGAGGGGATTACAGGTACAATAAGAGAGTATTTCGGAAATAAGGCAAGTATAATTTTTAACATAGTATATTTCGTTTCAATTTATACGATCGTGCTAATGTATTCGGTTGCACTTACAAATACTGCAAGTAGTTTTATCGTGCATCAATTGCACATGCAGGAGCCTCCAAGGGCCATTTTATCGCTTGTATTAGTACTCGGTCTTATCGCTATACTAAATTTTGGTCAAGATATCATTGTAAAGATAATGAGCATGCTAGTATATCCGTTTATTGCTTCTTTACTTTTTATTTCAATATCTTTAATCCCACAGTGGAATACGTCAATGCTTAGTTTTTCAAGTGCTACTACTGCTTCAACAGGAACAGGGTATTTTGGAGTGATCTTGATGATACTACCAATCATAGTATTTTCATTTAATCATTCTCCTCTTATTTCGTCATTTGTTATAAAGCAGAGAGCTACCTATGGAATAGAAGCTACTGATGCCAAATGTGCTCAAATACAAAAAGTTTGTTATATCATGACTTTCGTAGTAGTTATGTTCTTTGTTTGGAGTAGTGCACTGAGTTTAACTCCAAAAGATCTTATGATGGCTAAAGAACAAAACTTATCAATTCTATCGTATCTAGCTAATGAGCTGAATTCACCAGTAATCACTATTGCAGCTCCTATCATTGCTTTTGTGGCTATAACTAAGTCCTTCCTTGGCCATTATATAGGAGCATATGAGGTAATGCGTGACGTGATTATGAAGTTTGGTAAAACACGCGGAAAAAATATAGAAGAAAAAACAATTAAAACAGTGATCCTTACTTTTGTCGTATTAACATGCTGGTATGTTGCTTATGCAAATCCAAGTATTCTTGGAATCATTGATGCCCTTAGCGGACCGTTAGTTGCTGCTATCTTGTGTCTATTACCGATGTATGCGATCCGTAAAGTACCAGTACTAGCTAAATACAGAGGGAAAATGAGCAATGTATTTGTCATTGTTGTCGGTATACTTACTGTCTTAGCAAGTATTAAGTCATTATTCTAATTCACTATTGTTGGTTTTAGTTCAAAATAGTGAAATATGAAAAAAGAATGAAAAATCTTATGGATAAGACAAATCCACACTCGAACTTTAACGGAAATTAAACTCTAATATAAAAAGACATGAACGAAGATTCGTTCATGTCTTTTTTTGTGTTGGCTTTATTCCTAGAAGAGCAGCGATAGTAAATAAAATATTTTTTCTATATGCTTGAAAATCGAGGTAACTGTCATCTATTACACCTCAATATTATTGGGGGTGTAACTGGTCACCGCTTATGGGCAGTATAAACATAATATCTCTTTTAAGCCTTGTAACACTTCTTCAGGCACTGCCTTCATTTTGATATCCTTACCTAGGAAAAGTAGCCAATTTGTTATCTCTGTTAATTCATCGAGATTGTTAACATTGATAAAAGTCTTTAGAATGGCTGTGGATTGGTAAGGGTTTGTATAGGAAATTGAAACTTTTAAAGGATGATATTTTTTGAACTGGGCAATTGCTTTTGGACCGAGTTCAAGTACGAGGTTGATTGCTTCGTCTTTCTTACTGAGTTTTTCTAAAACCTTTTTCTTACTTAATTTCTTTTTTGTCGTATAGGGTTCGACATTGATGAGATGATCGACAGGAAACATCTTCTTCTTTTCTTCTTTTACGTCAAAGCCTTCAATTATCCAATGGCTTTTTTCTTGATAAAGGTGCAGTAGATAAATTGGATAAGACTTGATTTCCGCCTCTTCTTTTAGGGTAATCAATAAATGGCTATCCAAAAGAAGGATTTGGATGAGTTTTTCTAACATAGGATGTGGGAGGTCAGAAAGCTCGAGTAAGTCGGGATTGTGGGGATTAGTCCCTTCAAAAAGTAAGAGTTGATTTAAAAGAACAAGGTCATCCTGCTGGATTTCTGAGATGAGTCCTAGTAGTTTTTCAGCTAAAGACTGACGACTCTTTAGATAGGGAAGTTGTTGATTTCTTATGGCCATAAAGGCAATAAAAAGAGCTTTGACCTCGTTATCAGTAAAGCGAACAACGGGCAGAATAGAGTTATGCATAACAGAATATCCCCCATCTCTTCCAACTTCAGCGACAAGTGGCATCCCCATGGCTTCAATCTCTCTAATGTCTCTAATAGCTGTCGATCGAGAGATGTTAAATTCTCGTATGATTTCAGAAATTGTAAAGTGAGAGCGGTTATTGATATACCGCATGATGGTATTAATCCGTTCAACTTTTTTCATGTTGGTCTCCTAAACAGTATCATTTTTTGACATGATTTAAGGTTATTATAAACTCATCAAGAGAAAAGATAAATTACTTGATTAATTTAAAAGTGAGGAAGGTTTTGAATATGAAAAATTATACGCTAGAAGAAAAAGATAGCTTTATCGTGTTAGGTATTGGAACTGAAATTAAGAGTGAATACACAGACTTTGCTGGAATAAATAAAGAAAAGGAAGACTTTTGGTCAGCTGTTAAAGAAGATGGAAGGCTGGACACTTTAAAAGCTTTAGCCACAAATGATTACATTTTTTCTGTGAGTGAAGCGGTGAATAACAAGATGATGTATTATGCTGGTGTCATGACAGAGGAAACGATACAAGAAGAATCTAGAGTTATCCAGTTTCCTAGGGGGAAATATTTAGTAGTTAAAGGGGAAGGTAAGACGGCTGAGGAGCTAAGTAATAAGCTTACTGGCATTGCTTTTGGTCAAGTCTTACCAGAAGTAAATGATTTTGCCTATGTTGGTGGACCAAATACAACGGTTGAGATGGGGCAGCAAAACGGTTTAGTATTTGGTGAAATGTGGATTCCAGTTGTTAGGAAGTAAAGAGATTAAAGGAGGGGTGGAATTGTCCGGTATCGTTGATTTTAAAAATGTAACTATAGCTGGCTTAGAGTCTTCACCTGTAGCAGAAGCACTTGCTGGTTTACGTGCCCATGAAGCACGTTACTTTATGAACAAATACAAACATGAATTTACAGTTGTACCAGCTAATGAAAGCGGGGAGACTCTTGATTATGTGAATCGTATTTTGAAAGAAGAACGTGATATTGAGTTTGCGGCCAAACCTTTAGAAACATCGTGTTTTCAAGTGGAAAATATTAAATTTGCCTATGTCTTTTATGAGGATGGTCTTGCAGTCAACGTCATGTATACGTTGGATAACCCGAAAAAGCGGGCCGTTGGATTTAAGCTTTCTGAAGGAATGGAGATACCAAAGGAGTTAGAAGATAAGTTTAAATTTGCTAGGCAAAAGTCTAAACTTGCTGGAACAATTCGAGGTTCGTTTTTTGTAATAAAAGGAGAATATAGTGTAAGTTGAAGAACTTAGTCTTTTAATGTATTTTAAAAGGCACGAATATGGAAAGTAGGGCTAACGATCTTGAATTGTTAGCCTTTTTTTACATGAGTATAACAAGCGTAGTCTACTACACACTACGTTCTGATAAAATAAAACGAAAGGAAATTACTGTAGGGTGGTGGTGGCGTGAGCAAAAAAAGGCTATTTGAGTTATTCTTAGTAACTTTTGCTTTACTATTCCTTCATGTAAGCACATTTACTAATGAAAAATTGAATGATAAATTTGGTGACTTTACCTTCTTTGTTGTATTTCTCATGTTTTATATCAACGTTGCATTTATAGAACGGTATTTTGATGATATACAAAAGTGGATTCGAAATATCATATTTCTTCTTGTCCTGTTAGTAGTAACTTTAATATCACTATGGATAGGTTACTTTTAAAGCCTTGTGATCACGAAAGTCCCCTAGTTTTAAAAAATGGAGGACTTTTTATAGTCTTCTAAATACAGTGAATCCCGATAGTAATACGCTATGTTAACCTTATATGAATAGGCATACATTAATCTTTTTTCTCCTCAATCATGATAAAATGGACGATAAGAAATTTATGTAAGATAAAGGGGGGAGATTCATGGTCAGCTTTAGTACTGTGCTAGCTTTTGCAATTGTTTCACTTAGCATGGTTTGTTCACCTGGGCCTAACATGATTTATCTCATTTCTCGCTCGATTACGCAGGGGCGTATGGCAGGATTCATTTCTCTTTTGGGTATCATGCTTGGCTTCATAATCTATATAATCGCAACGATGTTCGGGCTTACAGCTCTTTTCCTTGCTGTTCCGTCTCTCTATGAAGCAGTTAAGTGGGCGGGTGCCGCTTACTTGCTCTGGCTCGCATGGAGTTCGATTAAGCCTGGTGCTACATCTATTATGGAACCTCGTACTATTGCTATTGAGCCGCCGCGGAAATTATTTCTAATGGGACTTATGACGAATCTTCTGAATCCTAAGATTGCTATTTTGTATGTGTCACTTCTACCTCAATTTGAAGATCCTGAGAAAGGATCGTTGCTTCTACAAGGTGCAGTTCTGGGCTTTACGCAAATAACGGTTAGCTTTATAGTCAACCTCCTAATTGTATTTACAGCAAGTAGAGTTGCCAAATGGTTTGGCACACGTCCAACGTGGCTGCGAGTGCAGCGTTGGCTTATGGCAAGCGTTTTGACAGGTCTTGCTGTACGTCTTGCTTTTGAACGTCGACAGTAAGAGCCTTCTTGAAAAAATTTACTATCTTTTTGAAACGATTGTAAGGGGAATAAGAAGGATATTAAAAATAAAGCCAGCTACTGTATGTTCTTACTTTTACCTAACGTTTTGTCAAAAATGCTAGTATATGCTGTTTCTTTTTTTAGAGGATACGGTAGGAATACCGTATTTTTTTATTTTAGGGGAATTTTGTTTTGTTGGCTTGATAGCAATGTGAAACCTAAAATAATATGGTCATATTATTTTAGGTACTTTTTTTATAATATGATCATATTATAAAAAAGGAGGAGGATATGAGTGCCTAAAATAGTTGATCAAATACAAAGGAAGAATCAGATAGCCACTGCTACTTGGCGTGTAATATTAGAAAAAGGTATTGATAAAGCTTCTATACAGCAAATCGCTGACGAAGCAAACATTTCAGTTGGACTTGTTCAGCATCATTTTTCGTCTAAAAATGAATTAATTCATTATGCAATGAATTTAGTATTGAATCGAATGGAAGAACGGGCAAACACTCGTACAAGTGAATTTAAGGGAACGAAAGAAGAAGCACTTAGAAGATTAATGAAATTTATTATTCCTTTTAATAAAGAAGAAATGTTGGAAGGGAAGGTTTGGATTACATTTCTGGGTATATCCTTTAGTTCCCCAGAACTTATTGAACTTCGGAAGAAAATGGATGACCATACGAGGTATCTTATGGGAATAATTCTAGATTTAATGAGGGATCTCGGATACGTCACACCAGGTCACAATAGAGAATTTGAATTAGAGATACTGTACGGATTTATTGATGGGCTAGTAATTCATGTCCTTCAAACACCAGAATCATATCCAGAAGAAAAAGTAAATCAACTTATTGAGTATTATTTAAAAGAAAAAAAGAGGGATTAATCGCATGAATAAAGTTTTCATTATTATTCTTGTAGTCGTTATTGTATTGATTATTAGGCAGCTTATCCCGAAGAAAGTAGATAGCTTCGATTTTCTTGGTATACCAATCATGGCTATAATTAGAACTTATATGGGTCTCCCAAATAGATTGGATTATATTATTACAATTGAATTAATTAGCTTGCTTATATTAGGAGCGATAGTTGGTTATTGGCAAGCTAAGAGGGTGAAAGTTTTTCATCATAATAATCAATTATGTAGTGTTGGAGGCTATACGTATATTATCGGATGGATTATTATGCTTTTGGGCAGGATTGTTATTTTATTGTTGTTCAATCTTAACTCGCTCATATCGACATTTCATGCGGGACAGGAACAGTTTACGAGTGAAATAATTCAAGTTCTTTCTCATGCTGGAGATTGGTTAATATGGTCTACTATTCTTGCATCTTCCATCATGTATACCGTTACCTTATATAAGGATCACCCGGATATCAAGAAATTAATACATGATCGTTTTAAAGAAATAAAACAACGAATAAAATATTAATGTAACTAATTGTTGTTATATGGGCAATTGCCAGCAAGTCAAGAAAAACTAATAATCCAAAATAAGCTGTTTTGTTACAAGTTAGTACAACATTTCGTTCTGGGGGTACTATGGAATTTTAGTCTAATAGCGATAATAAATTAAAGAAATGATTAACCTTAGTTATAAAAAATTAATATATAAAAATAAAACCATCAATTTGAACAATCTTTTTTCAAATTGATGGTTTTTATCTTTGAAAAAAATAATTATTTTATAAAAAAAATTTTGACCCCCATAAAATTGTTTATTCCTTCGAATATGTATAGTGAAGAAAGCAAATGAAAGAAAAAGCTAAAATTACCAAAAATATAGAGAAGAGTTATTCAAAGATTGCAGATAAAATAGAAAAAGAGCAAGAAGAACAAGTGATATTACAAAAGAAAATAATAAAGCGGTACAAAATATAGACTTCACTCTAGCACAAGTAGAAGAAATAGGAATTTGAAAAGTCACTCGTGAAAAATATGAACAACAGCAAGAAGACAAGCCCAAAGAAAAGGACTAAGAAAATGTGGTTAAATGGTCACTTATTTAGTGACCATTTTACTATTTGAAGCAGAAGGAGGCAGGGAGATTACTAGTGTTGAGTTTAGTAATGAAAATCTTAAAAAAAACGAAAATAGAAGATATCGTATTTAACATACAAAACAACGGTGGAGATAAGGAAGCTTTTATCGTACAGTATCAGCCGTTTATTAAAAAATCAATCTCGTCTGTCTGCCGTCGATATATTACAGAGCAGGATGATGAATATAGCATTGGATTGTTTGCGTTTAACGAAGCAATTGAACAGTATTCATATAAAAAAGGAAAATCTTTTCTAGCGTTTGCTGATCTTCTTATAAAAAGAGATGTAATTGACTATATACGCAAGGAGTCTAAACATAACCTTGTCTTTTTAAAAGAAGATAAGCAAGAGGAAATGTTAGAAATGCAAGTATCGCTTACGGAGTATATGAAAGAGATGGAAAATAGTAACCGTAAGGAAGAAATTCTTCATTTTCAAAGTGTACTAGCTGAGTTTAAAATCACATTCTCAGAGCTTGCTAAGGAATCTCCTAAACATCGTGATACGCGTGAGCACTTAATAGAAATTGTAAAGATTATTATAAAAGACGAGAAAATGATGGAAGAGCTGTTCCGAAAGAAAAAGTTACCCCTTAAACATATTGAACCACGTGTTAGGGTAAGTCGTAAAACGTTGGAGCGACATAGAAAATACATTATTGCGATGTGTATTATCTTTGCAAACAACTATACATATATTCTGGATTATATTAGAGGGGAGAAGCATGATGAATAAAGGAATTGTGATGGATATAAAAAAACATAATGTAGTTGTTTTAACTCCAAATGGAGAGTTTATTACGTTTAAAAGAAAAGTACACTCTTACATGATTGGAGAGGAAATCTCGTTTAACGAACAAGAACAAAGAGCGCCGCGTTTTTCAATCCCTACTTACTTAAAGCCTGCATCATTACTTGTTACTTGTTTTCTATGTGTGTTGCTGTTTTTCTACAACCAACCGGAAGAAAAAGTATTTGCTTATGTCTCAGTGGATATAAATCCAAGTGTAGAGGTAAGCGTAACAAAGGATCTTCGTGTTATAAATTTGCGAGCTTGTAATGATGACGGAAGGCGTATTTTAAAAGAAATGAAAGGGTGGGAAAATAAGCACCTGCAAGACGTAATACGTACTATTATAAAGCAGAGTCAAGAGGATAAGTACTTAACGAATGATAAGCAAGTTATGCTAACAGCTGTTACAAAGGACAAGTCGCTAGAACCACAGTTGGAAAAGGCTATGCAGGAATTGAAGAAAGAGTATGAGATAAAACATATTACAGTCGAATATCAAAGCAGTACGATGCAAATACGAGAGAATGCTAAGAAAGCAGGAGTTGGCACAGGTGTTTATATAAAGCAAGAGAATGAGAAGCAGAAATCGCTTACTCCTCCTGTACCGCAGTCTAATCAAGAGCAACCAAATTCATCTCCTGATGTATCACCGGAGGCGTCTCCTGTAAAAGAAGAAAGATACGAGAAGCAGGAGCATATAGAACAAAAGCAATCCAAGGAACAGCAACCGAAGCAAATAAAAGAAAATAATGGACATCAGCAAGAAAACAACGGTAGAGGGTCTCAGCAAGGAAATAATGGCCATCAACAAGAGAACAATGGTAGAGGGTCTCAGCAAGGAAATAATGGCGACCAACAAGAGAATGGTGGTAGAGGGTCTCAGCAAGGAAATAATGGCGGCCAACAAGAGAATAATGGTAGAGAGTCTCAAGGAAATAATGGCCATCAGCAAGAGAACAACGGTAGAGGTCCTCAACAAGGAAATAACGGACAACAACAAGAGAATAATGGTAGAGAGTCTCAAGGAAATAACGGACACCAGCAAGAGAACAATGGTAGAGAGTCTCAAGGAAATAACGGACACCAGCAAGAGAACAATGGCAGAGAGTCTCAAGGAAATAATGGCGACCAGCAAGAGAACAATGGTAGAGTATCTCAGCAAGGAAATTCAAACGAAAATAACGAGTTTAAAAATGATGACAAAAATATTCATACAACACAACATCAAGGGAATGGAAAGAAGAATCTATAAAATATTGAAGCCAGGAAATTATAATTCTATATTCCTATTAAGTTATTTTCGAATCAAAACCCTAGAGGGTTAGAGTTTGTATTTGTACTTAGAATAAGAAGAAAAGGAGTATGTAAAAATATAATGGAGAAAAAAATTCAACAAGAGAAAGATAAATCAAAACCTGTTTTTTATGATCCTAAAGGAAGAAGAAAAAAAGCTTTTAGTTGGTTTCTATGTATCTCAATAGTTAGTATAAGTATTGTATTTTATTTTTTCTTTCAAAGTATTTTTTCGGCACCAGAAATTCCAAATATGAATCCTTCTGTAAAACAAGATACTAAACTTGTACCTATTAATCAAAAACTCAGCGAAGAGCAGTTAAAGAAAGAAGAATTTAAACCTAATACCGAAATGAAAAACGATGAAAATATGGTGAATTCAACGAGCGATGGTAAACAATCTAAAGAAGTTTATGGTTTTTATGTAAACTGGGATGAAAATAGTACTGCTTCTTTAAAAGAAAATATCGATTCCTTAACCACGTTAGTACCAGAATGGTATCACTTAAAAGCAGACTTAACAATTAGTAGTGAGATAAAACCTGAGATTGTGAAGTTGGCCAAAGAAAATCATGTGAAAATTACGCCTTTACTTACTAACTATACAGAGGAAGCTTCTGGTCCTGATAGTGAACTTATTCATAAGTTACTGAATTCTCCAGATCATGTAAAGACAACGTTTATTAACAATTTAGTAAAGCAAGTTGAAAAGAATCAATTTTCAGGTATTAATATTGACTTTGAGGCAATACCTGAAAGCGATAGAGAAAACTTAACAAATTTCATGAAAGAACTTACTACGGTCTTTCATAAACATCATTTGCTTGTTACACAAGATGTCCCTGCTAATGATAAGGCTTTTGATTATGGTACGTTAGCCAAAGTAATAGATCGTATGATTGTAATGATGTATGACGAGCACTATGGAGCAGGGGTACCAGGACCAATTGCTTCAAATAAATGGTTTGAACATACGCTCAATGAACTAGACATTCCGTCTGAGAAACTTATAGTCGCTTTCGGTAACTATGGATATGATTGGGAAGTAAATAGCAAAGAATCTGCGAAGTCTGTAACTTTCTCAGAAGTTATGAAAATGGCTCAGGATTCAAATATAAAAATTCAATGGGATAACATTAGTGGAAACCCTTATTTTCGATATAAAACAGGAGAGACAGAACATACTGCTTGGTTCTTAGATGGTGTTACTCTTTATAATCAAGTAAAAATCGCAATGAACAACAATGCAAAGGGATTTGCGTTATGGAGACTAGGGGCAGAAGATCCTACTATATGGAAAGTATTAAAGAATCCTATTGAGGTACAAAAAAATCCTGATGCATTACATAAAATCGCTAGTTTAGATGAAGTAAATTATTCTGGACAAGGCGAAATTTTGCAGGTTGAGAATGAGAGACACAATGGATTGAGAGATTTTAAAGTAGACAAAAATGGTTATTTTACAGATGAAGTGTATCAATCACTGCCATCTGCATATGAAGTGCAACGATATGGAAAGCCAAAAGGCAAACAAGTAGCATTAACATTTGATGATGGACCAGATCCGAAATACACACCGGAAATTCTAGATATATTAAAAGAGTATAAAATAAAAGCTGCCTTTTTTGTACTCGGTGAAAATGCGCAACTAAATCCTAGTATTGTTAAAAGAATATACGATGAAGGGCATGAAATTGGCAATCATACCTTCAAGCATCCTAACGTCGCTGATACATCTTTACTACGTACAAAAGTAGAACTTAATACAACTCAGCGCCTAATCCAGGAAATAACTGGACATTCTACGGTTTTATTTAGGCCACCGTATGAAGCAGATGCTAACCCGGATTCATCAAATGAAATACTGCCTATTTTGCGTGCGCAAAATATGAACTATACAATGGTGGCAGAAGAAGTTGATCCTGAGGATTGGGCGACTCCATCAACAAATGAATTAGTAAAGCGTACTCTTAATCCCATTTATAAGGGGGAGGGAAATGTTATTCTTCTCCATGATGCAGGAGGGAATCGTACCCATACGGTAGAGGCGCTGCCAATGATTATTAAAGACCTTAAAAAGAATGGATATAGATTTGTAACAATTGCAGATTTAATGAATAAAGAACGAGATGAAGTTATGCCTCCCGTTTCTTCTGAGGATAAGCAATATTTACTTTACAATAAAGCTGTTTTTTCAGGAGCAGGATATTCTAAGCATATATTAACAACTATTTTTTATATTGCTATTGGATTAGGTATTTTCCGATTCCTATTTTTAATTTATTTTTCATTCAAGCAAAAAAAGAAAACAAAATCCCGTTTATTTGCTAATTCGTCTTACCAACCTTTTGTTAGTGTTGTAATAGCAGCATATAATGAAGAGAAGGTTATAGCTAAGACGATTCGCTCAATTTTGGATAGTAATTATAGAGATTTTGAAGTTATTGTTGTGGATGACGGATCGACAGATGGTACGTCAAAAGTAATGCAAGAAACATTCTATAAACACCCCAAAGTTCGTTTAATTCAGAAAGAAAACGGCGGGAAATCATCGGCAATGAACTTAGGGTTTCAACAATCGCGAGGAGAAATCATTGTCACTTTAGATGCGGATACTATTATTGCGCAAGACGCTATTTCTCTAATGATTAGACATTTTGAAGATCATAATGTAGCGGCAGTTTCAGGGAATGTTAAAGTTGGGAATAGTCGGAATTTATTGACTACTTGGCAACATGTTGAGTATATTACAGGATTTAATTTAGAACGCAGAGCTTTTGATGAATTAAATTGTATTACGGTAGTTCCTGGAGCTATTGGAGCATGGCGTAAAAAGAATGTAGTCGAATCTGGATATTTAAGCGAAGATACATTGGCAGAAGATACGGATCTTACTATTACATTTTTACGTGAAGGGCATAGAATCGTATATGAAGAAAAAGCGTATGCTTATACGGAGTCACCTGAAGATGTGAAAAGTCTTATTAAACAGCGATATCGTTGGTCATATGGTACACTCCAGTGTCTTTGGAAACATCGAAAAGCATTGTTTAATGCAAAACATAAAACATTAGGTTTTATTGCATTACCTAACATGTGGTTATTCCAATATGTTCTGCAATTTATTGCTCCTTTAGCAGATATATTAATGATTATGGGGCTATTTGGTAGCAATCCGCTAAAAGTTTTAGGATTTTATTTTGTATTTTTTTTAATGGATCTTCTCGCTTCTCTGTTTGCATTTAAATTAGAGAAAGAGAACCCTAAACCACTAGTATGGTTAATTTTACAACGCTTTATTTATCGTCAATTTATGACTTATGTTGTAATTAAATCTATATTTTCATCCATTCGAGGGGTAGCGGTAGGATGGAATAAACTCAAGAGAATGGGAAGTGTTGAGCATTCCCCTGAAAATAAAGAGGCATCATAAGAGAGCAGATAATCTGCTCTCTTTTTGTCATTGACTTTAGTTAGTTGAGTCTAGAGAAGACGAAAAACCAAAATCTCCTATAACGAAATGTCTATTCATTATTGACTACTCATAGTGAGACGTTATATGAAGAAATCCCTTTAGTTTCGGACTGAAGAGGTTTTTAAATATTTTTTTAAAATGACGGACACAAAATCATATATCCGTCCGAATTATATATATGGATATCATTAATGTTTATATAAAAGGGGAGAAAGAAATATGAAAGAAAAAAAAGAAATGTTGGAAGAGATTACTGAAGTATTAAAGGTATTGGCGCATCCTGTCCGTTTATCCTTAGTAGAAATAATGCTTACAAAAGGCCCTACTAATGTAACAACAATGTATGAAACATTACAAATGCCTCAAAGTACAATTAGTCAACATTTATCCAAACTAAGAGCTGCTAAAATGGTTACAGGTACTCGAAAAGGATTAGAAATTTTTTATGAAGTAACGGACGATCGTACAAAAGCGATATTATTAAGTTTGTTCTAAATGCTGACTAGACTACAAAATTAAGAAGAGGATACGAAAGTAATTCCGTTCCCATAACTTTTTAGAATTTTACATAAGAGCTATATGTATAAGAATATGTAATTTTCTTTTACTACAGTTCATTCCTTTGAGAAATAAGCTTTTTTTCATTCTAGGGGTATTTTTTGCTAGATTAATAGTGATGTGACATACCCCTATTATAAAATTTCAGAAGAACTCTTGACATAGAAGATGTAACAAAGTTGATAGGGTTCTTTTAGTCATTTAATCTTTTGATCTGATGGTCTTTTCCCCATTCAAATAATTCATCCATAATTTGCATTAAAGATTTTCCATGTTCGCTTATTGTGTACTCAACCTTTGGTGGTACTTCTTGATATACAGTACGATGGATAATCCCATCAGCCTCAAGTTGCCGAAGTTGTTGTGTGAGAACTTTTTGTGTAATATTTGGGATTTCTCGTCGGATTTCATTTGTTCGCATTTTTCCATCCGCCAAAACACATAAAATATGAACTTTCCATTTTCCGCCGATTACATCGAGTGTCGTTGCAATTGGGCAGTCATCATTTTGATTCATATAACACCTCCAAAGGTACTTTAAGGTTCCTATAGCACTTTAAAGTACGTACTTTTCAATTATATGTGACTCACTCATACTAATACGTAAAGGATTGAATAATTTAAAAAGGGGCTGGGGAATGATGAGAACACTTGTAATTGTAGCACATCCTGATATTGAAAAATCTCGAATTAATAAAAGATGGGTAGAAGAACTTGAGAAATATTCGGATGAAATAACGGTGCATGAATTATATAAAGTGGCACCAAATTGGGAGTTTAATATTGAAGAAGAACAAAAACTGTTAGTAGAGCACGACCGATATATATTTCAATTTCCGCTCTACTGGTATAGCTCACCACCATTATTAAAAAAATGGTTCGATGATGTATTAACATATGGATTTGCCTACGGATCAAAAGGAGATAAAGTGAAGGGGAAAGAATTTGGTGTAGCTATTTCTATAGGTGGATTAGAAAAAGACTATGAAAATAGCGGAATTATGATGGATGAGTTGACGAAACCATTCCAAGCTACTTGCTTATATACAGACATGAAATTTATACCTTCATTTTATTTATATGGTGCAGAATATAAACTAAGTGATGAAGAGATTAATAAAAGTGCACCTGAGTATGTACGATATGTGATGAATAAGCAGTATACTAATATATAAGAGGAAATAGCCATTTACTTGTTAAGTAGATGGCTGTTTTTATTGATTTTATATTCACTAAGTGTAATCTTTAGTAAATTAATAGTTAATCTGGTAAAATAAAAAACCTAACATATATAAAGGGGAGTTTTACTTGAGAACGATGCGACAATTATTACAAAAAAGAGCAATGCAGTCACCAAATTTGGAAGCGCTTATCGGTGGAGAGAAAAGGTATTCGTTTCAGCAGTATAATGAACGAGTAAATCAGCTTGCACATTATTTGTTACATACCGGTGTGAAAAGAGGGGATCGTATAGGAATTCTATGCAAAAATAATCATCCGTTTCCAAGCGTTATGATGGCAAGCTTAAAAATTGGAGCGGTATTTATTCCGCTTAATCATCAGCTTACTGCTTATGAATTAGAATCGATTGTAAAAGAAGCGAGATTAAAAGTATTAGTTATTGATGATGAATTTAGTGAAGTTGTATTAAAGATTGATGCAGTTAAAGAAATTCCTTATGTAATTGAGACGACAAAAGAAGGATTTGGCTCATTTGAATTAAAATTAAAGGAACAGCCAACAACAGAGCCGAATGTGGAAGTTCATGAAGATGATGATGCCATTTACTTATTTACTTCAGGAACGACTGGACAGGCAAAAGCATGTGTAATTGGTCATAAAAACTTACACCATTATTTTACTGAAATTGCGGGGCAAAGAGAAATTCCAGCAGGTGAACGTTTTTTATCAGTGCACCCATTGTTTCATATGAGTGGCGTGCTTTCTATTTTAAATTGTATTTATCATGGCGTTACGATGGTCTTTTTAGCTGATTCGAATCCTACTCTTATTTGGGATAAGATTGAAGAAGAGAAAATTACTACGATGCTTGCGTTCCCAGCTGTTTATAGTTACATGCTTGATGAATTAGATAAAAAAGAGCGCAACATTTCGGCCTTTAAAGTAGCACAAAGTGGTGGTACAAAAGTGCCAGAAACACTCATTCAAAAATATATGGAAAAAGGCATTTATATGGTGCAAGGTTATGGGAGTACAGAAGGTTGGGTAGTAACTTCTTGGCATCCAAATATGGGAAAAGAAAAAATGTCTTCTGTAGGGAAAACTTTGAAACATGTAGAGCTGAAAATTGTTCATCCAGAAACAGGTGATGAGCTAACAACAAATGAAGTTGGAGAGATTCATGTGAAAAGCCCGTACATGTTTAAAGGATATTGGAATAATGAAAAGGCAACAAAGAAGGTAGTAAAAGATAATTGGTTTAACATGGGTGATGCCGGTATGATAGATGATGATGGATTTCTACATATTATGGGAAGATATAAAGACGTTATCGTACGCGGTGGTGACAACGTATATCCAGATCAAGTAGAAGATGTAATTCATGAAATAAATGGCGTTTTAGAAGTTGCAGTAGTTGGGATTCCAAATGACTTTTGGGGGGAGGTTCCAACAGCTTACCTTGTAAAGGACATTCAAACGTCTTTAACAGAAGAAGAGATTATTCAGCATTGTAAAGAAAAACTAGCAAGCTATAAAATACCAGAAGTTGTATTTATGGACGAATTACCGAAAAACGCTTTAGGGAAAGTGTTGAAGAGGGAATTAAGGGATGTTTTTCTTGTAAAATAAAAGGTTATTAAATAATAAAGAATCCAGTTATGTATAAAGCATAACTGGATTTTTGTTTAAAAAAAACATAATAATTTACTAGAATTTGTATTTTGTGTAAGATAATAAAGAATATTCAATTAACAATTAAAGGAAGAGATATAAATGAAGCTGCCACTATTACAAGTAGAGACAGAGAGGCTTATTATCCGTCCATTTCAAAAAGAGGATTATGAAAGTTGGTTAGATGGATTCAATAAGAGGTTACCATCTCAATATAAATACGATGATGGCTATCATGACATGTCGTCTTCAACAAAAGAATGGTTCACGGAATGGATAAGAGGATTTGATGAGGCGGCAAGACGGGATGAAATGTACGTTTTAGGTATTTTTCAGAAAGAAGATGGCGCCAATATTGGAAAGCTAGAACTTATAAAAATTTTACGTATGGACTATCAATGGGCAATGATGGGCTACTCTATTCATAATCAATATTGGAAAAATGGATACGGAGTAGAAAGTGTAATAGCTGCGCTGCCGTTATTTTTTAATAGCCTTCAATTTCATAGAATTGAATTACATATACATATCGATAATGAGCCATCTATTCGTCTTGCAGAAAGAGCTGGTTTTTCATTTGAATGTATAAGAGAGGCATTTTCTATGGGGAATGGTAAGTGGGCAGATTTTCTTATTTATTATAAAAATAAGGAGATGGATATATGAGGGTACTTATTACAGGTGGAAATCGTGGATTAGGGCTAGAGTTAGTAAAAGTATTTCATGAAAATGGACATGTTGTTTATCCGTTAGTTAGAACTGAGGTTTCGGTAATGAAATTGAAGAAAATGTTTAGTTCTAGATGTTTTCCTATATTAGCAGATTTATCGACTGATGAGAGCACTGAGCAAATTAAGAACCAGCTGGAGGAATATACAGAGTATATTGATTTAGTTATAAATAACGCTGGAATTACTGGGAAGGAAACCGAGATTTTACGTACAAATTCAGAAGAGTTAATGGAACTATTTAATGTTCATTGCTTAGGAATTATTCGAGCTGTAAAAGGTACATATGTGGCTTTAACTAAGTCGAATCAACCAAGAATAATAAATGTATCCTCTCGTTTAGGTTCATTACATAAAATGGCCGGAAAAGAATTTCCACAAGGGCAGTTCTCATATTCATATCGGATCGCAAAAGCTGCACAGAATATGTTAACGCTCTGCTTACAACAGGAGTTTGAGAATGAAGGAATTGGTGTAACCGCAATTCACCCTGGGAAGTTAAAGACTGACATTGGTGCTTTTGATGCGAATATGACTCCTGCTGAAGGAGCACAAAATATATATGATTGGGTAATAGATTCAAATGAGGATGTGTCAGGGAAGTTTATTGAGCCGGGTGTAGGGGAATTGAAGTGGTAAAGTACGGTACGATCTTACTGGATTTTAGTGAAGAGTATGAAATGGTTTGCTGTATGTATTAACAATTGGAAAATTAGAAGAAGATTAGGGGATAAAGAAATGAAGACTATAAACGTATTTCATTACGACGCATTTACGAATAAACCAAATATGGGCAATCCAGCAGGTATTGTATTAGAGGCGGATGGATTAACGGAAGAGGACATGCAGCGTGTTGCTGAAAAAGTTGGATTTAACGAAACATCTTTTGTTCTTTCTTCAGAAGTAGCAGATATAAGAATGCGCTATTTTACACCAGGGTTTGAAATGGATTTATGTGGTCATGGGACAGTTGGCACTATATATGCCTTGCGTGAAAGAGGTTTATTAGAAGAAAAAACAAACCTTACGATTGAAACGAAGGCAGGTATTTTACCAATACAAATAGGTGCACATGAAAATGGAGAAACCTTTATTAAAATGAGGCAGGCAGTACCTCAGTTTAAAGGTTTTACAGGTTCAAAAGAAGAATTAGCTCATAGTATCGGTTTAGAAGTAACGGATTTAGATGCAAGTGTACCGATTGTATATGGAAGTACCGGGAACTGGACTGTAATTGTACCGATTAAAAATCTAGATGCATGTGAAAGAATGAAACCTAAAAATGAGGCGTTTCCATCGGTATTAAAAGAAATACCTAACGCTTCTATCCATCCAGTTTGTTTAGAAACTTATGATGAACAGGTGCAAATGCATGGGCGTCATTTCTCATCAGCTTATGCTGGAACGATTGAAGATCCTGTGACAGGAACAGCATCAGGTGTAATGGGAGCGTATTATGCGACGTATTTGGAGAAAGATTTTGACCATGAACTGGAGTTAATCGTTGAGCAAGGACAGGAAATAAATAAAGATGGTCGTGTAACGGTTTATGTAACGAAAGATGTAGAAAATGAGAAGTTGCAAATAGATATTGCGGGAACAGCGGTATATGTGAAAGAGTTGGAAATTTCAATATAAAAGAATAAAGCCCAGCACATAGCTGGGACTTCTCTTTATCTGTTCAACACTTCAATATACGAAGCATCCCCAGTTGTTCGAATTGTAGAGCGGAAATTGTTGTGTTCTAACGTTTCAGCAACTTGTTTTAATTGCTGTGCATCATCATGATGAATGAGTAAACTATCTGCACCACTTTCTTCTATATGAATATGCTCAACATTTCCAATCGCTTCATGTATAGCTTTTAAAAATTCAGGTTTCATATTGTCCTCCTATATGTATGTAACGTCGTTAAATAGTATTTCCTTATTTTTGAAATATAAAAGTAAATGAAAGGAGAAATGAAAATGAATATAGCACAGTTTAAAGAACATATTACATCACTTTTTGAAGAACACCTTAATAAATACGGTGATGATGAGTATGGCTTCACTCACATTAGTAAAGAGGAATTTCACAAAATAGGTTACACGACAAATTTGACGCTAGAGACAATTGAAGAAGCATATAGAAATGGTGTCGATATGATAGTTACACATCATGCGCCGTGGAGTTTTTTATTCGGTATGGAAGAGGCTTGTATTGAGAAATTAAAAGAATATGAAATGAATCATTTTTGGATTCATTTGCCATTAGATTTCATAAAGTTTGGCACGTGTACGTCGTTGTTTAATGAAATTGAGATACATACAATACTGGAGTACTCCACGTATGAGGAAGAAGAGCTACCGGGAATAGGAGAATATAAAGAAGCGATTCCCTTTTCAAACTTAGTTGGAAAACTTGAAGAGAGAATGGAAGAGAAAGTGAAGAGTTGGAAAAATCATGATAAACCAGTAAAGCGGATTGCGATTTTAACAGGTGCAGGGAACAATACAAATCTTATTGAGCGTGCACTAGAAAAAGGTTGTGATACGTACATAACAGGAGAAAAAACATTATATACGGTGCAACATGCGAAATTTAAAGGCATTAACTTAATTGTAGGTAGTCACACATTTACAGAAGTGTTTGGTGTAGAAAGTTTGGCTCGTAAGATAAAAGAAAGAGATAATTCAATAGAAATTACTAGATTAAATGAAGATCATTTGGAGTGAGGGAAATGGTAACTATATATGCAAATTATGGGGAATCAAAAGTGAAGTTAACGTGGAAAAAAGATTGTATATTGCCAGAATACGAAAGAATTACGAGTGTTCACGGTTTTTGTTTTCATAATAATAATAAGATTTTACTAATAGACCATGAGCAGCGTGGTTGGGACTTTCCTGGTGGGCATATAGAAGAAGGGGAACTACCAGAAGAATGTTTTAAAAGAGAAGCGTGGGAAGAAGGTTATGTAAAAGGAAAATGTACTTTATTTGGATATATTATCGTTGACCATAGTGATAATCCAAATTGGAATAAAAATAGTCCGTATCCAAAAGTAGGGTATCAGCCGTTCTACCGGATGGAGATTAATGAAGTGCATAAGTTTGACGGTGAGTATGAATCCGATAAAAGGATGTTTGTTAGAGTAGAAGAGAGTGCAGCGCATCATTATAAATGGAATGAATTATATGATGAAATCTTGAAGGAAGCCGTTTTAATAAAATAAAAATTAATTTCTGCAATATTAAGATGTTAGAAGGGATTCTCTTGCGATTGTCAAATAATAGTGAAGCTGTCTTTTGAATTGAGGGAATCTTCAGATACGAGGGTGAGTGAATGGACATTTCAGTAATCGCTGAACAACTAGTTAATGAGAAGGTTATTTCACATTATCCAAATAGCATGAAAGTTTTGAGCGGAGGAACGACAAGTACTGTATATTTGTTGGATGGAAAATATGTTGTGAAGTCAAATGGATCGGAAGTAATACGTGAAGAAGCTAATTTTCTTTCTTTTTATGAGGGGAATGCGTTGTTTTCAAAGCTTTTGTATAAAGAACCTTTACATACATATTTCGTGTATTCTTTCCTTGAAGGTAGTACTTCGTGCGAACAAGGATATAAACGAAGTACGCTTATTACACTTGTAAAAGAAGTTATCAATAAGTATAAATTTGTTCCAGGTGCAGATGGCTGGGGGTGGAAAGAAAGTCTGGTTCAATCTTGGAATGAATTTTTAACGGCAAATGTGATGGAAGCTTATGAAAATGTAAGACGTTACATAAGTGAGGAAGAGCATAGAATTGTTCTTAAACTAGCGAATAGTCCAAATAGAGGGACTGGAATAAATCAGCCATTTTTATTACATGGTGATTTCGGGTTTCATAATTTTATATTCCAAGAGAATGAGCTGTATGGAGTAATTGATCCATTACCAGTGCTAGGAGATCCTATATATGATTTAATTTACGCGTTCTGTTCAACTCCAGAAGATGTAACAAAAGAAACGATTGATTATGTGATGAAACAATGTGTATTTCATAAAAACGAACGAGATTTATATGAGGAAATAGTCATAGGTTTATATTTACGTATAGATACCTGTATAAGACACCACCCAAAAGATTTAGAAGATTACTTAGTAGCTTGGCGTTATTGGATAGGTGAAATTGAGCTAGCTTTTTAGCACAAATAATTTTGGGGAGATAGTGAAATGAACATTTCAGAAGCAAAAAGAGATTTAGCACAAAAAACGAAGAAGGGATTTCCTGTTATAATAGCTGGTCTTTTATTTTGGATTGTAGCGAGCGTAACTGGTGTTCTTCTTTCAGAAAAGCAAGTTGTGTGGGTATATTTAATTGGTATGGGCTGTGTGTTTCCTTTCGGTTTAATGATAGCTGCTATATTAAAAATTGACATGTTTGCGAAAGGAAACCCGCTAGGGATTTTAGCTGGAGTAATTGGTGGGATAAATGTATTGAATATTCCGTTTGTATTACTTGCATATTTTCAATTTTCAGAGTGGTTACCTTTTGTAGTAGCGATGTTAATAGGTGTTCATTTTTTACCATATGTATGGATTTATGAAAGTAAAAGTTATGGTTTTTTATCAGTAGGAACTGTATTAGTAACGTCAGTATGTGGGATTCTTTTTGCGGAAAAAGGATTTATTGTAATTCCGATGGCAGTTACAGTTGTCTACTTTATTACTCTTATAAGCATATCACTTGAAAATAAAAAAGCAGAAAATGATCAACAAATATCAGCTTAATAAAAAATTAAAGGGATAGGGGAATAACTATGAATAATTTCGTTTGTACAACGTGTGGCGTGCAGTATGCAGCGAGTGTGGAAGAACCGGTAAGTTGTGTTATTTGTGATGAGGAGAGACAATATGTTAATCCGAAAGGGCAGTCATGGACAATTTTAGAAAACTTGAGAACGAGTGATACGTATAAAAATGAAATTATAGAAGAAGAAAATGGACTGTATAGTATTACGACAAAACCAGGATTTGCGATCGGTCAAACGGCATTTGTAGTAAAAACAGAGTCATATCGTTTGTTATGGGATTGTATTACTTATTTAGATGACACGACAATTGAGAAGATAAAAGAGTGGGGCGGATTAGATGCGATTGCACTATCTCATCCGCATTATTATTCAACCCAAGTAGAATGGGCAGAGACATTCGATGTACCAATTTATATACATGAAGACGATAAAGAGTGGGTGATGCGTCCAAGTAGTCGTATTATTTATTGGTCTGGTGAGTCTTTACAATTAGCGGATGGGATTACTATACATCGTCTCGGAGGGCATTTTAGTGGCGGTTCTGTATTACATTGGGAAGAAGGTAATGATGGGAAAGGTATTTTATTAACAGGTGATATTATTCAAGTTGTAGCGGATGAGCGGTGGGTGAGTTTCATGTACAGCTATCCGAACTTAATTCCACTACCAGCAAGGAAAGTGGAAGAAATGGCGAATCGAGTGAAACCGTTACAATTTAATCGTCTATATAACGCCTTTCACCGAGTAGTAAAAGAAAATGCAAATGAGGCAGTTGAACGTTCTGCGGAAAGATATGTGAAAGCGGTAGAAGGAAAGTTGTTTCATACGTAAAAGGAGTGTAGAGTAATGAAAACGTTAGTATGCTTTGGTGATAGTATTACAGCTGAAGAAACGTTTTTTTGTGGAACGCCGAGGTTAACGCCACGTTTGCAAGAGCTGTTTCCAAATTGGAAAGTGGTTAATGCGGGTGTTCCAGGTGATAATACGTTCGATGCGTTACATAGGATTGAAGGTGATGTATTATCACATAAACCAGACTTTGTAACAGTTTTTCTTGGTACGAATGATTCGGTGTTATTTGATCCAGTGCCATTACAATCTTACAAAGAAAATTTAGAGAAAATTGTAAGTGCGATTTCATCAGAAAAAGTATTACTTATTAGTCCTGCACCAGTTGATGAAGCAAGGCAACATAATAGAACGAATGAAGTACTCGGTCAATATGCAAATATGGTTGAGGAAGTGGCGAAAGAAACAGGAAGTCATTTTCTAAATTTGTACGCTGAAATGATTCAAGAAAAGGATTATAAGAGATTTGTAGAAGATGATGAAAAAGACGGTTTACACTTCGGACCACAAGGTTATGAATATTTAGCGAAGTTAATTTGTGAAAAGTTAAAAGGGATTTTGTAGGAAGCAAAGCGTGGGCGCTTTGCTTTTTTTGTATTCACATAAGTAAAATATAGTATCTTTTCGCAAGGGCATTGTAGCACTGCAAAAATGCAAACACCTTAATATATTTTAATTAATCAAGGAAGTAGACAATTCCTGTACTAAATGTTTAATACCTATAGCACTTTAAAGTACATACATTTTTAACGTGTTAAATATAATTCATAATAGCACCATTAAGAAGCAAACAAGCGTTACGGTACTATAGAGTCTGGTAATTCTAAAAAGTGCCAATGTGGTATAAGACAATTAGGGAGGTTAAAGATATGAGTACTTTAAATTTGAGTGAAATAAGTAAACAAATATTAATAGAGGAGGAAACACTTCAATTTTCCTCCTTTACAAATGAAGATGCCTTGCAATTAGGTTTATTTATCGTTGAAACAGCAAAGCGAGAGGGGAAATTGATTGCTGTTGATATAGCAAAAAATGGTGTGCAATTATTTCATTTCAAGATGACAGGGACAACTGAGGAAAATACGAAATGGATTGAGCGTAAAAAACGGGTCGTTTCCCTGCATAATCATAGCTCGTATTATATGCAGATAGAAAGTGAAATAAGCGGAGTTCCATATCATGAAAAATACCGTTTAGATGGCTCGGAATATGCTGCGTTTGGTGGATGCTTTCCTATTCAAATAAAAAACGTAGGGGTTATTGGGATGATAACAGTCTCAGGATTACCACCAGAAGTAGATCATGAATTGGTTATAAGAGCAGTTAAAAATCATTTAAATCAATAATAGAAGTAATTTAAAAGGTTAAATAAAAAGGCAAAAATGAACATATTCCTGTTCGTTTTTGCCTTTTTATTATTTATTTAAGGAAATGGACATGGAGATGATATCCCTAAAAGTACAAAGAGAATGTAGCGTGGATTCTAAGGGGCTACGTTTTCCTAGTAAACAACCATTTAAAAATATTACGAAATAAAAAATCTTCAATTCAAGACACTTTTCTTGACGATAATAATCTATGTAGTTAATATGATAGATATAAAATAACTTAATTACTTTTAATAATTAAGTTATTTTATGTAAGTTCAACTAAGTAAGTAGGATGTGGGGAAAATGCTTTGAATTGCCACTATTAATATTGGGGACAATTAGAAAGCGACAACTATAAAAAATTAGAAGTTAAGAAGTAAGATTGGATCAACAATAATAGTAGCTTCTGTACAATGCATTTTTACTAAGGTGGCAATGACTATACATCACGAGGAGGACTGAAATTGGAATCGATGACCTTTGTTTTATTTGGAGCGACAGGGGATTTAGCGAAAAGAAAAATTTACCCCGCGCTATATAACTTATATAGAGATCAAAAGCTTCCAAAGCCAATATCCGTTATCGGGCTTGGAAGACGTGAAGTATCTCATTTAGATTTTCAAAAAAGAGTAAAAGAATCCATAGAAACTTTTTCTCGTCGCAGAGAAGAAGGCACTCCGAAAATAGAAGATTTTTTAGAGTATTTTCGTTATTGTCCGTTAGATGTGAATAAGCCAGAAGACTATAAAAGGTTATTACAAGTAGTTCGTGAAAGGGAAGAAGAACAAAATATACAAGGGAATAGAATGTTCTACCTTTCAGTTACTCCTGACTTCTTTGAGACCATTGCTTTAAATATTAAAGAAAGTGGACTGGATAAAACGGATGGATGGAAGCGCCTAATGATTGAGAAACCGTTTGGTCATGATCTTACATCTGCTCGAGAGCTGAATGATAGGCTTAGTCGAACGTTTGAAGAAGACGAAATATACCGTATTGATCATTATTTAGGTAAACCGATGATTCAAAACATTGAAGCGCTAGAATTTGCAAATCCTGTTCTTCAATCGATTTGGAATAAAGAACATATAGCGAATGTACAAATAACAGCTAGTGAAACGGTTGGGGTAGAAGAAAGGGCAGCATATTATGATCATGCAGGAGCCATTCGCGATATGGTTCAAAATCATATGTTGCAAATATTAATGATGACTGCTATGAATTTGCCGGAAAAGATAAATGCATGTGAAATTCGTGAGGAAAAGCGAAAAGTAATGGAGACTCTTCGTAAAGTGACAAAAGAAGATGTTCAGAACCATATCATTCGCGGGCAATATGCTTCAGGGGAGGTAAAAGGACAACAAGTTGTAGCGTATAAAGAGGAGCCGGGAGTAAATCCTTCTTCTCAAACAGACACATTTGTCGCGGCTCGCCTATGGATTGATAACCCATTTTGGACTGATGTTCCTTTTTATATACGAACAGGAAAAAGAATGAAAGAAAAGTCTACTCGTATTGTAATTGAGTTTAAAAATACATTAAAACAGCAATATCAAGATAGTAACCCAAATGCAGAACCTAATTTGTTAATCATTGAAATTAGCCCAAATGAAAATGTTTCACTCCAATTAAATAGTAAAAATCCATTGAACAATGGAGAGCTTGAACCGATCCGTATTCATTTTACTTGTGAACAAACAGGAGTGGGAGTACCGGAAGCTTATGAAAGACTCATTTATGATGCTGTATGTGGAGATTCAACATTCTTTGCACACTGGAGAGAAGTTGAATTGTCATGGGAATGGGTGCAGCCAATACTTGAAGCGTTCGAAGAAAACTTGTTACCTCTTCATGAATATGAGTCTGGCTCGTATGGTCCGGATGCTGCTCATGCTCTATTACAAGAAAGTGAATTTAAATGGTGGTTAGATGAGGGATTGAAAAAATAAGTACATTCTTATAAGTAAAGCAATATGACAAAAGATATTCATCATTTTATTAACATGTATTTATGATGAAAGGTAATTCAAGGAGGAATTATATTATGAGAGTAGGATTAATTGGTTTAGGTAAAATGGGATTAAATTTAGGGAAGAATTTAATTGATCATAAACATGAAGTAGCTGCATTCGATTTAAATACGAGTGCAGTGGAAGAAATGAAAGCGTATGGGGCTACAGGTACGTCTAGTTTAAACGAACTTGTTCAATCATTAGAATCACCAAGAATTCTATGGGTTATGGTTCCGCACGCTGTTGTTGATTCTGTTATTAATGAGATTACACCTCTATTATCAAAAGGAGATATTTTAATTGAAGCCGGTAATTCACATTATAAAGAGTCTATTCGCCGATATGAGCAATTAAAGAAAGATGGCATTCACTTTATGGATGCAGGAACTTCTGGCGGAATGGAAGGTGCTCGTAATGGTGCTTGTTACATGATCGGAGGAGACCAAGAAGCTTGGGACATCGTTGAACCTATTTTCCGAGATACAGCTGTAGAAAATGGATACTTATATGCTGGAAAAGCTGGTAGTGGTCACTTTTTAAAAATGATTCACAACGGAATTGAATACGGAATGATGGCTGCTATTGGTGAAGGATTTGAGGTTTTAGAGAAGAGTGAATTTGACTACGATTATGAAAAAGTATCAAGAGTATGGAACAACGGTTCAGTCATTCGTTCATGGTTAATGGAATTGACTGAAAATGCATTTTCTAAAGATGCAAAACTGGATGAAATTAAGGGCGTTATGCATTCTTCTGGTGAAGGGAAATGGACAGTAGAAACAGCATTAGACCTTCAAACAGCAACTCCTGTTATCGCGATGTCTTTATTAATGCGCTACCGCTCATTAGACAATGATACGTTTACAGGAAAAGTTGTAGCAGCTCTGCGCAATGAATTTGGCGGACATGCAGTAGAAAAGAAATAAACATTTTAAAATTATAACTCGTTAGCGTTAAAAAAATGGAGGGAATGAATCATGAAGTTTTTTATTGATACTGCAAATCTTGAGGACATAAAAAAGGCATATAAACTAGGGGTTTTAGCTGGCGTTACAACGAATCCTTCTTTAGTAGCGAAAGAGGGCATTAAGTTTGAAGACCGTATTGCAGAAATTTGTCAGGCAGTACCTAACGTTGAATCTGTTTCGGCAGAAGTAACTCCAGATGTTGTTGCAGCTGAAGAAATGATCTCCCAAGCAGAAGAACTAATTAAAATTAACGGTGGTGATAAAAACATCACGATAAAACTTCCGATGACACTAGCAGGATTAGAAGCTTGCCGCTACCTTACTGAAAAAGGTGTGAAAACGAATGTTACACTTATTTTCACTGTGAACCAAGCACTTTTAGCTGCTCGAGCAGGTGCAACGTACGTCTCTCCATTTTTAGGACGCTTAGATGATATTTCTGAAGATGGCGTATTATTAGTTGCTAAAATTGCTGAATTATTCGATGTTCATCAATTAGATACACAAATTATTGCGGCTTCTGTCAGACACCCAGACCATGTCACTCGTGTAGCGATGGCAGGTGCTCACATTGCAACAATTCCTTATAAAGTCATTGAACAACTTGCTATGCATCCACTAACAGATCAAGGCATAGAAAAGTTTGCTGCGGATTGGGCGAAGGCGCCTAAGTTATAATGAAATGAAGATTTCACTTTTCAAAATAGCACTATAGTTATGAAAAGGACCTCCTTATGAGAGAGAAGTTTATTAAAACGTAGCTCTCATAAGGGAGCGTCTTTTTTGTATACATCATGGTGCTCTTTTGTTATAGGAATAATTTGAAAGGGGTTACATAGTGAGCTCGAAATATATGATTGGTGTAGATATTGGGACAACTAGTACAAAATCAGTTTTGTTTTCGATTGATGGATCAATTATTGCAAGTCATGGGATTGAATATCCTTTATATTCTCCCGCACCAGAAACAGCAGAACAAGATCCAGAAGAGATTTTTCAAGCGGTCATACATACGATTAAAGAAACTATACAATCAAGTAATGTGCAGCCAGTTGATATTCTTTGTGTTTCTTTTAGTTCGGCAATGCATAGTGTCATTGCTGTAGACGAAGCAGGGAAGCCGTTAACGAGATGTATCACTTGGGCAGATAATAGAAGCGCAAGCTGGGCAGAAAAAATAAAGAATGATATGAATGGTCATGAAATTTACCTTCGTACTGGAACACCAATCCATCCTATGTCACCACTTTCGAAATTAGTTTGGCTTAAGAATGAACATGATGAGTTGTTTGCAAAAAGCTATAAATTCATCTCTATTAAAGAGTATGTTTTCTATAAGTTATTTAAGGAATATGTAATTGATTATTCTATTGCATCAGCAACAGGAATGTTCAATTTGAAATCTTTAAAATGGGATGAGGCAGCTCTTCGTGTTGCAGGAATTACCGATGAAAAGCTATCTACAGTTGTTCCAACGACGCACAGTTTAATAGGGATAAATGAAGAACTTGCAAGAGAGATGAATGTACTTGTTACTACTCCTTTTATAATCGGTGCGAGTGATGGGGTACTATCGAATTTAGGTGTAAATGCAATAGAACCTGGAGTAGTTGCTATTACAATTGGTACGAGCGGTGCAGTGCGAGTTGTCACAAATCATCCTGTAACGGATCCGAAAGGTAGGACTTTTTGTTATGCGTTAACTGAGGACCTTTGGGTAATTGGTGGACCGGTTAATAACGGTGGTATGATTTTTAGGTGGGTTCGCGACCAATTATGTACGTTAGAAGTTGAGCATGGGAAGCGTTTAGGAAAAGATCCATATGAAGTGCTTACGGAAATAGCGGCAAAAGTGAATCCTGGATCTGACGGTTTATTATTTCATCCATATTTAGCAGGCGAAAGAGCTCCTTTATGGAATGCGAATGCGCGGGGATCTTTCTTTGGGCTTGGGCTACATCATAAGAAAGAGCATCTTATACGTGCTGTTTTAGAGGGAATCATTTATAACTTGTATACAGTTCTTCTTGCGTTAAAAGAACTAATTGGCGAACCGAAAAAAATTCAAGCGACAGGTGGTTTTGCAAGGTCAGAACTTTGGAGACAGATGATGGCGGATATTTTTCATCAAGACGTATACGTTCCTGAAAGTTTCGAAAGTTCTTGCCTAGGAGCGGCAATCCTCGGTTTATATAGCTTAGGTGAAGTAGATACATTACATGTAGTTTCTAATATGGTAGGTGCCAATTTTTATCATGAGCCAAACATGGAAAGTGTGGAGAAATATAAAGATTTAACACCGATCTATATTCGTTTGGCCCGTCACTTGGAAGAAGAATATGAAAGTATAGCAGCTTTTCAGAAAAAGTGGGTTTAGAGGCTATTTGGCAGAAAAATATGGTAACGTATAAAGAGGTACTCCGATTTTTTAGGATATTCTTTCAATGAAAAATAGTTTTAGGTTGCTTAAAAAGAAGTATGATGAACAAAAACTATAGGGAGAGGGTTATGAAAATGACGGAAAACAAAGAGCTTATTGGATATGTTGGAACTTACACGAAAGAAAATAGTAAGGGGATATATACTTTTACTTTACATACGGAAGCACAAAAAGTTAGTAATGTAACACTTGCGGCTAAGCTGGATAACCCTACATATGTAACGATTAGCAAAAATAATCAATATCTCTATTCTGTTGTTAAGGAAGGCGAATCTGGTGGTGTAGCTGCTTATTCGATTAATAGTCATACTGGAGAGTTACAGGCGAAAAACAGACAAGTAGTAGAAGGGGCTTCGCCTTGTCATATTAGTGTGGATAGTGGAAACCATACGGTAGTTACAGCAAATTACCATAAAGGAACGATTGAGTCTTTTGTAGTAAATGAAGAAACTGGAACTGTAAATGCTGCCAAATCTATTGTTACACATGAAGGTTCAGGTCCAAATAAAGAAAGACAAGAAAAACCGCATGCACACTACGCAGGGTATACCCCTGATGAAAAATATGTAGTGGGTGTTGATTTAGGGATTGATAAAATAATTACGTATGGAATAAAAGATAGTACATTAAAAGAAGTGAATAGCTTGTCTGTGAACCCAGGAAGCGGTCCAAGGCATATTACTTTTCACCCGGACGGAAAGTACGCTTATGTGATGACTGAACTTAGTTCGGAAGTCATTGTGTTAACATATCATCCGGAAGAAGGGTCTTTTACAGAGTTGCAGTATATTTCTACTGTTCCAGAAGAGTTTGATGGAAATAGTCAAGGAAGTGCTATTCATATTTCTTCTGATGGCCGTTTTGTATATGTAGCGAATCGTGGTCATAATAGTATTGCTGTTTTCAGTGTGGATCAAAATTCAGGTCAGCTTACATTTGTGGAACATACATCTACAGAAGGAAATTGGCCGAGGGACTTTGTGTTAGATCCTACTGGAAAATTTCTTATTGCTACAAATGAAAAGTCACATAATCTTGTACTATTTTCAAGAAATGAAACGACAGGGAAGTTAACACTGTTACAATCTGATGTTGTTGTACCAGAGCCTGTTTGTGTGAAGTTTTTAAACGTTTAATTTGTGATTAGTAGAATTTCTATATACCCCAAAAACAGAAAAAAGCAAAGCGATATCGCTTTGCTTTTTTCTATTTCTTCTTCGGCCTACGTACTAGTTCGCCGCCACAATTCGGGCAAACGTTTTGTCTTTCCTCTGTACATGGTGCACAAAATGTACATTCATACACGCATATGTATGCTTCAGAATCAGGCTGAAGGGAATGGTCGCAAATTTGACAGTTTGTTTTCATTTCTAATGCCATTGTAATCCTCCTCGTTATTTGAAAGTTCTTAATTTAATTATAATTAATATTGTAGTGGGTGTCCTTTTTAAATGAAAAGAAATAGATGGATTATGTTGTTGTTTGAAATGAAATAGGTCCATTTGTTTTAAAATTGATTATTTAGTGCAGTTGGAATATTATGAAATAGTCAAAAGACAACAGGGGGTATATATTTTGACTAATCATAACGACTATTTTCGTGTAGAAGAGGATGTAAATTACAATAGTTTAAAAGCGGATTGTGAAAAATGTTTTGGATTATGTTGTGTGGCATTACCGTTTGCAGCATCAGTAGATTTCGCGGTGAATAAAGATGGTGGTAAACCTTGCACAAATTTACAATCAGATTATAAATGTAGTATACATAGAGATCTTAGAGGAAAAGGCTATAAAGGTTGTACAGTATTTGAATGTTTCGGTGCTGGGCAAAAGATTTCTCAAGTTACGTTTAAAGGAATTGATTGGCGGACAGATGCCGAGCATGCGAGAGAAATGTATGATGCTTTTCCGGTTATGCATCAGCTTCATGAAATGCTGTGGTATTTGAATGAGGCTATTCTATTAAAGGCGACACAGACAATTCATAAAGAGCTGAAGGAAGCAATTGAAGAGACTGAGCGTCTTTCTAATTTAAGTCCAGATGAGTTAATGGAAGTAAATGTGCCATTACACCGAGCGGAAGTGAATGTTCTCCTTTTAGAGACGAGTGAATTAGTATGGAAGGAAATGAATGCTGCACGTAAAAAACGAATCAGTCACCGAGGGGCAGATCTTATGGGAGCTAACCTTAAAAAGAGGGATTTACAAGGAGCAAATTTAAGAGGAGCTTATCTTATTGCGGCTAATTTACGAGATGCAAATTTAAGGGGAGCGGATCTCATCGGAGCAGATTTGCGAGATGCAGATATTCGCGGGACGGATTTTACAAATAGTATTTTTCTTACGCAAGTTCAAATTAACGCGGCGAAAGGGGACAAACATACGAAATTGCCGAAATTGTTGTCCCGTCCATCGCATTGGAGTGCGTAAAGAGTATGGAGTGAAATAGTTTGGATATGTTTCAGTATTTAGAGGAAATGCAGGAAGATGTATTTTCGTTATCAGTATCTCAAATAGAATCGAAGTATTATGATATTTGTCGCACACTAGCGTCAAGTGAGGATGCGGAGCGCATTAAATTGATTCCATTAGATTCATACAGGGAAAGTATGAGGATAGGTTTGAAAGAAGCTTTAGAAATTACTGCAAGTGAAGAGGTAAAAACAATTTATTTTGAGTATGATTTGGATAATGAATGGAATAGTCAGTTCTATGTTTGTGACGATTATATTCCACTTGAGGAAGAGGATGATGATTGGGCTTGTGAATGGACGTATGATATTGAGGGACCGAGGTCAGTAGAATTAGCAGGTTTGTATGCTGAAAATGGCTTTGATACAAATGAAAAGGCAATTGGTATTACTTTATATTTAATTGCAAGAACAGTGTGTAGTTTTATAAGTGCATGTAGTGGATTACAAAGTAATATACCAATTTGCATCGGTTTTCACGACCAAGAGCCAATTATGCGAACAGGCAGAGACTAAGTCTCTGCCTGTTTTTTATACTATTTTTGCTTTTCAAAAGTAGTAATTATAACACTACATATAATAAGGATACCACCAATGAAAAAGTTACTGCTTAACGTCTCATTTAATAGGAGCCAGCCAAGTATTGAACCGACGATAGGTTGAAAGAAGAAAAATAATGAGCCGATGCTAGCATCCATTAATTCTAATCCTTTATTCCAAAGGAAAAATGCACCTGCAGTTGAGACGATTCCTAAATAGAGTACGCCCAATACTACATACATGTTCATATGTTCAATAGGATTTGTTTGAACTTCCCATACCATAAAAGGTGTAATGAAAAAGAGTGAAAAAAATATTGCGTACGTTGTAATAATTAAAGATGAAAATCGAGCTGAAGCGATTTTTACATAAATGGACAGTAAAGCCCACGTAATAGCAGCTCCAACTAAAATGATTGAACCGATAAAATAGGAGCCGATTTCAATATCCCATCCGATAACGATAATGACACCGAGTGTCGCTATTATAGTTGATAAAAGTCTACGAGTAGTTAGTTTCTCTTTTAAAATGAGCGCTGCAAATATAACCATAAATGCAGGTGTAGCTGATGTCACTAAGGAGCCTGTATGAGCATCGGATAATTTCGTTCCGATAAATTGACATGTGATTGAAATGAAATACCCGATGAATCCAATCCAAGCAAATAATAGCCAATCTTTTTTGTGGATGGTTACTTTTTTCTTTTGCTTTTTTTCAGTTATTTTCAAAATTACATATAAAACAACAAAAGCGATAATAAAGCGTAGCCAAACGAGTGTAAGTGGCGAGATAAAGTCGAGTACGTATTTACTAACAACGTACATACCGCCCCATATACTTGCTGCTAGAGATAAACATATAGCACCTAAAATTGTTTGTTTCATTTGAATTACCTCCGTCTATTTTTAGGGTTATGATTTATTCCCTAAGACGAGGCATAGTGCACTTGTTATATGAATGCCCGTCTTAGATTATAGACGGACTACAGGTTGATCGTTTTCGAATGAAGTGTTGTAGTACATGAGCGTAGTCTCCTTTCTTTTTTTATAATGACATTATAACTTAATTTTCTGATTATTGTAGAGTGTTATGAAAAATATTGCTATTAAGTTGCATGCCAGTGATTATCCGGATCCAATTCGTTTAGAGAAGGGAGATCTTGTTTCTGTTAGTGAAAAGCATAAGGGACCAAAAAAGTTGGATAACTGGGTGCGTTGTTCGGAGGAGAATTATAATAGGAAAGGCTGGGTACCAGAGCAAATAATAAGTAAGTGTACAGATGAAAGTGGAGTTATTATAAAGCGACATACTGCAAAAGAATTACAATTGAGTAGTGGAGAAATACTAATTGGGTTAGCAGAACTGAATGGATGGATTGGTTTGAAACGGTAAATGGTGAAGCTGGATGGGTACCGAAAGAAAATTTGCAGCAATAATAGGACACATATTTTTGAATAGTATAAGATGAGACGTGAAATTGTGTATAAATTGTGAATAACAAACCGTCACGTTTGACTGTACAGTTTATGTATTGTATGATTGTAGTAATATAAACAAGGGGGGAAGATCGTTGGGAAGGTGTATCGAATCGGACAGTTGGCTCTCATGGCTCACGTGTCGAAACGAACGATTGATTATTATACGAATCTAGGTATCTTAAAAGCGGAGCGATCTCAATCTAATTATCGCTATTACGACGAAACAGCATTTGAGACATTACAATTTATTGAGAAGTGCAAAGAAATGCATATGCCGCTTTGTGAGATTAAAGAGAAAATCGAGGAGAAGAAAAAGCTGCTCGGTATCAATGAACACGTTTCGAAACATGTGAATGAAGTGACAGACCATATTCATAGATTAGAAGCAGAACTAACGGAGTTAAAGCCTCTTTTAGATGAATTGACTGATTCACAACGTGAAAAAATATCGAAATCTTTATCAGGTCAAACGACAGCTTTATTACAGACACTTGCTCTATTATTATAGAATAAGTGAAATCCGACCTCTTTAATTTTTGTATCGGGCTATGTTTTCTAACGAACAAATAAGAAAACATTATAGTATACAGGAGGTGGACACCTTAGTTTTTTTAACTAAGGGGATTCATTGGAAATATTTAATTTAGTCATGGTTGCGATTTTAATCGCATTTACTGGATTTTTCGTAGCAGCAGAGTTTGCGATTGTAAAAATACGTTCAAGTCGCATTGATCAGCTTGTTGCGGAAGGGAAACGCGGCGCATTAGCAGCGAAAAAAGTAACAACAAATTTAGACGAATATTTATCTGCTTGTCAATTAGGTATTACAGTTACAGCGATGGGACTTGGTTGGTTAGGTGAACCGACGATAGAAAAATTATTACACCCGTTATTTGAGAAATGGAATTTAAATCCGTCTATCTCATCAGTATTAACATTTGGTCTTGCATTTATGACGATGACGTACTTGCACGTTGTAGTCGGGGAATTAGCTCCGAAAACGATGGCAATTCAAAAAGCTGAAAAAGTGACATTGTTATTAGCAGGTCCGTTAATGATATTCTATAAAGCTATGTATCCATTTATTTGGGTATTGAATGGTTCTGCTCGTGTTGTAACTGGTTTATTCGGTTTGAAGCCAGCTTCTGAACATGAAGTAGCTCATACAGAAGAAGAGTTACGTCTTATTCTTTCAGAGAGCTACGAAAGTGGAGAAATTAATCAAGCTGAATACAAGTATGTAAATAATATCTTTGAATTTGATAATCGCATTGCGAAAGAAATCATGGTACCGCGTACGGAAATCGTTGGTTTCTATCTTGAAGATTCAGTAGAAGAACACATGAAAGTAATCCAAAATGAACGATACACACGTTATCCGATTTTTGGAGAAGATAAAGATGATATTATCGGTATGGTCAATGTAAAAGATTTCTTTATTCGATATATGAACAACGATAAAGAAGATTTATCATCGATTCGCACGTATATGCGTCCGATTATTGAAGTTATGGAAACTACTCCAATTCATGATTTATTACTGCAAATGCAGAAGAAGCGAATTCCAATGGCTGTTTTATATGATGAGTACGGAGGAACAGCTGGAATTGTAACGCTTGAAGATATATTGGAGGAAATCGTCGGCGAAATTCGTGATGAATATGATGAAGATGAAGCACCACCAATTCAACATGTGAACGAATACCATAAAATTGTTGATGGAAAAGTGCTTATATCAGAAGTAAAAGATTTGTTTGGATTACACATTGAAGAAGACGATGTGGATACAATCGGTGGATGGATTATGATGCAAAATCATGAAATCGAAGAAGGACAATACGTTGAAGCAGAAGGTTATGAATTTAAAGTGTTAGAAAAAGATGCTTATCAAATTAAACGTGTTGAAATTCAAAAAATGGATCATGAACAAGAACAAGAGAAAGCAGCAACTGTGTAAGTTGCTGCTTTTCTTCTGACACATAATAAAATGTGAAATTAGGAGCGGATATTTTGATTCAAGTAGCCTTACGTGTATATCGATTACAATTGTATACAATCTTTAGTGGTTTACTACTAATGTGGGCGATTACTCCATTTGGAAAACAAGTGACAGGGTTCGGTATTGGTTTAGCAGTTAGCGCATATTGTCTTTGGTTATTAGCTCGTAGAGTGGAGAAACTAGGAAGAAGTATCGTGATGAAAGAAAAGGCTCCTGGATTAGGAGTTTTAAACCGATTTGCAGCCGCAATATTAGGGGCTATCATTATGTATGAAATTGAGCATGAAATGGAAATGTGGGCATTTGGTACGGGTATTTTAGGTGGACACTTTTTAATGATTGCGAATTTAGCCTATGCAAACATGCAGCTAGTAAAAGAAGAAGAGAAGCAAAGAGAACAAGCTTCGAAAAACATAGAGCTATGATGAAAGGGACCTAATGGGGTTCTTTTTTTTGTGTTTGAGAATAAATTGCGCAATAGTTAATGTACTATGAGCGATTTAATAATGACAATTGAATTTACGACCCAATATAATACGCCTCTTTTTTAGGTTTTTCAATAGTGTGGAAAAAAATTTGAAAAAATTTAAAAACCCATCGATTTCGAAAGCTTATGTATGTTATCATGACAAAAGAATTTGCGAAAGAGGTGGATACCAATGTTACAAGCTTTACTTATTTTTGTGCTTCAAATTATTTACGTTCCAACTTTAACAATCCGTACGATTTTGCTTGTAAAGAATCAAACAAGATCCGCTGCAGGTGTAGGATTGTTAGAAGGTGCAATTTATATTGTCAGTTTAGGTATTGTGTTTCAAGATTTATCGAATTGGATGAACATCATTGCCTATGTCATTGGCTTTAGTGCGGGACTATTATTAGGCGGTTATATAGAGAATAAATTAGCAATTGGTTATATTACGTATCAAGTTAGTTTACTAGACCGTTGTAATGAATTAGTGGATGAATTACGTCACTCTGGATTTGGTGTTACAGTATTTGAAGGTGAAGGTATTAATTCAATCCGTTATCGTTTAGATATCGTTGCAAAGCGTTCTAGAGAAAAAGAACTGTTAGAAATCATTAATGAAATTGCACCAAAAGCATTTATGTCTTCTTATGAAATTCGTTCATTTAAAGGCGGATACTTAACGAAAGCGATGAAGAAGAGAGCGTTAATGAAGAAGAAAGATGAACATGCATCGTAAAGAAAGGGGAGTAGTGCAGCTTTAAAAGCACGGCATAATCCCCATATAAAAAAGAGAGGAATCTATTTTAAAAAAGATTCCTCTCTTTTTTATATGTTATTTTTTTCTGCTCTTTCTCAGATTAACAATTAACCATACAACTTGAATAATTATTGGTAATATAAATGCAATTAATAAAACGATAAATGCCACTGATTTAAGCTCAGGTGTTTGAGTAACACCAGCACCATCAACCTCTCTTAGCCAAATGATAGCTGCCAATATCCCGAAAGTGATAATCCAAAATATGTTACCAATCCACCAATAAATCCATCGTCTGTTCATATTAGCACCTCTCAGATGTATTCTCTTTTAAAATATATTTTATTCGTTATATTAAAATGCGATAACTATAAAACTACTCTTTTTCAACTGTATATCTAACTTGTTTAAAGGTTACCATGTCTCCATCTTGAGTATCATCTTTCGTTTGTAAAAGTTGGACCCTTGGTTTGTAATCTGTTCTATGAGCATCCTTGATACTCGTAATATCAAGTTTGTAGGATTCATCATTTTTTATTTTTTGTTCAAAGACTTTTTTATTGGCAACGTAAATAAAAGTTACTTTATTTTCATCAATGCCCTCGGTCTTAATTTCTAATTCATTATCTGTTGTTGTAATCATTGGTGTTAATAATTCAATACTGCCGTTTCCAGTTTCTAAAGAATTTTCTGTTATAATTGAACATCCGGATAATATGATTCCGATGAATAGAAGAACAATTAATTTCTTTTTCATAACATCCCCCAATTTCAAGTGATTTTTGATTTTAGTATTGCTAGACTGCTAGTGTGGAACGTAAATGTTTAACTAGCGCTCTTTTTTTAATTGTACCATAATATGTAAATTTTAATAGGCTGTATATCTACTTTAAGTGGGATTGAAAAGTTTATTTATTGTTGTAAATCAGTATTTTTACAGTAGGTATTTATTTTCTTTAGAAAGCGGTGTTACTAAAATCATTACGAATTGGATATCCAAATATATGATGAAATGTAGAAAGGAGAAAGAACTTAATATGAAGCGCTCTTATTTTTATGGAAATTACAATTTTTACATTTTAAAATAATATAGAATAGATGAATTCATTCACTTCGGAGGTAGTTACTTGAACATTAATGAGAAGGCAATTGAAATGTTTGAACAAAATGAATATGAGGAAGCAATGGAACTGTTTCAACAAGCAGTACGTGAATCTAGAGATGTACAATCTCTCAATAATCTTGCTTGGATGTACTTATATGAGGAAGAGAATGATGATAAAGCTCTTGAATTAATAAGAGAAGTTGTTAAGTTGAATCCTTCCTCATACTTTCCTTATAACATCTTAGGAGAAATTTACATGAAACAAAAAAAGTGGGAAGAAGCGAAAGAAGCATTACAAAAATCTATTTCGATTCAACCATCCAATGAAGCATATCACAATGTAGCTGTAGCTCATTATAATCTTGGAGAGCTGGAAAAAGCTTTGGAATTTTTCTTGCGTGTTGCAGGGGATTCGGACTATATAATGTATAACTATGTAAAATGTTTAATTGATTTAGGGCGAACGACAGAAGCGAAAGAGAAGTTAGATGCTTTTAACAGGAAATCTGATAATTTTGTAGGAGAAATTAATGTAGCAGATTTATATGTTGAGTTGAATTGCTATAAAGAAGCAATTGAATGGTTCGAAAAGGGATACAAAGAAGTTTGGAAAAGCCCCAATTGGATTGGTAGATTTGTTTATGCTCTATATAAAGCTAATAATTTCTCCCGTATAAATGAAGTTATACGGGAATCTATCGAAGCGAAGACAGCAGATATAGAAGATGTTCAGAATGAAGAAGTAGAAGAAAACTGGACAGAAAAAGATAAGAAAGAGTTAATTGAGGAATATAAAGAAGAGAATAATTGTTATAAAAAAATGATAGAACGTATCAAATCTGGATATGTTCCAGGTTTAGAATTTGAAACTGATCATATAGGGGCTTGCTATTTGTTTGGTTGTAAAAGACATAATCATCTTGAATATGAAAAATAAAAAGATTCGACTGTCAAACATGATGGTCGAATTTTTTATTATAGGCTGCTTGTCTAAAGGTACCATCTCAATTGTAATGTGTTACAGATGTTTCGTCTCATTACATAGGTATATATCCTCTTTAGAGCCCCCTTTTTTAATATTTAAAATATGGAGTGAAATAAAACCAATAAGTCCTATTCCGCCGAAAATAAGCCATGGTGTATACATTCCGTTTAAGTTGGATGTAAAAGATGTACCGGTATAATTACCGATGATAAAACCAAATGCGAGTGATAGTTGATAAAATCCGAAGTAAGTAGCTGTATATGATTCGTTACTGTAATTTGCAATAGCGATATCAGCGTTAGGTAATACGAGTGTTTCACCGATTGTAAATAAAATTACACAAATAAATAGCCAATATGGGTGTTAAAATAAAGGAATGAGTAAAAAGGAAATACTCATTAATAAAACACCGTACTTAATAATCAAAAGTGTGTTGTATTTATGAAATAGTTTTCGGAATAACACCATAAATATGACGCCTGTTATTGCATTTATCGTAATAACTAGTGTAGCAAGCTGGTTGCTATTACTAATGTTTTTCATATGAAGTGGAAGTGCGACAGTAAGCTGAGTAAACATAATATAGAAGAAAATCATAATAAACGAAAACAAAAGGAAAGATTTGTTTTGTAAGATAGCCTGTAGCCCTAATGTAATAGACGTGTTTTCAGTAGTGACTTGGAAGGGATTTTTAAGTAAGTAAAAGATAAAAGCGAATAACAGCATAAGAGATCCTGTTAGAGAAAAAGCATAGATTGGATCGAGTAAGAGTAAGAACCCTCCTGCAATTGGTCCGATTATTGCACCGCAATTAAAACTAAGGTTTAAATATGTAAATAGATTTTTTCTCATATGAGCTGGTTGTGAGCCGAATATGGCGCGCGCAGCAGGTTCGTAAAATGCAGTTCCGAAGCCAATAAGTGCAGAAGAAATAGAAATTGTATAGAAATCAGAGCATATTCCTAAAGCGATAAACCCGATTCCTCTTAAAAATAATCCGGCTATCATCATAATGATATAGCCTATTTTGTCAGCAATGAATCCTGAGAATAATGGGATAACTCGTGATGTGATTGTCATAACCGTCAACACTGTTCCTACTTGAACAGCAGAAAAATGAAGAAAGCTTAATAGATAAATAGCTAAAAATGCGTATACTGCAAAATACCCAAAAGACATAAAGAATGAAGAAATAAGCATGAAACGTATCGGTATTGAGAAACTTTTCATAGAACTCCTCCTAATATCGTAACCATCAAAATTATTTAATGGTTAACTATTTTATATTATAATTATACATAAAGTCAGAAAAAAGTAAATTTTAAGAAGAAGGTGGATGGAATTGAATCAAAATGCACCAAATGAATTAGAATATATTCGGGAATTTTTAAATACATGGAAAATACCAAACGATACGAGAGAGCCAATTGATATGCTGCAAACAGAAGAGGATATAAAGCTTTTTATGAAAAAATATTTTCATAAAGAGGTTCCATTTCATACGATAGAGGAATTAAAAAGTTTTCGAGAAGATATTCGGTTAACGGTTGAAGGCGAAGGATCATTGCAAAAGTGGTTAGAGAAATACCCATTTCATGTACATGTAAAGGAAGATATGAAAGGTATTACATATGAGCCTGTGCACGAAGAGAATGTATATACAAAAGTATTAAGCATTGTGTTAATGTCAATTCAAGAAAATTTGTGGGGGAGGTTAAAAGCATGCCCAGATTGTCGCTGGGTATTTTATGATCATTCGCGAAATGGAAGTAAAAGATGGTGCGGTATGTATGCTGGAGAAGAAGGAGGAAGAGCGTGCGGAACGATCGCGAAAGTGAAAAATTACCGGGCGAAGAGAAAAGGGAGATCGGGGTATAATGTGTAATTTATAGTAGGAAAAGAAAATGGGATGGGGGAATGTAGGGTATGAAAGGTACACAAATGTTAGCTTTAAATAAAAAGTGTTGGGATACAGTTGCACCTTATTTCTTTCAAGTGGATTGTTTACCGAAATATGGCCCGTATACAGCGTCTGAAGATGAGATTCATTTGTTCGATTCAATCAAAAATAAAAAAGTTCTTGATATTGGATGTGGAAGTGGGCATTCGTTGCAATATATGGCTGAACATGGGGCGGCAGAATTATGGGGTCTAGATCTTTCAAGTACACAAATTAATACAGCGAAAGAAACGTTAAAGTGTTGGAATCCAAAGTTAATATGCGGAGCAATGGAAGAAGAAGGAGATATTCCGAAAGGGTATTTTGATATTGTATATTCCATCTATGCATTAGGATGGACTTCAGATTTAGGAAAAACGTTGGAACTGATTTATTCATATGTAAAGCCAGGAGGAAGTTTTATTTTTAGCTGGGAGCATCCAGTATATTCAAACTTACAGTATGGTACAGAAGAGATTGCTTTAAAGTCTTCTTATCATGAGGAAACTCCTATTACGTTTGAAACATTTAAAGGAGAAAATGTACAAGCGACATTATATAAGAGAAAAATAAGTACATACATAAATATGTTAAATAGAGTGGGATTTACAATTGAGAGAATAGAAGAGCCTGAACCGTCTCGTGTATTTGATGAAGAAGTAGCTACACCTTCTACGAAATATTATTCTTTATATAAAGCTAGAATGGTGCCAACTACTTTTATTATTAAGGCGAGGAAATAACTTGCTGAAAATAAAGAAGCCTATCATTTTATATTTGAAATGATAGGCTTCTTTATGTAAAAAAAATGAGGTTGAATGTGTACTTTTCATATAAAAATGCATTTCATATAAAAAGTGTAATTATTTTTGGGAAGGGGGATTGTTGTGCGTCATCATAGAAATTGCAAAAAATTCGGAGTGGCACTGCCTCTTCCGCTTGTGGGAGCAATTGGACCAGCTGGTAACAGTGGTCCGACTGGTCCAACTGGAGGCCATGAAGGTCCAGTCGGTCCTCCAGGCATCACCGGTCCTAGAGGGGCAACGGGTCCACAAGGTCCTCAAGGGATACAAGGAATACAAGGTCCGCGAGGGACAACAGGAGCACAAGGAATGCAAGGTGCCGTTGGGGATACTGGAGCGCAAGGGGTTACTGGTCCAATTGGTTTACAAGGTTCTCAAGGGTTGATTGGAAACCAAGGTCCAATTGGTGATATTGGAGTACAAGGACTAGAAGGGATACAAGGAGTGCAAGGCCCTACTGGTAGTCAAGGCTTACAAGGCCCGCAAGGAATACAAGGAGAAATAGGGGAGCGGGGACAAACAGGAGCACAAGGAATGCAAGGTGAGATGGGTGAAACTGGCATCTCGGGTGTAACGGGTCCACAAGGTTCCCAAGGAGCGAAAGGAATACAGGGAGAGGAAGGCGCTACGGGTATACAGGGAGAAGAAGGCCCGCAAGGAATACAAGGAATTACTGGAGGGCAAGGACCACAAGGTGATCAAGGGATACAAGGTGTCATTGGTCCAATTGGTTCTACTGGAATACAAGGATCACAAGGCATAAGTGGAATAAAGGGGATAACAGGTGTGATAGGCCCACAAGGTCCACAAGGTTCTCAAGGAATACAAGGAATAAGCGGATCAATCGGTTTTCAAGGGGCAAAAGGAGTACGAGGGATAACAGGAGCAACAGGGAGTATTGGTACGCAAGGCCTAGAAGGACCACCGGGTGGTCCGATGGGCACTACTGGTCCAATTGGTCCATCTAGTGGAGTGACTGGTCCATCTGGCCCACCCGGTCCACCTGGGGGACCAACAGGTCCAACGGGTGAAACTGGTGCACAGGGTATAACAGGGGGAACTGGTGCAATAGGAGTGCAAGGGTTACAAGGTATAACTGGTCCAACTGGTCCTCAAGGTGTAAGGGGAGCACAAGGTTCCCAAGGTGTAGTTGGAGCAGTTGGAGTACAAGGTCCACAAGGGCCTCAAGGCAACCAAGGTATAACAGGAGCAACCGGTGTAGAAGGTCCACAAGGAATACAAGGTCCACAGGGAGAAATCGGTCCAACTGGTGCAGATGGTCCTAAAGGTATGCAAGGAATACAAGGAGTAACCGGTCCAACAGGAGCGCAAGGAATACAAGGGTTACAAGGAATAATAGGTCCCACAGGCACAACAGGAGCGGCAGGAGTCCAAGGCCCACAAGGAATACGAGGAGAAACAGGAGCAGCTGGAGTACAAGGTCTTCAAGGAGTGCAAGGAATACAAGGGGAAAATGGATTGACTGGTCCACAAGGTGCTCAAGGTACACAAGGAGTTCAAGGAATAACAGGTCCAACAGGAGCGATTGGTTTGCAAGGTCCTCAAGGATTACAAGGGATAGCAGGTCCACTCGGTCCACAAGGTACTCAAGGTTTTCAAGGGATCCAAGGAATAACAGGTCCAACAGGAGCGCAAGGAATTAGAGGTCCACAAGGGAATGTGGGGGAAGACGGTATAACAGGCCCGCAAGGAATACAAGGCCCGCAAGGTAGTCAGGGCCCTGAGGGAACTCAAGGAAATGTTGGAATAACTGGTGAAACTGGAGAAACAGGTCAGGCGGGAGTAACCGGAGCAGCTGGAGCGCAAGGGTTGCAAGGCGTTCAAGGGATTATGGGGATACAAGGAAGTACAGGAATGACTGGACCTACAGGAGCAACGGGAGTAACCGGAATACAAGGTTTACAAGGTATTCAAGGTCTACAAGGTACAACTGGAGTAAGTGGAATGACAGGGGTTAGTGGCAGTATAGGGCCGATTGGAGCGCAAGGTAGTCAAGGCCTAAGTGGCGCGGTGGGACCTAGAGGAGCAACTGGTAGTACAGGGTCTATAGGTTTCTTAGGAATGGTAGGTGCAACAGGAGCGACTGGTTTACCTAGCGGAGGAGGTTATTTCTTTTCTACTGCAACGAGTGCAATTGCAGCGAATGCGTTAATACCAATTAATTCAGGATCTACAACTTTTGGTTCTGGTGTCAGTTTAACAAATGCAACAACTGTAACGTTAAGTACGCCGGGAATATATTTAGTCAGCTATTATTTTCAAGGTGATCCAAATGGGGGGAATGAAACGATTTCCGTGAGGCTTACTTTAAATGGAACGCAAGTCGCAGGGAGTTTTATTCTTTATGTTACAAGAGGTACTTTTGTATTAGAACCAGCAGTTTCTAATACGATGATAATTGAAGTTACTTCTCCAAATTCCACCTTGTCATTACAAAATGGTCCATTAGCTATTGGACATGTAACGACATTATCTGGTGTGATTACAGCTAGTTTAAATGTATTAAAAATAGTTTGATATGTTATAACGGGGGGAGATGCTTGTGAAGAATCAAGATAAGTGTAGTAAGCACCTATTCCTTTTCCGCCGTCAGGTATTACGGGGCCCACTGGACCAACCGGTCCGACTGGTTCTTTAGGTGGACCGACTGGACCACAAGGGATACAAGGAGTACAAGGGCCAATTGGTCCGACTGGTCCGACAGGAATTCAAGGAGTGCAAGGGGTGCAGGGAGAGATCGGTCCAATAGGCCCAACAGGTTTAACTGGACCACGAGGTTCTCAAGGGAGTCAAGGACCAATGGGGGAACAAGGTCCACAGGGAATTCAAGGTGTTCAAGGTATACAAGGAGAAAGGGGGCCAGCCGGTCCAACCGGAATTCAAGGTATCCAAGGAATACCTGGTCCAATGGGAGAAACAGGTCTAACAGGAATACAAGGCATTCAAGGTATGCAAGGTGAAATTGGTCCAACGGGTCCAACAGGAATACAAGGTATACAAGGAGTGCAAGGCGAATTAGGTCCGACTGGTCCAACAGGAAATACTGGTATACAAGGTATGCAAGGGGATTTAGGGAGTAGTGGTTTACAAGGTGTAACAGGTATACAAGGCATTCAGGGTCCGATTGGTCCAACCGGTCCAACAGGCTCTCAAGGAATTCAAGGGGAACAAGGGCCAATGGGACCAACAGGAGCAACTGGTGTTCAAGGTTTACAAGGGCCACAAGGTGAGATGGGTCTAACAGGTCCAACAGGTTCTCAGGGGATACAAGGAGTGCAAGGTGTAATAGGACCAACAGGAGTAACGGGCTTGCAAGGGGATCCAGGTCCAACAGGCTCAACAGGCTCAACTGGGGGAATCGGCCCAACTGGATCTGCAACGGGTCCAACAGGAGCAACCGGTCCAACCGGTCCACCAGGAGGCCCAACCGGCCCAACGGGTCCAGCCGGATCACCAGGAGGCCCAACTGGGGCAACAGGAGCAACGGGGGCAACTGGGGCGACAGGGGCAACCGGAGCGACTGGAATTCAAGGTGTTCAAGGTGTAATGGGACCTACCGGGGCAACCGGTTTAACAGGTTTGCAAGGCGTACAGGGACCAATGGGGGCAACCGGTCCAACGGGTGACCAAGGGATTCAAGGGCCACAAGGTGTAATGGGAGCAACCGGTCCAACAGGTTTACAAGGTTTACAAGGAGTACAGGGACCGATAGGAGCAACAGGCCAGGCAGGTCCACAAGGAGTGCAAGGGGCACAGGGGCCAATAGGTCCAACAGGTCCACAAGGAGTGCAAGGAATTCAAGGTGAGCAAGGAGTAATGGGAGCAACCGGACCAACAGGCTTACAGGGTCTACAAGGAATCCAAGGTCCAATAGGTCCAACCGGTCCTCAAGGTTTACAAGGAGTACAAGGGCCAAGTGGCATAACGGGTCCAACTGGTCCTCAAGGAATCCAAGGAATTCAAGGTCCACAAGGAGGTATAGGTCCAACCGGAGCGACTGGAATCCAAGGCGTACAAGGTCCAGAAGGTCCAACAGGTCCAACCGGTGCAACCGGCCCGCAAGGAATTCAGGGAATACAAGGGATACAAGGCACAACCGGTCCACAGGGCATTCAAGGTCTGCAAGGAATCCAAGGTCCGATTGGTCCAACAGGCCCAACTGGACCTCAAGGAATACAAGGAATAACCGGATCAACAGGTCCAACTGGTCTAACCGGGGCAACAGGACCGACGGGAGCAACTGGTCCACAAGGAATACAAGGAATACAAGGTCCACAAGGGGTAACGGGGCAGGCGGGAGCAACAGGCCCAACGGGAGCAACTGGTCCACAAGGGGTGCAAGGAATACAAGGTCCACAAGGGATAACGGGGCAGGCGGGAGCAACAGGCCCGACGGGAGTAACGGGCCCTCAAGGTCCTCAAGGAATTCAAGGTCCACAAGGGATAACGGGGCAGGCGGGAGCAACAGGCCCGACTGGTGTGACCGGTGTGACTGGTCCGACAGGGGCACAAGGAATAAGAGGAGCGACAGGATCAACCGGTCAGGCGGGAGTAACCGGTCCAACTGGTGCAACAGGTTCAACTGGATCAACCGGTCCAACTGGATCGTCTGCAATATCAACAGGTGGCGGCTATTTCTTTTCTACATCAACGAGTGCAATTGCGGCAAATGCCAATATTCCAATTAATAGTGGATCTACCGTGTATGGAGCAGGTGTATCTTTAACTAGTGCCACAACCGTTACCGTATCTACACCAGGAATATATTTAGTAAGTTATTATTTTCAAGGGGATGCAAGTGCTGGGAATGAGACAGTATCTGTCAGATTACTATTAAATGGAAGCCAATTGACAGGGAGTTTTATACAAAACGTAACGACATCAACTGTAGTAATCGAACCAGCCATTTCAAATACACTTCTTGTAAATGTAGCGAGTGCCAATTCAACGTTAATATTACAAAATGGCCCATTAGGTGTAGGGCATGTGACCACTATAGCAGGTGCGATTACGGCAAGTTTAAATGTAGTGAGAATTTTATAAAGAATATAAAAAACACAAGGAATGTCTTTGTAAGACACACCTTGTGTTTTTTAATATTAAATAAACATTTTCTTTATCTTTTCGGTTGAAAAATATGCTGAAAGAAGTATTTGTGATGTAAGTTATCTATAACTTTATTTGCTTGATATGTGCGGTGTTGTTCTAGTCGAAGTCTTTGTTCCATCATTTTTATTTCGTGATCTGATAAACGTAACATTATACATTTCTCCTTTTCTATAAATATAGGTGTCTATTGGTATCGTTCCCATATTTATAACTAAGGAGGCATACTGTGTAACATAGGCAAAAAGCACCTTCCTCTCCCATTACGCTTACGAGGTTAGCTGTCGGACTCGGGAAGTGAGAGTTTCCCTACTTAAAAAAGATTCGCCCCAAGTAGCAAAAAGCTACATAAGTGGTTCCCCCGCTCCAAAATTTGGACTCAGCAAAAGGTTTTATAAGGTAAAAAATAACATGAACAAACAGTTAAGTCAAATTTTTTTATGTTTTCTGTCTTTTTTAAATTGTGTAAGAATCATACCATTAGGAAGTATTGTATCTGATACTGTAATGAATCCGTGTTTTTTATATAATGTAATAGCAGGGGTATTCGCTTTACCTGTTTGTACAATGTATGTCATTGAAGAAGGGAACATGTTAAAAATATAAAGTAGCAGTTTCGTTGCGATTCCTTTTTGAAAAAAATCAGGCGATACAACGAGTCGGTGGATATCAATTCGTTGTTCTTCTTGCATAAAGGAAATAAAACCGACAAGTTTATTTTCAGAAAAATATCCATAGAATGTTTCATCGCAACTTTGAATATCGTTTACAGTATCATATAAACGGGGTATTGCAGTACTGTTTAAATAGATTGCTTCAACTTTATAGGCTGGGATTTGAACTTGTAATATGGATGATGCTACCTCAAAAGAACTGGAATGCAATTTGTGAATCATAGATCAAGAAACCTCCTTTACATATGATATATTAATATAATTCCTTTTTGGCTAAGTTTGACAATATTTTTCTTTTTTGCATATAATATATGTATCTCCATACATATATTATTCTAAGCTATATTTCTATAGTAGAATATATTTAGTGTAAATGAATGTATAATCTTATATAAGAGTTTGGTTACCCTTATGTTTGATCATACAAACTATAATAGAAATGGAGGACTAAAAATGGGATGGATTATCACATTAATAGTTGGTGCTATTATAGGTGCAATTGCTAGTTCTATAACGGGTAAAAATTTTCCAGGTGGTATGTTCGGAAATATTATCGCAGGTTTATTAGGTGCTTCGTTAGGTGGTAGATTATTTGGATCTTTTGGACCATCATTTGGTGGGATTCATGTCGTGCCAGCATTATTAGGTGCAATTGTATTAATTCTTATTGTATCATTTGTAGTGAAAGCTGCAAGGAAATAAAGATATAGATCATGACGAAAAGCCCTGAATAAGGGCTTTTCATCATTCGAAGAGGTGGTTTAGTTGGAAAAAGTAAATATAAGAAAAAGAGATAAGTTGAAAAAGTTTTTTAGAGAACAAAATTATTTAGCGGTGCTACTTGGGTTTGCATTATTGTTTATCAACATATTATTGCTAACGAAAATTTCTTTTGTTTTTACTCCGTTTATCGTCTTTTTAAAAACAATTTTCTTCCCGGTATTATTAGCGGGTGTGCTATTTTATATTTTACATCCATTCGTTTCGCTTTTAGAAAAGAAAGGTGTTTCACGAATCGTATCAATAGCTTCTATATATATAATAGTACTAGGATTATTTGTATTTTTAGTTGTAACAGTAATACCGATTATAAAAGATCAAATCGATGCATTAATAGATAACTTACCGTATTTCGGTCATGAAATTGAACGAGCAGCACGTAGATTCGGGGAAAGTAATTTACTAGGAAAAATTCAGGAGAATTTAAATATTGATGTAGCGAGTATGGTAAAAGACTACACAGTTGATTTTACGAAATCATTATCATCAGTAACTGGAAATGTAACTGGATTTTTAAGTACTGTTACAGAGGTCGTTTTAACGTTTGTAATGGTTCCGTTTATATTGTTCTATCTTTTAAAAGATGGTGAGCAATTACCGAATCACTTTTTAAAGTTTATTTCAGAGCAAAGACAACCAGCAGCGATGAGAATACTAGATGATATGCATTATGCGATTAGCTCGTATATTAGAGGGCAAATTATTGTTAGCTTGTTTATCGGTATTATGCTATTAATCGGTTACCTTATTATTGGTATTAAATATGCAGTACTACTCGCTATTTTGGCAATGATTGTAAATATTGTTCCGTACGTAGGACCAATCATTGCAATTACACCAGCATTAATTATCGCGTTTATTGACTCGCCATCAATGGTGTTAAAAGTAATTATCGTTATGATGGTTGTACAATTAGCAGAAGGTAAATTTATTTCTCCGCAAGTCATGGGGAAAAAGCTAGACATTCACCCGATTACTATCATTTTTATTATTTTAACTGCCGGAAATTTATTTGGAATTATGGGGATTATTTTAGCAATTCCAGGATATGCGATATTAAAAGTGTTAGTAACGCATGGGTATAGATTTGTTAAGTTGAATACGTGAAAAAAGAGCTAAAACAGATAAAACTGTTTTAGCTCTTTTTCATTTATAGTCTTGTTATAGTAAACAAATTCACCTTATGCGTAGGCTTTTAACTCAATAATAGGTAGATTGCTTTCCTTTAGTTTGTAATCAAATATTAAATCGTCCATGCGAAAATTAGCATCTACTTCAAGAGAAATGAAGGTACCCCCGATTTCTACTTGATTTCCGTTCTCATTTTCAAAAGTGAGCGCACTGTCAAATGTTTCTATGTACTCATCGCAAGTGTATAAATATATAGCGATAGGTGTGAAATGTATAATTACCCCTAAAGTATCATCTTGACTTTTATCATCGTTCTTAAATACATCAATCTTAAACGTATCATTCTTTTTAGTAAACCAACCCATGACATCACCTCGTTTTTTTATTGTAAATCGATTCTATATATATTGATTATATATTGTTCGGAATAAATTGGTAATCACTATTGCTAAAACCTAACAAAAAAAGAAAATTCAGTTTTAGATGAACGACAAATGTGATAAACTGTAAAAAATAACTAAAAGCAATGAAAGAGAAGAGTACATATTCGAAACTTTTTAGAGAGCTGATGTGTGGTGGAAATCAGTAAGGGATGAATATGGAATGGGCTCTGGAGCTTCTCGCTGAAATGAGTAGGTAAAGACGGTTACTTCACGTTATCGAAGTATGAAGTGAGCTAATGATAGCTAATTAAGGTGGTACCGCGGGAGTTTCTCGTCCTTTTTATAGGATGAGGGGCTCTTTTTATTTTTATTTTGAGGAAGGAGGAGTTAGTGTGAGTGAAAAAATAATGTTAACAGGAATTAAGCCGACAGGTTATCCGCATTTAGGAAATTATATTGGTGCAATTAAACCAGCATTACAAATGTCAAAAAATAATGAAGGAAAAGCATTATATTTTATAGCTGACTATCATGCGTTAAATGCTGTGCATGATCCGGCGAAGTTCAATAATTATACGAAAGAGGTAGCAGCAACTTGGTTATCGCTTGGACTTAGTGAAGACGTTATTTTTTATCGCCAAACAGAAATACCGGAGATTTTAGAATTAACGTGGATACTATCTTGCCTAACTCCGAAAGGTCTTATGAACCGTGCCCATGCGTACAAAGCGAAGGTAGAGCATAATAAAGAAGCAGGATTAGAGAACGATGCAGGTGTGAATATGGGGTTATACACATATCCCATTTTAATGGCGGCCGACATATTATTATTTCAAGCTACTCATGTACCTGTCGGAAAGGATCAAATTCAGCATATTGAAATCGCTCGTGACATTGCGACGTATTTTAATCATACATTTGGCATGACATTTACGCTTCCAGAGTTTGTGATACAAGAAGATGGTGCAATTTTACCGGGGCTTGATGGAAGAAAGATGAGTAAGAGTTATGGGAATGTTATCCCGTTATTTGCAGAGCAAGAAAAACTACGAAAATTAATTTTTAAAATCAAAACAGATTCTTCACTTCCGAATGAACCGAAAGAGCTAGAGACGTTATTTACAATTTATAAAGAATTTGCGACAGAAGATGAAATGCAGTCGATGCGTGAAAAGTATGAGACTGGCATTGGATGGGGCGATGTGAAAAAAGAGTTGTTTCGCGTTGTAGACCGTGAATTAGCTGGACCTCGTGAGAAATATGAGATGTATATGAATGAGCCGCATTTATTATATGAAGCGTTAGAGAGAGGTGCTGAGAGGGCACGAGCTATCGCAAAGGTAAATTTAGCGGAAATTAAAAAGCGGATTGGATTTGAGAGGGGACGTTAAGCGTTCCCTTGTTTTGCGATATGAATTTTAATAATTTCTGCGTAATATCATTAAGTGAAGTAAGGAATTCACATTTTCTTTCGAAACTTATTAGTTGCATATATTAAAAAATATGCTAATATAGGGATACTTATTAAACGTGTTTAATAAGTGAAATTAAAGCAACTTATTAAAGTTGTTTAATAAGTTATATTCATTCTATAACGAAGGAGATGATTGTATGAAAACGGAAAAAGAGAAGATGTTGGCGGGAGAAATGTATATCGCGGATGACGAAGAATTAGTGGCTGATAGGGTGGAGACAAAACGTTTAACACGCCTTTATAACGAGGCGATGGAGACAGGAAATGAGGAGCGTTTTACTTTATTAAATCAGCTTTTAGGTTCTTCAGCTGACGGGAAAGCCCAAATTAATCCTGATTTTCGTTGTGATTACGGCTACAATATCCACGTTGGAAAGAGCTTTTTCGCAAATTTTAATTGTGTTATTTTAGACGTATGTGAAGTGCGAATCGGTGATAATTGTATGTTTGCACCTGGTGTTCACATTTATACTGCTACGCATCCGTTGCATCCGGTGGAGCGGAATTCTGGAAAAGAATATGGAAAACCGGTAAAGATAGGTAACAATGTTTGGGTTGGTGGGGGAGCTATTATTAACCCTGGCGTTTCAATTGGTGATAATGCTGTAATTGCCTCAGGGGCAGTTGTGACAAAAGATGTACCTAATAATGTAGTAGTTGGTGGTAATCCAGCTAAATTTATTAAAACGATAGACGAATAAAGGGCGTTTTCGCCAGTTCGTACATTATCGTATAGACAATTTGAAAGGTGTTTCATATGGAGAAATATAGTGCGGACAATCATACAAAGACATTACTTGCCTCTCGAAACGCTCTTTTTCTCTTATTTGCTTTGCCAGGTGTTGCGTTTGCTACATGGATTTCAAGAACAGCAGCTACTCGAGATATTTTAGCAGTGTCAAATGCAGAAATGGGCTGGATTTTGTTTGGATTATCAGTCGGTTCAATAATGGGTCTACTGAGTGCAAGTCACTTCATTGACTGTAAGGGAGCTAGAGACGTTATTATAGGTAGTATGTTTTTTATGATTGTTGGATTGATTTGTTTAGGTATAAATATTTATTTTGTTTCTAGCATGGGGGCTTTTAGTAGCTTACTAGTATTTGGAGTAGGATATGGGTTAGCAGAAGTCGCATTGAATGTAGAAGGTTCTTCCATTGAGCGGAAATTAGGAACAACACTTCTTCCGAAATTCCATGGCTTTTTTAGCGTAGGAACTTTAGTAGGCGCGCTCAGTGGTTCTATCGCAGCGTCGCTTCACATCCCAATTCTGTATCAGTTTCTTGCGATTTCGGTCGTGTTTGTATTACTTGTATGTATGGTGTATCGTTTTCTTCCGTATGGAACAGGAAAGAAGGAGAAATCGCAGAACAAAAAGAGAGCGAAGCGTACTTCCTTACGTATGGAAAAAAAGGTGCTTTTAATTGGTCTTTTTGTGCTTGGAATGGCTTTTGCAGAAGGAAGTGCAAATGATTGGTTACCTATCGTGATGGTAGACGGACATGAACAAAGTGTAGTGACAGGTTCTATTATGTACACAGTTTTTGTAATGGCAATGACGTTAGCTCGTATGTGTAGTAGTTATTTCCTTGATCGATTCGGTCGTGTCGTTGTTGTACGTGCTACTATTATGATGGCGATCATAGGAATTTCAATCGTAATATTTGGGAGTAATTCGTATTTTCTAGCATTAGGTGTAGTACTGTGGGGGATTGGTGCAGCATTAGGTTTCCCGATTGGTCTGTCAGCTGCTGGAGATGATCGTGAAAATGCGACTTCTAATGTTGCTGCAGTTTCTATCATTGGTTATACAGCCTTTTTAGTCGGACCACCATTTTTAGGGATACTTGGAGAAGCATTCGGAATACGTAATGCCTTGCTAGCGGTTTTATTATTTGTTCTTTTGTCTGGAATTGTATCATCTATTACGAGAGAGAATACATCGAGTTAAATAAGAATGGCATGCAGCGGAAATATATCATCTCTATTGCTTTAGAAAATGATGTATGATATATTGTCAACGCAACTTATTAAAAGTGTTTAATAAGTATGTTGATTAAGGTGGTGAGCGATTTGGGTGAACAATTTGTTACTCAAAAATCGATTAAAGAGACGATCCTTCGCGGCATTCGTACAGCTCTTCTAGAGCAAGGAAGTGCGACGAAAGTTGAACTTAGTAATACATTAGAAATTAGTTTTCCAACGATAAGTAAATTTATAGAAAATATGAAACAAGATGGTGAAGTCACTTTAGTTGGTTTAGATGATTCAAGTGGCGGAAGAAGAGCGAAACGATATGTATATAATCCGGAATATATGTTAGGATTAGCGATATTTTTAGAAAAAAATGAGACGAACTATACAATTTTTAACTGTTTAGGGGAAGTAAAAGAACAAGGAAGTACTTCAAGTGTATTGATGGATACGGGTTTACATTTATTAACAGAACATATAGAAAGTCTTATCGCTACATTTCCGAAAATAAGTTCTATATCAATTGGTGTGCCTGGCGCGGTCGATAATGGGCGTATTTTTTACATTCCTGGATATGAAAAGTTCCAAAATTTTAATTTGAAAAGTCATTTGGAGGATCTGTTTTCTATACCTGTAGTAATAGAAAATGATATGAATGCCGCAGTGCTTGGTTATTATAAAAACACTGGAAATCATGACAATTCCTCTCTTGTATATTTGTATTCAGGTCAAAATGGTCCAGGGGCAGGGATTATGATAAATGGAGATGTAGTACGAGGAAGCACCTTTTTCTCAGGAGAGATATCTTTCGTTCCGCAGTATGATAATAAAAATTTCCTACAAGCTTTAAGAAGTGGAGACGAAGTTAACGATGCAAATAATCCAGAGGAATATAATATAGATGCTATTACCCGATTAATTTCTACATTTATAGCTATTATTAATCCACATGCGTTTATTTTCTGTGATGATGAAGTGAATCAATTTGTAATAGATCAAATTGTAAAAAGTTGTCCGCAGTACATTCCAGCAGAACATATTCCTCAAATAACAGTGAGCGATTGGAAAGAAGATTATTTATATGGATTAAAAAGCCTGGGACTTGATCTTATGATTACAAGAACAAGCAAAGAAAATTAAATATCAAATTGTTGGTTGAATATTGTAAAAGAAAAGGTGTCGATTATGAAAATTGAACATGTAGCAATTTGGGTGAATGATTTAGAAGGTATGCGTGACTTTTATAAACAGTACTTCGGTGGTGAAGCGAATATAATATATCACAATCCGAAAAAACAGTTTGAATCTTATTTTATAACTTTTGAAGGTGGAGCGCGTCTAGAACTTATGAGGCAAGTAGGGATAGACGATAAAATACAAACACAAACAGTAGGATATGCGCATATTGCTTTTTCTGTAGGTAGTAAAGAAAAAGTGAATGAATTAACTAATACATTAAGAGAAGCTGGATATCCTGTGTTAAACGGCCCGCGTACTACAGGGGATGGTTACTATGAAAGTGTAGTAAATGATCCTGAAGGAAATCAGATTGAGATAACAATCTAGCTACTAAGGGGACAATTCGGATTTACGGTGAACGATAACACCCTCATTTCACGTTATAATGACGGGAAATGAGGGTGTTTTATTTCTATATACAATATGTGATGTTTTTTAATTGGAGTGCTGAAACTCCTTAATAATACGCTCAATTACTGGATGAAGAGTAATAGGTAACTCATCATGCGGAAAGAAGCGTAATTCTTTTGACTCAGTTTGATCACATATAAGCTCACCGTGGAATTCTCGGCAAATATAAACAACGAGTACACCGTGTACTTGATCGCCGTTTGGATAGATTTGAAAGTAATCAGGTCCTGAGTATGTACGGAATAGTTCTGTTTTTTTGATGATAAGTCCAGTTTCTTCATATACTTCTCGCTTTAAAGCGTCTTCTAACGTTTCGTTATATTCTAAGGCGCCCCCAATAATGCCCCAGCGATTAAAATCTGTACGGAGCTGCAATAATATTTCATTTTTCTCATTTAATATAATGGCGTGTGATCCGATTAAAATGAGTGGATGATTTCCTACTAGATTTCTCATGTCTTCAATATAGCCCATATTTCTTCTCCTTATATTTAATAATAATTAGGCAGTTCTTTTAACATTTTTTCTGTTTTACGTGCTGTAAATGCTAAGTTATGATCATCTTTTGTTCTAAAAAATAATGTGCGTAAAAAGATTTTAATGTTTGCGCATAAAATACAATACTCATTAAGGGAAAGGCGTTTTCTAATTTGAGGAAGCCTTTTTATTTTTTTATAAATAATTGAAATTAACTCATCTTGCGGGAAATCATGATATAGCATAGATAGTAACGGTGTAACAATGCGTTCATCTTCGTTATTATGAAATAGATCCGATGGAATGAACATTTTATTTAATAAACAATGAATTAATTCTTCGTACCACTCAAAGGTCGTATAGGAATTGTGAACAATTTCAGTGAAGGCATCAGATACGTGTGCAAGACAATGAGCCCATCCTTTATTTTCAATATAGCCTCGAAAATCCATTTCCAAGTTTATATATGTAATGAGTTTGGTTTTTATTTCCTCGATATCCTCCTCTGTAAAAAAATAGTGCGAGTTAGCGAATTGGAGTATTAACGCAATTAACGAAACAGTATAAGAACGTGTGAAAATCCCATCTGTATGTGGGGAGTGAATGTCACAATATAAATACTCATCACTTAAACAAGTTTGTAAAAGTAATTTCAGCTGATCGTCCATAAGGAATTCATGATGAATAAAATGCACAAAACATTTATATATAAGTTGATAACGGACATAACTATCAGTCGTTCCAATATACTGAAGCATGTTCAAAGTTAACTCATTTACATCTATATGATGCAGTTGCGTATAGTCATTTTGTTGTATAAGCTCTAACTGTTGTTGCAATGCTGTAATATCCAATGGAGAACCTCCTCCGCACTTTAAAGATGCGATGTTTTCTAGTATTCTATATATTCAAGGACAATCCTGCTCATGCAAGGAGAACGAGTAGAAATTCGAGAATGACATAGATGAGGGAAGTATATGATGACTATAGAACAGTTAGAAAAACATTTTAAAATAAGAAGAAATGCTTCTTCTATAATGATAAAAGAAAATAATGCAGAGGTTTTTACAAAAGAGCAATTAGAAGAGATAATACAATATTGCGTTGTTGAAGCTGAAAAAGATGGAATAGAAGAATTGCAATTTGAGATTTCTTCAAAAAGTCCAAATTATGATGTGTATAAGAAATGTTTCGAAACGTATTCATTTGAATATATTACTGAAAACATGATTGTATGTAAGGATATATATGAAGTAGAAGATATAGAAAGTGAAATTGATTTTAAGCTTATTGAAGAGATAGGCGAAGACGCTTTTTATTCACTGTGGAATGAAGTGACCGGAGAACAAATCGATTATGATCAATTTGTAAATACGATGCTACAAGAAATTGGTGAGCGATGGAAAGAACATTGTTTAACAGCGAGTATTGATGAAGAGCCAATAGGAATTGTAATCCCGCATATTGAAAGAGGTACGTTAGAAGAGGGAAAACTTATGTATTTCGCAGTCGCTCCAAATATGCGAAATAAAGGGTATGAAATGGCATTCTTTACAGGAGCAATGTTTGTTTTAAAAGAAATAGGTGCATCTTATTATATTGGCGAGACAAATGTACAAAATGAGTGGATGAAGGATGTTTTTGAAAAGAACGAATGTCAGCAGCTGAGCTCTACTGAGCGATATGTGAGAAGGTTTTAGAAGGATGGATGGCTTACTCTCTCGAACTCATTTAGCGGGAGGGTTATATATGCTGGAAAAACAATTTCATTCTTTTGTTTTACTGTATCCAGAGATCTTGTTAGAAGGTTGGAACATCGAAAAAGTTTCAGAGCGTTATGAGGGTGAAAAGTGGGAAACAGTTTGGTTTCAAGTTGTTACGCCAACTAGTATGTTTCGCGTAAAAGAGTTTTTCCTCGATATAATGGAGCCGGTATTTCCAGATAGTTGTATTTCTCAAGCAAAAGGAGCTTGTTTTCAATATAAAGGGCTTGTGTATTGGAAAGGTGTAAATTATAAGGGAAAAGAAAGTTACGTTACATCAAAATGGAAAACGCAAATTGAAATTTCTATAGATCATGGATATGTAAACCAAGATGAAATGGAAAAATTTCTATTCGGGTTACAACCTATAAATATGGAGTTCGCGAAAACGATATTACATACACCATTTCATTTATTAAGCTTTCAAGCGAAGAGAGGTGAAATGGGTGAGATAGGAAGATGTCGTGATTGGAATGCCCCAGATGACGTAATTTATTCGAAATTGCCAATTCATGAAAAGTTAAGTTGGAAGCTCGAATCGGTCGGATTAGGAAATGACGAAACGCAGTATGTATACTGGGATGAAAATAGTAAACTATATGCACTTTGGGTTTGTAGGCATAAAAACAAAGCGTACTATCCTGTTTCTTCATGGACAACGAATTATAGTGTTAAAAAGATGATAAATGGGTTAGAGTTTTATTCGCACCCAGATCGTGGAACAGTTGTATATGAAGATTTAGATGATGAGCAAATCGCATATGTATTTCGAGGGAATCCGTGTACAACTTATGAACAAATAAAAGAACTTTTTGCATGTTTGTAAGATAAAAAGAAAAATCGAAACGACAAAGTAAGCGTTCCTATAATACAATAGAGAAGGAGTAGACTATACAAAGAAAGTGTTGGTGAGAGAATGGAGCAGCAAAGAAATTGGCTACAAGCAACTGTAGAACGAAATGAAGATAATACGTTACATATAAAGTGGGAAAATAATATAGAAGAAGTTCGTATTTATTGGAGTACTTCACCAGATCATATTGAAGAAAATGGAGAATTACTTGTAACAGTAAGTGGGGATTCAGCATGTACAATTGAAAACCCGAGTGAAAATGAGCGTCCATATTTTAGGTTAGTAGGAAGTAATGGACAAGCAGTGACAGTAGCTGAGCGTAGATTACCATTACAAGGCGCGTTTAACTTCCGTGATATGGGAGGATATGAAACGACTGAAGGCCGTAAAGTAAGATGGGGTAAATTGTATCGTTCTGAAGAATTAGCAGGATTAACAGAATGGGATATCGAGTATTTACAGAAGTCTAGCTTAAAATTAATTTGTGACTACCGTACAGATTTTGAAGTGAAGCATAAGCCAAATCCAGATATTACAGGTGCTCGTCAAGTGTGCTTACCAGTTATGCAAGACTTGGCGAAAGACTTGAATATAAATGAATTTTTCCAAGTTGGTGACCTTTCTATGTTAGGGAAACCAGGCGAGTATCTTGTGAAAATGAATCAAGATTTCGTAAGTGGTAATGAAGCATTCGTGAGTTTCTTAAACTTAGCGCAAAACCCGGAAAACTTACCGTTAGTAAACCACTGTACAGCTGGAAAAGACCGTACTGGATTTGGCTCAGCATTACTATTACTGTTACTAGGTGTACCAGAAAAAACAGTAATGGAAGACTACTTACTAAGTAACGGTTTCCGTGAAAAGTTAAATGAAAAAATGATGGCATTTTTAGGTGCGAAATTACAGAACGACGAAAGTAGAGCAATATTAGGTGCAATGTTTGAAGCACGTGCTGAGTATTTACAAGCTGCGATTGATGAAGTTAAAAAGCAATACGGATCAGTTGAAGTATACGCTGAAAAAGCTCTTGGCTTTACGAAGGAATCGTTAGAGGAAATGAAAGTGTTATTGCTAGAAGATAAAGTGAAACTTTAATCAGTGGGGGGTTCATCCCCACTGATTATTAGCCTTCACCAATCGGGTGTTTACGGGCAGTCCGATTCCCACCTAACTTCTTCGCATTCGCCGAATTTGAGGTGGGAGTTTTACTGCCCGTTAATGTGGGATAAATAATGAGAAGGGAGGCTGATTGGATTAGCCTCCTTTTCTTATTGTTGCTATAATTTTGTTTATGAGGAGTGTTGTGCACCGGGGAGAAAATGGATGAGAAGAACTTACGAATCGGGGGATAAAATGATTCAGACACGTTTAAAAGCAGAGGGGTTAAGAGGAAAGTTAGCAACAATACTAAGTCAAGATTATAAGGAACTAGCTGTTCAGGATTTAAAGGTGATTGGAACGGGAGTGCAAAATATTGTTTTTCGCGGAGATTCAGAAAAGGGAGCTTTAGCTTTTCGAGTGCCGTGGGAAAGAGAAGTAGAAAATATAAATGAAGATTTATTTAATAGTCGGATTTCATTGCAAAAGGAAACAGAGCTTTCTAAGTTTTGTTATTCAAAAGGTATTCCAGTGCCAAAGATACATGGATTGCATCTTTCTGCCGAACTTGATTTTTTAATATCGGATCATGTATCTACTGATCACATGCCAATTTCTGCATGTAAAATAGGGAAGTTAGTTAGTGAGCTTCATAGTATACCAATCGATGGTTTACAATATGAGCAGAACATTAGAGAGCCGATTAGTAAGTATATAGCGGAACGCATTGTGAAACGGATAGAAGGTTTTAATGCAATCACGAACTGTGGAGTTAAACTTCCAGAGACAAAAACAATTGAACATATTCTTAGTACAGCTGACCATGTAAAGAGTTTATTGCATATGGACATTCGACCAGCCAATTTAATTGGATATAACGGAGAAGTTAAAGCGATAGTTGATTGGGATAACGCTCTAATTGGTCATCCATTATTGGAGCTTATGAGAATAGCTGAAACGAATGAGGTTAGTTGGGATGAATTTAAAGCTGGATATAAGAATGATAATATCTTTAGCGATACTTCTCATATTGTTAGTTTGTTTTATAGATTAGATACTGCGGTCATGCTTGCAAACTTATTTATAGCACATTTGAAAATAGAAGATAAAGGTGTATTCTATAAAGAGCGAGTCAAAGCGCTTTATAATGAAATATATAAAAGCTTATAATTAAGCTATAAGAAGTGTTTAATATAGGAATTGAGGAGAAGATCATGAAATACAAAGTAATACTATTCGACGTAGACGATACATTATTAGATTTCCCTGAAACGGAAAGAAACGCATTACATAACGCGTTTGTACAGTTCGGTATGCCTACAGGATATGATGATTATCTTGCAAGTTATAAAGAGATTAGTAATGGATTATGGAGAGATTTAGAAAATAAAATGATTACGCTAAGTGAATTAGCGGTAGACCGATTTAGACAATTATTTGCACTTCATAATATAGAAGTAGATGCGCAGCAATTTAGTGACGTTTACCTTGAAAACTTAGGGAAAGAAGTACACCTTATAGAAGGTGCAGTGCAATTATGTGAGAACCTTCAAGATTGCAAGCTAGGTATTATTACGAATGGATATACTAAGGTGCAACAATCAAGAATTGGAAATTCGCCTTTATGTAACTTCTTTGATCATATTATTATTTCAGAAGAGGTTGGCCATCAAAAACCAGCACTTGAGATTTTTGATTATGCATTTGAAAAGCTTGGAATTACTGATAAATCCAGTGTACTAATGGTTGGAGATTCGCTAACTTCTGATATGAAAGGCGGAGAAGATTACGGTATTGATACTTGTTGGTATAATCCGAGTCTGAAAGAAAACAAGACAAGTGTTAAACCGACCTATGAAGTGGAGAGTTTGCTGCAAATTTTAGGAATTGTAGATATTGCGGAAAAAAGTGTAGTCTGTTCCTAATCTGAATGAAATTATATCGACGTTTAGACAAGAGATATCGATTTAACGACATGTTATGACAAAAAAGCCCTTTATTATAAGGGCTTTTTTTACATTAATCCTCAAAAATAAAAATCTCATCAATCGTACTATGTAGTGCCTTCGCAATATCGTGAGCAAGCTGCAAGGAAGGGTTGTATTTTCCTTTTTCGAGATGACTAATCGTTTCACGGCGTACACCAACACTTTTCGCTAAATCTTCTTGTGTCATATTCAATTTGGCACGGTATTCTTTTATCTTCGTTACGAACGCCATGGCGCATCTTCCATTTCATCAACAGGTTTATCGTAAAAGAACATAGAGAAGCCGAACGTAAGAATAAGTGTGCCAAAAATAAGAGCGATATCAATCTCTTGTAGCGCCGGGTTTGGAAATAACATTTCAATAAACATAATGATAGCGGTAGTTAGTAATGTAACGATAAATGCATTGCGGCACGATTTATTGACGATTTGTTCAAACAGTTCATCGTGTTGAACCGTTCTATATGTTGTGAAAAAGGAGAAGAAACAGAACATAGTAAACAATCCTTTTTCATAAAAAAATCCGAGAAACCCAAAGAAACCGAGAAATCCTAAATATTTTATCCAAGTTGTTTTCACGATAGATTCTCCTTTCAATGTTAGAAATAAAGTGAAGGCTAATAATCAGTGGGGGTGTTCATCCCCCACTGATTATTAGCCTTCACCAATCGGGCGTTTACGGGCAGTTGATCTCCCACCTAACTTCTTTGCTCCAGACGAATTTTGAGGTGGGAGTCTTACTGCCAGTTAATGCGGGATAAATCACGTTATGTTATAAATATATCACGTATGGATATGAATGGTAATAATAGTTTTCCAGTTCTTTTCATAATAATAGTAAAAAGACTAAATATACTGCGAAATAAAGAGGATAATATTGTAAAATGGTTGTAAGGAGGGGGAGGAAGGAATGTTAACTGGGATAATGATCGTTATATTACTTGTAGTGATTACTGTAATTGCAACGGTTCTAATTGGGCGAAATGGTGATGCGAATTATAGTAAAGCGACAAAAGGGAATATTAAACGGCTTACGATGATTTATATTATACTAGCTGTCGTTTTAATCGTTGGATTAGGCGTGTATATTTATTTTAAAGGTTAAGAAAACTGAAAAAATACAAAAATCTAAAAATGGAAGTATGCTATAATATCAATATAGTTATTTGGTAATTAAGGAAAGGATTGGATGGAATGATTGAAATTACGAATGTGTCAAAAAGTTATAATGGGTCTACCTATGCAGTAAAAGATTTAAGTTTATCTGTGCCTAGCGGAGAAATCTTTGGATTTTTAGGACCGAATGGTGCTGGTAAATCAACGACAATTAAGATGATTACTGGTATCCATGGGGTGGATAAAGGGACCATTACGATTAACGGTAAAAATATTATGAAAGAGCCGATGGAAGCGAAAAAGACGTTTGGTTATGTTCCAGATAGCCCAGATATGTTTTTACGATTAAAGGGAATTGAATATTTAAACTTTATGGCAGATATGTATGAAGTGCCGAAAGAAGTACGCCAAGAACGAATCGAGTCTTTAGCGAAGAAATTTGATCTTTATAACGCATTATCTGATCAAATTCAAAGTTACTCGCACGGTATGAGACAAAAAATCGTTATTATTGGTGTGCTCGTGCATGAGCCAGATGTATGGATTTTAGATGAACCGTTAACGGGGCTTGATCCGAAATCCGCATATATTTTAAAAGAAATGATGAGAGAACATGCGGATAAAGGAAAGATTGTATTTTTCTCTACACACGTATTAGAAGTGGCGGAAAAAATATGTGACCGTGTTGCGATTATTAATAAGGGGAATTTGCAGTTTAAAGGGAATTTAGATGAAATGAGAGATCATTTTAAATCCAATGAATCACTTGAAAAAATGTTCTTGGAGATGACGGGCAATGAGTAAAATTTGGACGTTAACGAAAGTATTATTGAAATTAAACTATGCAGATTTCATAACAGATAAGAAGAAGCGATGGGCGTATGTATTTTCATTTGCAGCCATTTTATTTGTTGGCTTTTTAATATTTGGTTCGATGACGCACGGAATGTATGAAGGTATGAAACAATTAGGGCAAGACCCAGGAATGATTATCGCAATGGGGCTTGCGATTGCTAGTATATGGGTATTTTTAATGAGTATTACGAACATTTTAACTGTATTTTACTACAGTAATGATATTGAAATGTTATTGCCGTTACCATTAAAACCAGCTCAAATTATTTCGGCAAAATTTTTAACAGTATTAATAACACAATACGTAATGAGTTCATTCATTTTATTACCAATCTTTATTACGTACGGGTTAAAAAGTGGCGCATTTATTACATATTACATATACATGATTTTTATTTACTTACTCTTCCCGATTGTGCCGTTAGTATTAGCTTCATTACTGATGACAGTTATTATGAGGTATACAAATATAGCGAAAAATAAAGATCGAGGCAATATATTTATTGGAATCGTAAGTATACTATTTATTGTAGGAATTAATGTATTTTTACAGTGGAAAAATAAAAGTTCGTTTTCTGAAGATGCACTTACGAATTATCTTGCGAACAACCAATCTTCACTTTTAGTACAAATGACAAATTATTTTCCAACTACATATTTTGGAGCAGTGGCATTAGTAGAAAATGCAAATTGGAAGGGTCCTTTATACGTAATCATCTTTGCACTTATTTCATTTGTATTCTTTGTGTTGTTTTATTACATTGCAGAGCGTACATATTTAAAAGGGGTTATTGGACTTTCAACGAGTACAGCAAAGAAACAAATTATTACGTCGGAAGGTTTACAGAAATCAACGGTACAAAGTTCACATTTAAAAGCATATGTGAAAAAAGAATTTAAAACGTTATTCCGTACACCGCAATTTTTCTTGAATTGCATTGTACAAACTTTCGTTATGCCGATTATGCTGTTCTTTGTTTTATTCGTACAAGATGGAAATTTAAAGTGGATTACAGGATACATTAATAATCCAGAATCAGCAGGTTTGGCGATTGGTGTAGGGCTTTGTGCATCATTATTTTTAATGGGGAGTAACGTTATTGCAACAACATCATTTTCACGAGATGGAAGCTCTTGGTTTGTGAATCGTTATTTACCAGTAAAGGCTTCGGATATCTTTTTTGCGAAAGCAATCACTGCTTGGCTAATTAATGTGATTATTTTAGCAGTATTCGGTATTACGATGGCAATCGTAGCTGGGATTTCTCCAGTGTTCATGATACTGTGGTTTTTACTAAGTGCGAACGGATTGTTATTAATTAATTTAATTGGAACACGCTGGGATGCACAAACTGCAGATATTCATTGGGATACAGAACAGAAATTATTTAAAAGTCGATATACAACTTTGTGGAATTTTTTAGCTAATATTTTAATAGCTTTAGTTATTGTAGCGGGTGTAGGTGTATTATACTTCTTCCTTGAAGTAGGACTGTGGATTATGTTTATCGTTTTATTTGTAATGTTTACGATTGTAAACTATATCTTTATTAAAATGTTAAAATTAGGTGCTGAACGTATACTGTCAAATATTCAATAAGAAGATAGATCCTCTGTATTCATGCAGGGGATCTATGTATAGATGGAGGAGAAAAAGGTGAAGAAAATAGCAATTGTAACAGGGGCAACTCGTCTGAATGGAATTGGTGCAGCTGTATGCAAGGTGCTTGCTCAAAAGGGGATAGACATTTTTTTCACGTACTGGCCAAAGTATGATAAAGCGATGCCATGGGGAATGAGTGATCAAGAACCCTTTTTGCTGAAAAAGGAGATTGAAAGTTACGGTGTTCGATGTGAAATGGCAGAAATCAATTTATCGCAGTCTTATTCGCCAAATCGTTTGTTTTATATGGTATCAGAACGGTTAGGTGATCCATCTATTCTAATTAATAATGCAGTGTATTCTACTCATACGAAAATTGAGGAATTAGATGTAGAGCAGTTGGATAAACATTATACAGTTAATATTCGGGCTACTATGTTATTAAGTTCATTATTTATTAAACATTTTTCACTTAAAACGAGTGGTAGTATTATCAATCTTACTTCTGGGCAATCATTGGAACCAATGCCAGATGAATTGGCATACGCAGCAACGAAGGGAGCGATAGAAGCATTTACAAAGTCTGTTGCACCAGTTGCTATGGAGAAGGGGATTACAGTCAATGCTGTTGATCCAGGACCAACGAATACAGGATGGATTACAGAGGAATTACAGCATCATTTAGTATGGAAATTCCCGCAAGGTAGAGTTGGAGAACCGGTGGATGCTGCCCGTTTAATTTCCTTTTTAGTAAGTGAAGAAGCGAAGTGGATTACTGGGCAAGTCATTCATTCGAACGGAGGTTATTCATAAGAATATTATGTTAACATGTGTTGAGAAACAAAAATATTATAAAATATTTAATTTTTTTGTATAAATAAAATGTCAAGAAAGATAAAAAATTGATAGGAGAGTATGTTGTCATTTGTAGATTGCAAATCTTCATGTGACAATATACTCTTTTTCTTTTGCTGCAGAGGAGAAAAATGAAGTAGAAGAAACTCGAATATTAAAATGAATTTATCGTTTTTTGTACGTATTATTATGAAGATTACTGTCGGAAAGATGGTGATTCGTGTGAAAAGGGATTTTTTAAGGGGAAATAGAATCGTAAAGGGGAGGATAAATAATTAAGTAAACATAGGGGGATTTATATGAAAATGAAAAAGGTCGCTATCGCATCAGTAGCAATTGGTACAATGCTTACAATGGCAGCTTGTAGTAGCTTCACAGATAAAGAGGAAGCGAAGAAGGATCAAGCTACTACACAAAATGAAGAGCAATCAAAAACGACAAGTGCAGATGAAGCGTCAAAAACAACGAAAGATAGTGAAAAAGACACAAATACTTCTTCGAATGAAAAAACAGATAAAGATACAAAAAATACAAAGGAATCATCAGGAACAGAAAGTAACGGCAAAACATCAACTCAAAACGAGAATGTGAAAACAAAAGAAAAAGAGACGACAGGAAAAACAAATGATCAAACTACTAGCGGAAAAACAACAGATCAAAGCACAAGCACAAATAATAACGGAAAGACAACGAAAGATCCGAAGAAAAGTGTAGCTGTAAAAACAAATGTAAAAGAAGTAGTTACATTAATTGAAAGCTTAGACAAGCAATTAGCTGCAAATCCTAAATTAGAAACAGTGAATAAGCTTGGAAAACAAATTAATGAGAAGTGGGATGTCATTGAAAAAGAGTTAGAAGCATCACATCCGACTGAATATAAAACAATTGGCCAAAGTATGTATCCGTTAATTGTAGGAGCGGAGAAAGAAAAGATAGATGTTAATAAAATGAAGTCATTAACGACAAAAACGAAAAAGGATTTAAATCAATTATTAACGAAGCTTTCATAGCTTCAAAAGCCTACTCGTGTGAGTAGGCCTTTTTAGTTTGCTCGGGTAGTATATGTGGCTCGCTACATCCAGTCTGACTTAATTTATTGTTCATTTTTAATTACGATGCGAAATGAACCGAAGGCTTGTTGACTCATATAATTGTTTTTACTGACTTTATAAGGAAATGGAAAAGCAACTAATTGGAAATTACTTTCTTGTTCCACTATAGGTAATGTGAAATTAAAAATTTGTCTCGTTTCAGGAGCGACCGTAGTATAAGCAACTTTTTTGTTATTTAATAGTTCAACTTGCTCCCAATCTTTAAAGGCCACGATTGCATAACTCATTTCTTCTGTCGTTTCATTTCCGCTAGATATAGTTAGCTCTTTACCTTCATTCTCAGAAAGCACCACTTGTAGTTTTTCCTCATTTCTAGTAACAAATAATGGTTCATAAAGATCATCTTTTAAAACAGTTTTCGGCTGTACAGGAGTAGGTTTTATTTTCTCATTATCTTTATGATGAGTATTAATCGAATATCGCATACTTAGAACCTCTTCTAATATAGCGGCTTTATTTAGGTCATTATCTTGTAATTTATATTCAGGTTTTTTAATTATTAAAAAGGTTAATTCACTAGCGGTAGGAGAAATTTGTAAATGGATTTTAGTAGTGATCGAACTGTTTGGCTTTATATCAAAAGAATAGTGGGATACCGCATTTGGAGTGTCATCTATTTTAAAAGGCTTTTGTTCGTAATCTTCTAAAACAATTAATCCATATTTTCGGTCTTCATTAATATTATGTACAAATGATAACGATACGTTGATCTTATTATTCTCACTAGTAATTTCACTTCCATTGTCGATATGTTGACCTTGGTCATCCTTTAAGCCATAAGAAACGGTGTTAGTTTGTGGCTCTCTCTGTTTTTCTTTTTTCATCTTTTCTTTAGAAGGTGCATGAGATAGATTCGGGCTCTGTATAAATGAAGTATTGAACAAAATATAAATTATAAGTATCGAAACTAGTAAAATACCGATAATAATATATATCTTTTTCATAAATAACACCTCTTACATTCGAGAGTTTAAACCTAATTAAAACAATATATGAAAATTTTAAAACTCTCAATGATTTGTCTTGAAATTAACTTTTATTTTACATTTGATTCATCTTATTGAATAGAAAGAAATTTATGGATTGCAAGATGATAAGTTTCAGGAATTATCCACTTTAATTCAATATACATAGTATGAAACATGAAGACAAAAATATATACAGAGGTGAGGTGAATAAAGAATGTTTTTCAATTATTTTTACAATGAAACGCAAATGCGCCCTTTAGGAGGGCAGGGTCCTGCGCAAAGCACTATTCAAGCTGTTCATCATGCTATACAAGCACAGCAACAAGCATTACAAGCGCAACACATGCAACAAAGTTATTATCCACCACAGGTGTATTACCCATCACAATCATATTACCCGATGTAGATTACACAAGAATGGAATTTGTTTTCGAGCGTTATCGTATGAAACTGTATATGTTTTATAGCGAACAATGACAAAAGAAAAATAGCTCTTTGATGGGGATAGGCTGCAAAAACATAAATTTCATATTAAAAAAAAGAAAAAAGATTACCTGTATCCTAAGAGGCAATCTTTTTTGAGTTGTTTGTAATGGCTCATTACAGGTTTTAAATACTATTTAGTGTTATTTCTACTTTCCAAAACCTGCTCCATATTATTAGTCGCCCATTCCATCATTAAAAGGATAATTGGACGTAGTGACTCGCCGAGTTCGGTTAGCGAATATTCTACTTTAGGAGGCACTTCACGATATACCTCTCGATGTACGATGCCATCTGCTTCAAGTTCTCGAAGTTGAAGTGTTAACATTCTCTGGGTGATATTAGGTTTTAATCTTTTTAATTCATTAAATCGTTTTTTACCATCTAACAAATGATAAAGAATAACCCCTTTCCATTTCCCACCAATAACCTCGACGATAGCTTCTACGGGACAAGAATATTTATTTAAAAATGGATAATTTATATCATCTTCTTTTGAACTAATCATAAAAAGACTCTCCCTTAACAATAGTATCTTTTTTGATACTATAGCACATAAATGTGCGTACTTGTAACGTTGATACTTAAAAAATATAATTTAGTTGAATAATAAATTAATGAAAAGAGGACTTTTTATGACTAACACAAAACAAAAAATTATGGAAGCTTTTCACTTTAGACATGCATGTAAAGAGTTTGACCCTATGAAGAAGATTTCAGAAGATGATTTTAAGTTTATTTTAGAAACAGGAAGATTATCTCCTTCTTCTTTTGGATATGAGCCTTGGAAATTTATTGTGGTACAAAATAAAGAATTAAGAGAAAAACTATTACCATATTCATGGGGAGCAGGTGGGCAACTTTCAACAGCAAGTCATTTTGTCATTGTTCTTTCAAGAAACATCAAAGATATGCACTATGATGCAGAGTATATTCAGCACATGATGAAAGATATTATTGGATTGCCTGAAGAAGCTCAACAGATGAGATATGAATTCTTCAAAAAATTCCAAGAATCGGATTTTAAATTGTTAGACTCCGAACGTGCTGTATTTGATTGGTCATCAAAGCAATCTTATATTGCTTTAGCTAATATGATGACTAGCGCAGCTCAAATCGGTATTGATTCTTGTCCAATGGAAGGATTCGATAAAGAAAAAGTAGATTCTTTACTTCGTCATGAAGGAATTTTAAAAGATGATAATCTTGAGGTGTCAGTTATGGTTGCATTCGGATACCGTAAAGGAGAACCAAAATTTAATAAAACAAGACAAACTTTGGATACTATTGTTGAATGGATTTAATAAGATAAATTTGTATCCATATAACGAAAAAAAACGCTATCCTTTCTATAGAAAGGATAGCGTTTTTTTATGTCTGTATTTAAATTTAGCGAGAATGCTTTGTGAATAGTTGAATTGCTTTTTCAGGTACATAGAATTTCCCGTTGCTTTCTACAACGATGCCTCCTAATTCATAATCTTTCCCACCAATATAGATAATGTTTTTATTCACAAACAATTTGGCCTCCGTATTATTGCGCTTTACTACAAGCACCGGATTAAGTGCATCTTGCTTGTCAATCGTTACATTTGCACCAATTTGTTTAAAGGATGTTTCAGCATCTAAGAATAATTTTTTAGTTATTTCTTCTAATTGAAAGCCCATTGCTTTGGCCATTATTTTCGCAATGTCTGTATTTTGGACTAAACCGTATGGCTTTTGAGGGCCGTAAGAGTATAAGAATACATCTTCACCCGTATGACCACCAGTTGTAAAACCGATGTTCGCACGGTTGGCCAATAATTTAGTAAGGATTGGACCTACATTAGTTTTCTTATTTGCAGTTTTTAACTTTTCTCTTTCATCATTAGTTAGGTTGTCTAAACCGTAAAGTGCAGCGACCTCTTTTATATTAGATAAATCATCTTTTAGTTTATTTGTAGCACCTTCAAGTGTCATTTTCGCCTTTTTTAGTGGGTCAATGTAAGCTGATACTGGTGTGGTATCATATCCTTTTGTTGTATTACTGTTACCAATGGAAATACCGCTATTACCATGATCCGCTAATGCAATGACCATAGTGTTACCATCTTTCTTCGCAAATTTTAATGCTTCTGTAACCGCATTATCAAATGCCAATACATCGCTAATCATCCCAATTGGGTCATTTGCATGTGCTGCCCAATCTGCCTTACTGCCTTCTACGAATAAGAAGAAACCATCTTTATCTTTTGATAATGTTTGAATTGCTTTGCTTGTCATCTGGGAAAGAGTAGGCTGCTTAGGATTGGTTATTTTACGATCCATATCGAACGCAAGGGCAGTATTAGAGAAAGAACCCCAGATTTTATTTGATTTGGAGTTTAATAACGCATCTTTTGTTTCGACAAAGTCGTAGCCTTTATCTTGAATTACCTTTACTAAATCTTCGTTGTCTTTACGAATTCCATTGCTTGTCATAGGAAGAAGTGCTGCTTTTCCACCACCTAATACAACTTCTATATTTTGATAAACTTGCTGTTCACCAAGTACTTCGAAATTTTTACGGTTAGCATGGTGAGCAGAGAAACTAGCCGGAGTAGCATGCTGAATTTCTGACGTAGCAATGATTCCTGTCGCGCGTCCGGAACGTTTTGCGCCTTCTAAGACGTTGGCAACTGGACGAAACTTGCATTCTTCTTTCATTGGTTCTAAGCCAGGTGAATTCACAACAGAAGGTAATACGCCCACGTAACCTGAATTTGATTTGTTTCCTGTCGCTAAAGCTGTGGCTGCCGGTGCAGAGTCCGTAATAGCAGATTCTGCGGAATACGTACGAACACCTCCAGATACAATTTGATCTAGTGCAAGAGGGGAGCCTTTATACCAACGTGCCAATGTTGTAGCAGAAGAACTTGTCCCATCTATAACCATGAAAATTACATTTTTGGGTTGCTTTCCTGACTTCTTTACATCAGCTTTTACCTCGTTAAGGTTCATTATGCTTCCTGCTACTAATGAACCTAGTGCTACCATTCCCGCTAATGTTAGTCCCATTATTTTTTTACGAAGATTAGTCATTGTGGTTCCTCCATAGGTTGTTTTCGATATCCCAATCTACCGTTCGTATGTAAACAAGATTTATTATTAGTAGTACCCTATTGCAACGAAACTAACAATAACTATTAAGTCAAAAAGTTAAATTTAAGCTACTTATTCAGCAATCGCTTCTTCTCATATAAAACCTTTGTGCATCTTTAAGTTACACAGTCTTTCCTATAAAAAGAATCTTCTCTTTATTTTATGGGAAACATTAGAAAAAGGATGGTGGGAACATGACAATTGATCGAGTTTGTACAATTGGGCCAGCGAGTAATAATGAAGAAACATTAGCGCAGTTAATAAACAATGGTATGAAAATTGTTCGTTTGAATTTATCACATGGCACGCATGAAAGTCATAAAACAATCATGCGTTTAGTAAAATCGTTAGACGATTCTATTAAAATTCTAGGGGATGTACAAGGTCCTAAAATAAGATTGGGTGAAATGAAAGAGGAACAAATTACACTTGAAGCAGGGGCGTTATTTACTTTACATACCAATCCAGTTCAAGGGAATAAAGAAGAAGCAAGTGTTGATTATGTGGGGATTGCGAATGACGTAAAAGTTGGAAGTAGAATTCTTATTAATGATGGAGAAGTTGAATTAATTGTTGAAAAGGTAAGTACGGAAAAAATAGAAACAAGAGTAAAAACAGGTGGCAATATTTCCTCTCATAAAGGGGTGAACTTACCAGGTACAATTGTTAGTTTACCGGCTATTACCGAGAAAGATAAAAAAGATATTCAGTTTCTTTTGGGAGAGGAAGTTGATTTTATTGCGTGTTCTTTCGTTCGAAAAGCTAGCCATATAAAGGAAATACGAAGTTTTATACATGAACATAAAGAAACATCTCCTAATTTAATTGCAAAAATAGAAACGATGGAAGCAATCGGGAATTTTCAAGACATATGCAAAGAAGCGGATGGCATTATGATTGCAAGGGGAGATTTAGGTGTGGAATTACCGTATCAATTTATTCCGCTTTTGCAAAAAATGATGATTCGTGAATGTAATCGAACGAATACATATGTCATTACAGCGACACAAATGCTTCAATCTATGGTAGATCATTCTATTCCTACAAGAGCTGAGGTGACGGATGTATTTCAAGCTGTACTGGACGGAACGAATGCTGTTATGCTTTCTGCTGAAAGTGCGTCAGGGGAGCATCCAATCGAAAGTGTGAAAACGTTACGTCTCGTTTCGGAATTCGCTGAGCATGTGAAAAAAGATGGGCCTTTTGCGATGAAAGATGTACTGGAATTGCTGCATAAGTCTCTTTAATATGAAAATTTATATTTATCGTTTATAGTATTAATGGAATACATATGCTGAACCAGCAAGAATTTGTTGTTCTTTCTGTATGAATTTAACTTTTTATGGAAAGATATGTTAGTAAGTATACGATTTGAACGTTCTATTTTTTAGAGTGTAATAGGAGGAGAATGAATATGTCAGATATTGAAGTAGGCGAAGTTTTTAGCCTTAGCGACGAGAATAATGAAGAACAAGAAGTTGAAGTACTTGGAGCGATGGATGTCGAAGGAGCAGAATATATTGCGGTTGCCTTTGTTGAAGATATTCAAACAGAAACTGAGGAAGACATTGATATCTTCTTTCTAAAAGTAGAAGAAGATAGTGAATTCTCATACATTGAGAGTGACGAGATATTTGAAAAAGTATCTGCTGCGTTTGAGAAGATTTTGGACGAGCAAGAACAAGAATAACAATAAAAAGAGTTAGACAAAAGAGGGAGATACATATCTGCCCTCTTTTTTTGTATATGGTTGAAAAATATTTCTCTAATTTCTGTTTTAATCATAAAATTCTTTTGTGTTCACGGAAGCAGCATCTAATAGAAGGAAAATCGACGCTATAATATGTATAGCGATTTGTATATAGGGAAAGAAAGCAACTAGAATAGTGAGGATTCCTATATAATTAGCATAGGTTTTCATGCCTTCCTTTTTAGCTAATAAAATTGTAATGATATGTAAAGTAATTACTATAAGTAGTGGTATCCCGTATAAGTCAACTAGTCCTTGAAATAAATAACAAGGAATTAATAAAAGGTGGGAGATACCTGTAGTCCACTTCAATGTTTTTACGACTGCCCTCAAAGTTAATTCCTCCTAAATAATATGTACGTATGAATATGTTACCAAATATAGTGGTGAATGGATATGTTTTTTGTGATTCACATTTATAGAATTCTATAATAATATTATGTAAACTAAATAGTTCTTTATTTGTGCACTAGAAAAACCACCCAAATGAGGGTGGTGCTTATTATATATATTTATTAAATGTGTTATTTTCCAAGGAAGAGAGGGAAATCTTCACTTCAGTACCTTCCTTCATATTACGCAATACAACTGTTTCTGTAGATAGTTCCTCTTCACCTATTATTAGTACATACGGGATATTTTCTTTATTGGCATAATTAAGGGCACGTTTCAATTTACGCCCGGCTAGTTCAAGTTCGATTTTTAAGGAAGTAGTAGAACGTAATTGCTGGGCAATTTGTAAGCATTGTAATTCTGTCCCGAGTGGGATGATAAAAAGATCTGCTGTAGATGATATGGTTTCTTTCTGTGATAGTGCTGTATAAATAACGTCTAATCCGAATGAAATCCCTACAGTCGGATAGTTCATATTATCACCACGGAATGCTCCGATAATATTATCGTATCGACCACCGCTACCGATGCTAGATGTAATGCTAGCGTCTTTTAGAAAGATTTCATACACGGTACCTGTGTACATTGTGAGTCCTCGCGCTAAAAATGGATTGAATATAGCATCTTCATTTATTCCGAGAGCGATTAAATAGTGCTGTAATTGTTGTAACTCGTCTACTCCATTGACAACGAGTGGATTATTGAAAGTTTCTTTAAAGTCAGCAATTGTAAGCTCTAGACAAGATAAAACGGTATTACATATCGTATCAGCCATTTCTTCAGAAATTCCGCGCTCTAATACATCTTTTCGTACACCATCAATCCCAATTTTTTCGATTTTGTCTAATGATAAAATTACGTTACTCGTTAGTTCAGTAGGGATGTTAATCGCCTGAAGAATACCGTTTAACAATTTTCGGTTATTATATTGGACCGTTACGTCTAAGTTTAACGTTCGGAACAGCTCAAACGCCATGCTCATGAGTTCAGCTTCCGCCATGACTGATTCTACACCGACTATATCAACGTCACATTGAATGAACTCACGGAATCTTCCTTGTTTAATTGGCCCATCTCGAAATACTTTCCCAATTTCATAACGTTTAAAAGGAAGGCGGATGTTCGGATTCATTGCCACGACTTTTGCGAATGGAATTGTTAAATCGTAACGTAAGGCAAGATCGCGTTTTCCTTGATCCTTAAGTGTATATATTTCTTTTAAAATTTCATCGCCACCACCATACTTGTAAGACATAAGCTCATACATATTTAACGTTGGTGTCTCTAACGGTTTACAGCCATAACGTTCAAACGTATCTTCACAAGCTCTTTTAATTTTATTTCGTAATACTTGTTCCTCTGGTAAATAGTCTTTCGTTCCTTTTACATTTTTCATTTCCATTGTAATCTCTCCTTTTTTAAATTAAAAAAAGCTATGCAGGTATAAAAATACCCACATAGCTTTATGAACGCTTCGTGGGTCAACAGGAAAAGCCCTGTACCCACGAAGAAAAATTTTTCTTCGGATACACGGCGTTACGTATGATGATGAAGTTGGAAAGAAGTATTAAAATTTCGCATTACAAATCTCTCCTTAACATAAGTTTTTCCAAATTATATCAGATGATTTTTGAATTATCAATATTTTTAGTTTTGAAATATACGTGAAGTTATGTAGGAGGAATGGAAAAGGGTGTATAATATAATAAAACTTAATAATATGAAATAACCTTTTAAGGAGACCGCTATGAAAAAAGATAAAACTAATGCGATGCGAATATTAGATAAAGAAAAAATTGAATATTCGATGATGTCATATGATCCGGACGATGGAAAAATTGATGGCGTATCAGTGGCAGGGAAAATTGGACGAGAAGTGAGAGAGGTATATAAAACGTTAATCGCTCAAGGGAATAGTAAAAATTATCACGTTTTTATCATTCCAGTAGATGAGGAACTAAATTTAAAAGCTGCCGCAAAAGCAGTAAGTGAAAAGAAAATTGAAATGATTCCAGTAAAAGATATTACGAAAGTGTCAGGATATATTCGCGGCGGTTGTTCACCAGTAGGAATGAAGAAGTTATTTTCTACATGTATTGATGCGAGTGCTCAATCGCTTGAAACGATCATTGTAAGTGGCGGGAAAATTGGCGTGCAAATTGAGCTGAAAGTGGATGACTTGGAAAAAGTGACGAGAGCGCAGTTTGGTGAAATAACGAAGTAAATAGTGAAATTTAACAGGATATAGCATCCTTACATATTTGAAAAAAGAAGTGCTAGTAAACCAGTGAATTTGAAATACAATCTTTATTAAGGCTTAATTTCTAAAGAATACTTTAATATCAATCCCACAGCATATTTATAATATGTTGTGGGATTTTTTTATTTGAACCTCTAAAAATGAACAACTTCATTATTTTTAAAATAACGTGTATTGAAGGGGAAAGATAAAACTTTTAATAGGTATATCATTATATAACTTCAAAGAGAACTCATTGAAATCCATATACTGAACTAATTCTAGTTCAGTATATGGATTTCTGTTTTTTTAGCTGGTTATTCCATTTGAAAACAATTTTTTTCATCTATTACACTTTAAAAAACGAACATTTTTAGTTATTTAAATAAAAATGTTCATATTTTTGTTGTATATTCACTAAAAGTTTGTTATATTACCAATATAATAATTTTAAATAACATCACTCGTATATACTCGGTAATATGGTCCGAGCGTTTCTACCTAGTTCCCAATGAAAGAACTGGACTATGGGTTAAAGTATTCGGTCGTTAGTTGTACTGAGCCGCTACCGATCTATAATTTAGCAATGGCCTCATCTTTTGCTTAATTAACTTTGACTACCGTAGTTCTAGAAAGTAGAGATTCTTCTACAATTTCTAGAGCTTTTTTCTTTGGACCAAAACATCGAGTATAGAAAACAACAAGAGAAAGAGGAGAGATTATTTATGAAGAAAAATCTGTTGAAAAAATATGGTGCCCTAGCAACTACTATCGCATTATCATTCTCAATACTTGCAGGATGTAATGCTAGTCCAAAACAAGTAGCTGAGGCGAAAAGCAATCAAAACCCTATCTTAATTCAAGGCCCAATGCCAATAGAAGCTGAAAAATTTGCAAAAAGGTTAAAAAATGTGAAAGAAGAAAAATCTGGGAGTTTTGTATTTTATAAAGGAACTGTAGACAATTATCCTGTAATCGTTGCGAAAACAGGTAAAGGAATGGAAAATACAGCAGCCGCTACAGCAGTGGCTATTGAAAAATATAAGCCTAAGGCGATTATTAACCAAGGAACATCAGGTGGACACGATCCTAATTTAAATGTATTTGATATTGTGTTAGGAAAACAAGTCGCGAATATAGGTTCACTAAAAACAACAAATATGAATGAGAATCAAGGAATTGAACCGGAAAAATGGATATCTATGGACCTGATGGCTTCTGAAGGGAGTGCAGGAGAAGATCCAAATGCTGAGAAAATCCGATACTACGAGGGAGATAAGGGCTTACTTGCAGCAGCGAATGCGGTAAAAGACACATATACAAAAGGTAAAGTAGTGGAAGGTACGATTGGTTCAGCAGATGTTTGGAATAATGAAGTTGATAGAATTAAATGGTTCCATACAAAATACGGTACATCTGTTGAAGAAATGGAAGGCGCTGCCGCAGCGCAAATCGCCAAAGCGTATGACGTACCATTTTTAGGGATTCGCGTATTATCTAACAATAAAACAAACGGCGGAAAATACAACCCAAACACAGCAGCGGCAAATCAAGAATATGTATATGAAGTAGTTAAAAAGTATATAGATTCGATGCCAAATAAATAGTAGTAGTTCTGTCCAAATATAAAAATGTTATCATTACTGCACAATGTGTTGTGAACTCAGAATTACCAAAGTTTCTTTAATTAAAATAGATTGGTGCCTTACATGGTATCCAATCTATTTTTGTATTTATTCTTCAGAGGAAGAAGGGGTTTACACAAAAAAATAAAGACAATTATAGAAAAAGGAAAAGTCGAACTATCATCTTAATTTTTATTCAAAATGTTTTTTGAACGATTTATCGAATATGCATAATTGCATGAAAAAAATTGAAATTTATAAGTTAACATTAAACTACTTTTTAATTGTAAAGAATATTTTAATAACCTTTACTAGAGAAGGATATTTCTTGTGAAAAGTGAAATTGCTTGAAAAGTAGATAAATCAAAAGTGTGGAAATGATACAGACCCAATAGAGTTTTGTATTAAATAAAAAGAAAAGGGTGGGTATGGCTTTCTAAAAGTTTTTGGGGGTTAGAAAGCATTTTTTAGTTAATAGCTTCAAATTATATTTTAAAGGGGAAATGGGTATATGAAGTTCCGAAACACAAAACTTGCTATGGTTACACTATCTTCGTTTTTTATTTTAGGTTCTGCATCTCTATCATTTACAGATATCATACATGGTGAAGTAGTTTCTGCATCTCCACAAGTAGATACGTTTTCAGCACAAGAGATTACTGTGAAAAACTATGACGATACATATTATAATAATGCAATAGGAAAAACGGGTTTAGAATTAAAGAAGGAACTTCATAATATTATTGATGATCATACAAGGTTATCATACAGTGCGGTTTGGGAAGCACTAAGAGATACTGATGAAGATCCAAATAATAAAAACAATGTGATACTCTTATATACTGGGCGTTCGCAAGGAAAACTTACGAATGGTTCAGGAGTTGATAATTGGAACCGAGAGCATGTTTGGGCAAAATCTCACGGTGATTTTGGAACGACTGCAGGAGCTGGAACAGATTTGCATCATTTAAGAGCGACGGATGTATCTGTAAATAGTTCACGTGGAAATCTGGATTTTGATAATGGTGGTGTGAATCATTCGGAAGCGACAGAATGTAAATACGATAGTGATTCTTGGGAACCTCGTGATAGTGTAAAAGGAGATATCGCTAGAATGCTGTTTTACATGGCTGTTCGTTATGAAGGAGACAACGGCGAAATAGACTTAGAATTAAATGAAAAGGTGAATAACAATAAAGATCCATACATGGGCAAACTATCCGTTTTACTAAAATGGAATGAACAAGACCCTGTCGATGATTTAGAGCGAAAGCGTAATGAAGTGATTTTTACAAAATATCAACATAATCGCAATCCTTTTATTGATCATCCTGAATGGGTAAATAAAATTTGGAATTAAAATATTTAAAGGTATTTTACTTTGAGAGAAGGGATTGATCACTATGATTAATCCCTGTTTATATCTATACTAGAATAAGTGATTTTTATAGGATTGGAGAATAGAATAGATATTTTATTAAGTTAAGTATAATATGAGTCTTTTAATACGGTCCCCATTCAATATTCACACCAACAATAAGAAAAATAAGTCCAATGATAAACCAAATGAATGCAAGTGGAGCCATAAATCGAATCCATTTTCCGTAAGAAATGCCGCTCGCTGCGAGAACGCCCATTAAAACACCGGAAGTTGGATTGAGGCAGTTCACTACACCTTCTCCAAGCATAACAGCTTGTACTGTAACTTGGCGTGTAATGTGCATGAAATCGGCTAATGGAGCCAATATCGGAATGAAAATAACAGATTCTCCTGTCCCGGATGAAATGAGGAAATGTAATGCGGCACTACTTACATACATGCCGAGAACGCCAAATACAGGGCTATGTCCTTCGAGAGACTGTGCTAGCTGATTAACAATTGTATCAAGTAATTTGCCTTGTTCTAAAATGACTGAAATACAACGAGCCATTCCGACGATCAAAGCACCGTATATGAGATTTTGGCAACCTGATAGAAAAGTAGAAGCGATATCGTTTGCTTTCATACCACCTATTATTCCCGCTGTAATTGCTATGAATATAAAAGTAGCGGTCATTTCTGCGTCCGTCCAATGTAGACGAAAAGCGCCTATTAAAAATGCAATTAATGATAAAGCTGAAACGAGTAAAATTAATTTATGACGTATTGTCCAAGGAACTTCTGTTTTCTCTGTTTCTTTCTCACTTGAAAGAGCATTACTTGGAAACCAGTTATCTCCGAGTATGCTGCCTTTATTCGATTTTTTTAAGCGTTTTATATACCAATTAATATATAAAATGGTGGCAATTAAAAAAGAGATATAAATTGCCGTACGTAAACCAATCCCTGAAAACATTGGAAGTTCTGCGATCTTTTGTGAAATGCCTAAAGGTGAGGGAGATAAAATAGTAGCATTAAAACCAGCATAAGTGCCTAAATAAATAATTGCTACGCCGACGATAGCATCCCATTTTAATGTGCGTGCAACGATGATGCCGATGGGGATAAAGCCGATAACTGAGTTCACGATAATACCAGTCGTTCCGAGAATAGAAAAGAGTGCGGCGACAATACAAATGAAAAGTAATTGCTGATTCCGAAATTTGTTAATTACATGATAGATTAAACCGTCAAGAGCACCTGTTTTTTCAAGAATTGCAATGGCTCCACCTGTAAATAAAATTAAGAAGATGATAGGAGCAGCAAGTGTCATTCCTTTTTCAATAGCGGTAAAAAAAGAAACAAACCCTACCGGCGATTGTGGAACAGAATGATAACTTCCTGGTATTGTCGTTGTAACAGTACCATTTGTGACTCTTTTAAATTCTCCAGCAGGAACGAAATATGTAGCTATTGCACAAAGTAAAGCAATAAAAAATAGTAGTACGTACGCGTCAGGCATTTTAAACTTTCGTTTACTAGGCTGTTTTTTTGCCTCGGTCTGTAATTGCATAAAACCCCTCCTTTTTCACTTGGTTAATTTTTAATATTCTGAAATTTATCTGTGGAATAGATTATAATAAAGGTGGCTTCTTAAGGCAATAGTTTTTCTGTCCTTTTCTTACACATACAAATTATTGCAACATTAGACAGGGAAACGAAAAAAATCCAAGAATATGTAATATAAAAAGAAAAGAGGGAACGAGATGTGGAAAACTACGGATCTATGTGATGAATTTGAAAAGGAATTACAAATATGTCGCCAGTCTTTTCAGTCGTTTGGGAAGAAGGAACAGTTTTACGGGAAAATTGCAACGGTAAAAGTGAAGGATGATAATGTACTAGTGAAGGAAGGATTGCAAACACTACCAGAAGGAACGGTATTAGTTGTTGATGGCGGAGCGTCTACGAATTGTGCGTTACTTGGCGATAATTTGGCAGCTATTGCGGAGGAAAGAAAGTTGGCAGGAATTATTGTGAATGGATATGTTCGTGATTCTAGTGAACTAAAGAATATTAATATTGGTATTTTAGCATTAGGGACGATGCCAAATAGAAGTGTAAAAGAAGGAAAAGGAGAGCGGAATATTTCATTGCAATTTGGACAAGTAGAATGGAAGCCGAATGAATATGTTTATGCGGATGAAGATGGCGTCATTATTAGTGAAAAGAGTTTGCATCGTTAAAGGTTAGTAAGTTACTATTCTTAGAAAATAAATCTGATAAAGCATGGACAAAAATATTTGTCAATAGTAAAATAATACAGAAAATCAAAATTTGCAGAATGTATAGGTTTATCGTTTTACGATAACTGAAATGGAAGTAAGTAGTGCCTAGAAAAGTGAATGTTATCACAATGATACGTTCATAAACGAAATTATTTTTCCTATACAAATATAGCCGCGAATAATGCGGATAGGAGGTGTTGTGCATTTTGTTCGACACTTACAAAAAGAGAGTGTCAATCACACGCCCTTAAAGGGTCTTTTTTTGTGTAAATGTTAGTAAGGGAGGGAATTTTGGAATGGCAATGTTAAAGAAATGGCTGCTTACATCATTAATGGCAGTGGCACTTGTATTTGTTTCTTTTGCGAATACAGTACATATTACGTTTGCTGAAGGAAAGACAGCGAAACTTGCAATTATTGGTGAATCACAAAAAGGAATTATGTTATGTCCAAAAGAAGTTTCGATTGAAGATGGAGAAACAGCTTTTAGTTTGTTGCAAAAAGTCATGGGTGACAAAGTAATATCTGAAAGCATGTCATTTGGAACGTATATAAAGGGCATCGACGGATTAATGGCCGGAGCAACGAGCGGTTGGTTGTATGATGTAAATGACAAATCTGCAGAAGTTGGGGCAGATAGTTATAAATTAGAGTCTGGGGATGTTGTTGCATTTCGTTACGTTGCGGACTGGAGTAATATGAGTCAAGAAACGTTGCAACAAACGTTAGATAAATTTGGCACTTGTAAAACTGTAGAAGAGCCAAAGACAGAGGAACCGAAACCAGAGGAACCGAAAACAGAAAAACCAGATGGTAAAACAGAGGAACCAAAACCAGAAGAACCGAAAACAGAAAAACCAGACGGTAAAACAGAAGAATCAAAACCAGAAGAACCGAAAACAGAAAAACCAGAAGATAAAACAACAGAACAACCAAAGCAAGAGAAAGTTGAAATTCCAGCAGCACAATTAAATGAAGCAATTTCTAAAACGTCAGAAAAGATGTTACAAGATGGAATTGGTAGTGATTGGGTTGCGATTGGACTTGCTCGTTCAGGTGTAAATATTCCACTTGAAACGAAAATAAACTATGTTCAGCCAGTAGCTGAAAAGGTTAAGAAGCGTTTAAATCGTTTTTCAGCAACAGATTTAGCTAGAACGATTATTATGATGAATGCAATGAATGTAGATCCTACAAAGGTAGAGGGACAAAATTTAGTACAAAATTTATTTGAATCAGATAAAGTGAATTCTGTTACAGGATACGCATTTACATTACTTGCATTAGATACAAAGAAATATGAGGTTCCGGCCGAAGCGAAATGGAATCGAGCTACTTTAGTACAAGCACTTTTAAACACGCAGCATACAGACGGTGGCTGGACGTATGATAGTTCAAGTAGTAAAGAAAGTGCTAGTAACGTTGATGTAACAAGTATGGTATTAGCAGCATTAGCTCCTTATCAAGATCAAACGGATGTAAAGCCAGCTATCCAAAAAGCTGTTGATTATTTATACAAGCAGCAGCTAAGTAATGGTGGTTTTGCCGCTGATGGACAAGAGAATTCTAATAGTACTGCACAAGCAATTATTGGACTATCGCTAGTTAAAGATGTAGATCACGATCGTCTTAATAAAGCAGTACAAAATGTAATGTCATACCAGCTTCCAAATGGTGAGTTCAAATGGTTACCGAGTGATCAAAAAGGTAGCGGAATGGCTACAGAGCAAGTATTTTTAGCGTTACTTCAGTTTAAAGATCTTGGAAAATCGATTTATGATTGGTCAAATGTAGTAGAGAATGAAATCGATACGAAACCAATTGTAGAGCCAGAGACAACTGTAGAAGAAAAAGAAGTTGTAGAACAGCCGAAACAACAAGAAGAGTTACAAAAACAACCAAAAGATGAAAATCTAAAAGTTGTTGTAGATAACGAACGAGTTAATAAAGAAACAAACAAGAATAAGAATCAATTACCACAAACAGGAGCAACTTCTCATAGTGCAGCTACACAAGTAGGTATGGGTGTATTATGTATCGCTTCTGCATATGTATTATGGAGACGTAAAGCAGCTTAACAAAAATTAGGAGCAATCATTTGCTCCTAATTTTATTATAAAAGTGAGGCCTAATAATGAGTGGGGATGAACAAAATCTCCACTTATTAAAGTTTCACTTTAATAAGAAAGGTGAGGGACAGCATGAGTAAGATGAAATGGTTCATTTCTTTAATTCTTTCATTGGGATTATTAGCCGGATGTGAAGAAACGGCTGTAAAGCCTGAGAAGAAGGTAGAACCGAAGCAAGAAGAGCAAAAAGAAGTAGCGAAACAGGAAGAACAAAAAGATGTACCGAAACCGGAAGAGAAACAAGCTGAACCGGAACAGAAACCACAAGAAGAGCAGAAAGATAAACAAGAACAAAAAGTAGAAGAGAAACAAAAAGAAGAAAAAGCGCAGGAACAACCTGAAGTAAAGAAAGAAGAGAAACCAAAGGAACAGCCTGCTGCAAATAAACAACCGGAACAAAAAGTACAAGAAGAGAAACCACAGCCGCCGAAAGCGCCAGAAGTAAAAGAAGAAGCAAAGGTTGTTAATCAACCGAAAGAAACACCAAAGCAGGAGCAAAAGGAAGATCCGAATAAAGAGGAGAAAACGATACCGACTCCGGCAGTACCAACTCCTGAACCACCAAAACCAAAACCAGTACCAGTACCGCAAGCGAAACAAGTTACTATCTCCGTAAAAGGAAATGAAGGATACTTATTAGGTGCGAAAAAGGTTGATGTACAAGAAGGCGACACTGTTTATAGTGTGCTAACGGGCACAGGATTAGATGTTGATGCGAGTGGATCTAAAGGTGATGTTTACGTAAAAGGTATTGAAAATTTATATGAAAAAGATGTAAATGATAATAGCGGATGGAAATATCGTGTGAACGGATCGTTTCCAAACCGTAGTGCTGGTGTAGTTACAGTTAAACCAGGAGATACAGTTGAATGGGTGTATGTATACTAAATTAAGAAAGGATCTTCGGTAAAGGACTATGAAAATAAGTTTTTCTTCTTTACATCCTTTTGTGAATTTTTTCTATTATATTGGGGTGATGATACTATGCATGATGTGTCTTCATCCTCTTTTTTTAATTGGAGCGATTATACTAATAGTAATTTTAAATATAGTACAAGGGAATGGCGGGAAAATAAGAAAGATGCTACCTAGTACTATCGTGTTCTTTTTAATGGTTATTTTATTTAACTCTTTATTAACACATAGAGGAGCGACTACGTTATTTCATTTAGGAGATAGCCGGATTAAGCTTGAGGCCTGTATGTATGGACTTGTTATGGGGTTATTATTAGTTGCGATTATGTTTACGTTTGCTTCTTATAACGATATTATTTCGAGTCATAAATTTTTATATTTATTTTCAAGAATTTCACCGAAAGTAGCATTGTTAACGATGATTACAGTGAGGTTTGTTCCTTTGTTTATTAGGCGGTTAAAGAAAATTACACTCGTCCAAAAAACGAAAGGTGTACAATTAGATTCAGGTTCACTCATTGAGCGTATAAAAAATGGGATGAAATTACTGCAAGTGTTATTAGTTTGTTCGTTAGAAGATGCACTACAAACAGCAGATTCTATGCAAGCTCGTGGGTTTGGTGTAACGAAGCGTACGACTTATATTCGGTATAGAATGGAAAGACGCGATTGGTACACGCTAAGTTATTTAAGTATTCTATTTATAGCCTCATTCATATTTAGTTATTATGGCGGAGGGAAATTGATTATCTATCCGAAAGTGGAATCAATACTGTTCCAGCAATACGATGGAGTTATGTTTTTATTATTTATGATGTTTGTTAGTTTACCAATTATGATGGAAGGAAGGGAATGGATATGGTGGCGCATGCAGAAATAAAGAATTTATCATTTATATATGCTGATGAAAATGAAGAAGCGTTGCAGCATATTTCTCTTTCTATTCAAAATGGAGAATTTATAGTACTTGCTGGTGATTCAGGTTCTGGGAAGACAACTTTATTAAAGCATTTTAAAAAGGAGTTACTTCCAATTGGCACGCGTTCTGGGCATACATATTACGATGGTGCTTTATTAGAAGATGTACCAGATTTATTATCCGCACAAGAAATTGGTATGGTATTTCAAAACCCAGAAAATCAGCTCGTAATGGATACAGTTATTCAAGAACTAGCATTTTCTTTAGAAAATATTGGGTTACCATCACATATTATTCAAAAAAGAATAGCGGAACTCATTAGCTTTTTAGGATTTCAAGATTTATTGCACCAATCTGTTCATACGTTATCTGGTGGTCAAAAACAACTAGTAAATTTAGCAGCAGTATTAGTCATGCAGCCGAAGCTACTATTACTGGATGAACCGACAGCGCAGCTAGATCCGATTGCTGCAAAAGAGTTTTTAGGATTGTTAAAACGTATTAATGAAGAACTCGGAATTACGATAGTTTTAAGTGAACATCGTTTAGATGAAGTTATACCACTCGCAACACGCGTTGTTTGTATGGATAATGGCAGAATCATTTATGATGGTACTTCTAAAAGTGTGATAGCGAACATGTGGGAAGTAGAAAAGTTCCATCCATTTATTCCGCAAATTCCAAGATTGTTTTTAGAGTGGAATGTAGAAGATATTCCGTTTACAGTACGAGAAGCGCAAATGAAAATGAATGATTTTTCAGCGATATCCTATAGGAATGGGCAAGTAGAACAATGTGAAAAGCAAGAAGTAATTTTAAGTGCAGAACATATATCTTTTCAATATGAGAAAAATAGTCCACTTATTTTACGAGATTTAACAGTGAACATCGAAAAAGGAAAATGGACAGCTCTAGTTGGGAAAAACGGAACTGGGAAGTCTACACTGTTAACGATTTTAGCAGGATTGCAAAAAGCTAGAAGAGGTAAGGTAAAGTGGAATGGAAAAGTGATACATAAAATTGATTCGAAAGAACGATTTAAAAGTATCGGGTATGTATCACAGCATCCGTATTATCATTTTACATTTGATACAGTGTGGGAAGAAGTGTATGAACGTGCGCGTGAATTATATGGCGAAGAGGGAAAAGTAATAGCAGAAGAAATGTTGGAAAAGTTCTGGTTACATTCGCTTAAAGAGCGCCATCCGCATGATTGTAGCGGCGGGGAGCAACAACTACTTGCATTATGTACAACGTTATTATCAAAGCCAACTTTATTATTACTCGATGAGCCGACAAAGGGGCTAGATCCATGGAAAAAGGAAAGAGTAGGAGAGCTGTTTAAACAGTTGCAAAAAGAAGGTACAACAATTGTAATGGCAACGCACGATATTGAGTTTGCAGCAAAATATGTAGATCAATGCATGATGTTATTTGACGGGAAAGTTATTATGAATGATGCACCGAAAGAGTTCTTTAGTGGTAACTTCTTTTATACAACATCTATTAATCGATTCATCCGTAAAGAGTTACCGTTTGCATTAACGTGGGAGGATGTGTACGAAGCGTGTCCAAACGATATGTTGCATTCATAATTTGTATTTTTACAGTAATAATAGGCACATTACTCTTTACTACACTTATCATGGATGGATATTACATGTTAAGTAGCTTGTTTTTATTAGCTGTTATTATGTTACCCTTCTATGTCCGTTTTGAAAGGAAGGCGTTTGTTTCACGTGAAATTGTTATCGTTGCTGTGTTAGCGGCAATCGCAGCGGTTAGCCGGGTACCATTTTCGATATTACCGAGTGTACAACCGACTTCTTTTGTTATTATCGTTTCTGCAATTGTATTTGGGAGCGAAACTGGTTTTATGATTGGGGCAACGGCAGCTATCGTGTCTAACATCTTTTTAGGTCAAGGTCCGTGGACGCCGTGGCAAATGTTCTCTTGGGGCATGATCGGTTTTATAGCAGGATTACTTCGAAATACATTTTTGATGAAAAAACTATGGGGAAGATTGTTGTACGGATTTGTCGTTGGATTTCTATTTGGATGGATCATGAATTTTTGGGGTCTTCTCGGTTTTATACAGGAGGCAACGTGGGAAACTGTCATTGCGTACTATGCCGCAAGTTTTTCATTCGATCTTAGTCATGCGATATCGAATGTTATTTTCCTTCTGCTATTTAGTACGTCATGGATTACGATCCTCACAAGATTTAAAAAGAAATACGGTATATTAGATGAGCATAACGTGACATAGAAAAGCATACTCATATAAGGTAGGGTCGCGACTTACATATTCGTTTGCCTCTTTCATGCTTCTTACATATTGTAAGGAGCATTTTTTTATTGTAAAAGTGTCAAAGAATAGATGTAATATATCTTCGTTTTCATATGATGTTATTTGTATAATAGTAGGTGAGAATTCTTTTCAAGAGGGAGGTGTATAGTTAATGAAGTTAGTTATTCCGAAGCAGCATGGAGCATGGGCCATGCTTGTTATACCATTTCTATTAAGTATCATACTTGGGAAACCTACTATTTATCATATCCCGCTGTTTTTAGCCTGGTTCTTTATCTATCTCGCTACGTATCCATTTCTCATGTACATAAGGCAAAGACGAAAAAAAGAGTTTTTACACGCTGCAATTGTTTATTCTATCACTGCATTTGTATTTGGGATGATTTCTTTATTATATGAATGGCGAATTCTTTTATTCACAGTATTAATGATTCCATTGTTTATTGTAAATATGTATTACGCTCGTCAAAAAAATGAACGAGCATTACTAAATGATATTTGTGCGATTATAGTGTTTTGTATAGGTGGTTTAATCAGTTATTATTTTTCAATGAAGCAAATCGATAAAACAGCAGTATTCATTGCGCTTATTTCATTTTTGTATTTTTTAGGAAGTACGTTTTATGTGAAAACAATGATTCGTGAGAAAAATAATCCGAAGTATCGTCTCATATCTTGGGGGTATCATATTGTATTGACGGTAATTGTATTTGCTATCAATCCATGGTGTTCTCTTATATTCGTACCAAGTGTCATTCGAGCAATTATATTGTATGGCAAAAAAATTTCTATATTAAAAGTAGGGGTTTTAGAAATTGTTAATTCTGTATATTTTTTTATCATAACGGCAATAATAATGAAGTATGCCATTTGAAAAAACTTCCCATCTATTGATGGGAAGTTTTCAATCTTGTTCTAAAATGTGAACGGTATAATCACATCTTTGCAATGCTTGCTCTACGGCGTAAAGGGATTGTTCAATACGTGCGCGATTAAAATCTTTTTCAACTGTTTGTAGTGCTTCTTCTAAACAATGTTTTGCTTCTTTTAATGATTGAAAAGAATCTTGTACGTATCCGCGGGCGTTTTGATACATTTCATAGTCCTCCTTTTTACTCATATACATGTAGTATGAACGCTGAGGAGAAAAATATAATTTGTTATATTTATTTGACAATTAAAATGAAATTACGTATAGTTTATTATAAAGTGAATATTTTCTTATCCAGAGAGGTGGAGGGACTGGCCCGATGAAACCCAGCAACCGCGATGCAGGTGCTAATTCCAGCAGAACATTTTTGTTCTGGGAGATAAGACGAAGATATACGTAACTTCTTCTTATCGGAGAGGTTTTTTTGTTGCAAAAAAACCGATTACGAAAACATATAATAAGAAGAAAGGGGTTGCGAAGTACTGTGACACTCGAAAAATACGTAAAACTGCGTAGTACAGTTTATGAATATATGATAGAGCAAGATAAGCCAATATCATTGTTAGATATTCAAGAACATATCGTTTCGCATCATGAAGGAAAATTCACGAAAAAAATGTTGCATCAATTTTATTTATCAAGATTATTAGATGAACTCAAACTGGATGGGAAAATTACTTTAGCTGATGATGAATATCGCTTTACTGAAAAAGGGGTATTTTATAAAGCGGGAAAAGGGAGCTAGGCTCTCTTTTTTTCTTGAAATAACGAAGTATGTAGAGTAAAAGACTGCTAAAGCAGCCTGATACAAGGGAATGGTGTTGAGTGTGTAGTGTCAAAGATTGAATGTGCCTGAAAGAGGCACTTCATTATCGGCTGCAAATGAAAAGAGACACCTTCGCCGAATAGGTGTCAGTCGTTTTGTCATGTAGACTCGCTACTTGACAGTAATTAGAATAACATGCAGGGTTTTTGAAGTCAAAAGGAAATTAAAGGAAGGAGTGTTGTTATGTACGCTTACTTATTAAATGATATAACGAAATGGATTCCAAAGTACATTATGGATAAAGGTTATGAATATTATGAAGAGGGACATGTAGAAGATGTTGAAGTACAAGACAAGAAAGTAGTTGCTTTTGTTACTGGAAATGCGGGAAACTATGAAGTGATCATTGACCTTACTGATTTTACAAAAAGTAGCTGCGAGTGTCCGTATGAAAACTATTGTAAGCATATGGCGGCAGTTGTGTATGATATTCAAGGTGCTGGTGAGAGTACAGTAAAAGACCAACTGAAAGGCTTAGAAAAAGAAGAGTTACTAACAGTACTAAATCGTTTGTTACAAAGTTCGAAAAATGTCCAAATCGTAGAGAAGATGTTAAAGAAAGGGTAGGTTTAACTGTAGAGGGGAGTTGCTTTGTAGTGAACGTACTAATTATATACGCTCACCCTAGTCCTTCAAGCTTTAACGCAGCAATATTAAAGCATGTGCAAAAAGGAATTGGGGAAACAAATCATTCTGTTACGTTACTTGATTTATATAAAGAACAATTTGATCCAGTGCTTGTATTTAATGAAGAGAAAAAAAGACGGGATTTACTATATGAAGAAGAGACGAAGAGATATAGAGATTTAGTGAAAGCGGCGGATACTCTTCTTTTCATATATCCGATATGGTGGTGGGGCATGCCTGCTATTTTAAAAGGATTTATCGATCGTATTTTTGTAGCTGGATTTGCTTATAAATATGAAGGAGCCCTGCCGAAAGGTTTATTGAAAGGAAAGAAAGCATGGGTTATTAATACGTTAGACTCACCGTTATGGTACGTGGCACTATTATATCGATCAGCGGATTGGATTATGATGAAAAGAGGTGTTTTACGTTTTTGCGGCATTCGCGATATAAAACGGTCTGTTTTTCAATCTGTGAAAACGAGTAAACTAGAGAAGCGGGAAAAGTGGTTATTACAAATAGAAGAAAAGGTTCGTACATTATGAATGAACTTGATCGTATTATAAATTGTTGTCAGTATGATAATGAACTTTTTCGGACGTATATTACATGTTTACTTCAATTGAAAAAATGTAGTGAAACGTTTCAGCAAATGAAGATTCAATTAAGAAATGATTACTTAATAAGAGGGATTTGTGAAAGAGAAGTTGATGAGGTAGTACGGGGAAGTAAAGAATATGAAACGTATTGTCTTCCTAAAGCGTTACAATGGAATTTCTTGAGGGAAAATCCACATCTGATTGAAAAAGTATGTGAAGATTTTTTTGCATTTGCGGCATTAAATCTTACGGAGATAGAGTGGAAGACGATTATAAATTGCATGGGAAATAAAGTGAAACTTTAATTAGTGGGGGGTTCCCTCCCACTGATTATTAGCCTTCACCAATCGGGCATTTACGGGCAGTTGATCTCCCGCCTAACTGCTTTGCTTCAGGTGGATAATAGGTGGGATTTTACTGCCCCAAAATAGCGGGGTAAATGAATTATTATATAAAAAAGCTAGTATAAAACTAGCTTTTCGTTTAAATAAATAAGAAACACAGACTAATGATAAATCCTGCATAAAGTAAATTAACAACACAAAATCCCATAATATCACGAGCGCCTAAACCAGCTATCGCTAATGCCGGTAATGCCCAAAAAGGTTGAATTAAATTTGTCCAAGCATCGCCCCATGCAATTGCCATCGCTGTTTTCGCAGCAGGTACACCAAGTTCAGCGCCAGCTGGAATCATAATTGGTGCTTGCACTGCCCATTGGCCGCCTCCAGATGGAACGAAAATATTAACAATTCCAGCACTTAAAAATGTAAAGAGCGGGAATGTGGTTTCATTTGAAATGCTAATAAAGAAAGTAGAAATGGCTCCCCCAAGCGAAAGCCCTTCACTATTTGCTCCAATCATCATGCCCATAATTCCAGCATAGAACGGAAACTGAAGTAAAATACCAGAAGCGCTCTTTGTTGAGTCAGAGAAAGCGCGAATATATTGAATCGGAGTACGGTGGAAAATAAGACCCGCAATCAATAACATAAAAATAACGATATCAAGTGTAAGGTTAAAGCCTTTCGTACTAAAATAGTTAAAAATATAAATAAGACCTAATAATCCAATGCAAAGTGTAATAATCATACTATTTTCCATTTTTTCAGCAAATGTTTTTTGTCCTACTTCTTGAGCTGCAGCTTCTTCATGGAATACACTTGGATCCACTGTAATCGTATGTTTTTCATCCGGATGCATTGCTTTATTAATGAGAGGCATCGTAATTAAAAAGATAATAACTGGAACGAGAGCGTATGGTGAGAATAAAGTTTCTGTTATTGGAATCGCTTCTTTAATACTTCCGGCCGTCGTTTTGATTAAAGTTTCGCCGCCTGTTGCTAACGTAAGAGGGATAGAAGCAGAAAGGCCTGCATGCCAAATGAGAAATCCAGAGTAAGAAGAAGCGATTGCTAACCTATAATCTAATCCTTCTAACTGTCTTGCCACTTCTTTTGCATATAACACAGAGACAACAATACCAAATCCCCAGTTTATGTATGCTCCTAGTAAACTTACAATTGAAATTGCGATAATACCTTGGCCATTCGTTTTCGGTAGTTTCGCTGCTTTCGTTAATCCTTTTTTAATAAGTGGGGCATTTGCTAAAGCAGATCCTGTCACGAGTACAAGTGCCATTTGCATAGAAAAGGCGAGAAGTCCCCAAATTCCATTGCCCCAGTGCGTAATCATTTCTACCGGTGTTTGGTGCGTGGCAAACATGCCGAAGAAGATAACGAAAACAGTTAATAAACATGATAAAATAAACGGTTCTGGCAAGAAACGCTGCACGAGGGCAACACATCCATTTGTAAATGAACGAAACAAAATAGATCAACCTCCTTATGTATGTTTATCCCGCTATTTGCGGGCTAATAACCAGTGGGAGATGAACAAAGCCCCCACGCTGATTAAAGTTTCACTGTATTACAATATTCGAGGTTATTTGAGTAATATCCTTTAATGTATAGAAAATTCAGATATTAAAGGTGGTAGTCATAATGTCTAGGTAGATTGATAGTCTATATTGAAAAGATTGCTTTATATACAAGGGAAAGAGGTGGTCATAGACGAATATGTCCATCAAATTACAGTTTATGTAAGGAGGTAAAATGAAAAGAAGTACATTAAGAATTCAAATTGTTATTTGTTCTACTCTCGTTTTTATGATTTGTATTTATGGAATATGGAGCAAGTATTTTAGAACAGTTCCCGCTAAAGAGATTGTAAAGGAGTTTATTCCACAAGAAATAAAGCCAGGTAGCAAAAGTGCATATAATCTTCAGCTTGAAATGAATACAGATGGTCTTTTTAATGTAGAAGCTTCTATTTCAATACAAAATCAATCTGACAAAGATTGGTCGGAACTCTTGTTTTATTTTATCCCTAATATTTTTACGAAGGAATATACCCCGCAAATGGAAAAAGATGCAACTGTTCGTATAAAGGAATTATCTGTTAATGGAAAAAATACCCTCTTCAACCTCGCAGATGATACCCTGACTGTCCCGTTAAATGAAAAAATCTCACCTGGAACCGTCATAAATGTTAGAGTATCCTATGATTTTCGTTTACCCGAACATGGGAATCGTTTTTCAAAAAACGGTGAAAATTATTACTTGGCTCAATGGTACCCAATGGTTCCAACGTTCCGAAATGAGTGGAATAAACAAGCATATCGTGCAAAGGGTGAGTTTTATCATACCTCGTTTAGTGATTTCACGCTTAAATTAAAATTGCCACCAAATTATACAGTAGTAACATCAAGTGAAAGTGATACATTTCCTAGTAATAATACAAGCACAATGTATGCAAAAAATGTTAAGGAAATGTTTGTTGCAGTTTTGAAAGAACCACATATGATTGAAAAAGAAGAAAATGGTGTAAACATACGAGTGTTTAGTATTGAAGATAAGCCAGAACTTCTTAGTGAAGCCAGCTTGCTCGCATCGAAAGCCTTAACTTATTTTCAGCAAGTTATAGGGAAGTATCCGTCTAAACAATTAGATATTATTTTGGATGAAAAAGGAATGGAGTATCCGGGAATTGCAACGGTCGGATCCATTTCACAACCGACTAAAGTATTAGAACATCATATTGTACATGAAATAGCGCATCAATGGTTTTATGGAGTAGTAAATAATGACCCTTATTATCATGCGTGGTTAGATGAAGGAGTGGCACAATTGGCCACAACACTATTTCTCTCAACTCAAGAAAATAGAAATATAAATGAAATATTTCATCAAGATTTATTGCCAAATATGAAAAGAAGACCATCTAATCTTCCGTTGGACAAATATCCGTTAGAAGAGCAAAGTAACTACATTTATGGCCAGCCAGCAAGTGGATTATGGAATGTTTTTAACAAAAATGGTGGACAGAAGACAGCTGAACAATTTTTAAAACAATATTATGAAACCTACCAATATAAAGAAGTTGATACACAAGAGTTTGTGACATTTTTGAAGCATTATCTAAAACTAAAAGATAATAAGCTATTTAACGATTGGCTGCAGCTGGATAAAGATAAACTTAATGAAAGATAAAACACTGTATTCAATGTACATGTTAGCATATGAAATATTTGTAAGAATGGACGTTGCTACGAGTCAATATTTTAAAAACCCTTCAAGAAGGATATTAGCTATTTTTAACGAATTTTGAATTACAAACAAACTTTATCAAAAGTGGTGAGATAATATAGAGAATAAAACAAATTTCTTTTTGGATATGAAAATGGAAAAATGTATAGTTAGCAAGCTTCGGGGTGCTGGTTGTGTTTTCGCAGAAGATGAGACCCGGTTACTTATGTCAGAGGCACTAACTCCAGAGGACCTTATGAAAATGGTAGAAATGCGAGTCAACGGTCTACCTTTGGAATACGTTGTTGGATACACGGAGTTTTGTGGTCTACGAATAGAAGTGGATCGAGGCGTTTTTGTACCGCGTAAACGTACCGAGTTCCTTGTTCATCAAACAGAGGCTCTATCACGTTCTAGCGATATCATTGTTGATTTATGTTGTGGATCAGGTGCTGTGGGTGCCGCACTGGCAGCAGCTTTGGGAAGAGTTGAATTGTATTCTGTTGACATTGACCCTAGCGCAGTACAATGCGCTAGCCGCAATGTAACGAATTTTGGCGGTCATGCTTTTGAAGGTGACTTGTATAAAGCTCTACCAGACTCACTTAAGGGCCATGTAAATATCCTAGTTGCGAACGTACCTTACGTACCTACCGAAATAATAAGGTTTCTCCCCCGGGAGGCACGCCTATATGAACCAAATGTAACGCTTGATGGAGGTGAGGATGGTCTTAACATTCTGCGAAGAGTAGTAGAAGAAGCTTTACTCTGGTTAGCTTTGGATGGACATCTTTTGATAGAGACGAGCGAAGTTCAGGCATCCCAGGCCTTTGAAATCTTTGCTGCTGCTGGGCTTAGCACAAAAGTCGCTAGAAACAAGGAACTGGACGCTACTGTCATTATCGGTTCTAATTCTAGCTTTTAGAGTAAATGAGCACTATTCAATGAATATAATCCTTTTGATAATCAATCTCTACAAGGGGTAGAATCAGGAAAATACGGATTTACAACACTAAGAAGTGTTAATCCATAAAAGAGTGCACCTCCGATTGTTAGACTGTGTCTAATAAACGGAGATGCACTCTTTTTATTTACCTTATTGAACTAAAGCATCTGTTAGCTTAATAGCAAAGGATTAAAATCTACTATTTCTCCCAAAGTTCAATCAATCGACCTTCAGGATCTTTAATCCAAATAAACTTTCCAAATTCACTAATCTCTTCTTTCTTTTCAAGAGGTACACCAATATGTTCAAGATGCTGAATAGTCTCGTTTAGATTATGTACTTGGAAATTCAGCATTACTTGTTGTTCTGTTGGAAAATAACTGTCATTCTCAGTAAAGAAAGAAAAGATAGTCTCTGTTCCTAATTCGGGTTTAATCACAGTTCCATTCCAATTTTCTATTTCAATCTTCAACACTTCACTGTACCATTTTTTTATAACATCAAGATTTTTAGTTCTCCAAAATATTCCTCCGACACCTTTTATCATTGTATTTAACTCCTGTCTGTCTTTTAATTTTTAATGTGACTATGTATTCAATATATCAAAACAAAAGAGTAATAGTAAGTGGGAAATAGGGGCCTGGAAAAATGAATAAAGCAATGATAAAAGACCGCACATAAGGTAAAAGAAATGTGCGGTCTTTTAAATATCGTACAGTATTACGAAGTTTCGCTAATTTTAGTCTCTGTATGAGTGTTAGTAGCAATTCTTTTCTTTACCTTAAAGTGATAGTAGGTGTAGCAAAAGATGATAAATGGTACAGTGCAATAGATTCCTAGTCTTTGATTCGGGATAAAGATAAGACTTATTAATATAATGCCATACAATCCAAAACCAAGAATTGGTACAAGAGGATAAAGTGGAGTTTTAAATTTTAAGTCTTCTAATTTTCCACCTTCGGCTAAATAATGTTTACGGAAAAAGAATTGAGAAACACAAATTGACATCCAAACAATAATTGTAATGACTCCAGAAATTGAAATCAGCCATAAGTAAACTGTTTCAGCAGCTACAACGCTTGTCAAAAGAGAAAAAGCAGAAATAGCTATCGTCAAGATTAAAGCGTTTAGAGGTATCCCTCGTGATGATAATTTCTTTAAAAAGGCTGGAGCCATATCATTTTTTGATAACGACCAAAGCATTCGAGTTGCGGCGTACAGTCCTGAGTTTGCGACAGAAAGAACAGCAGTAAGAATAACAAAGTTCATAATATCAGCTGCATATGGAATACCGATATTATCAAATACAGCAACAAACGGACTCTTAGTTAATCCTGCCTCTTCCCAAGGAATTAAAGCCACAAGAACAAAGATTGCTAAGACGAAGAAAAACATCGTGCGCCATATTATATTTCTAATAGAACGAGGTAAAGTTTTTGCTGGATCTTCACTTTCACCTGCTGCGATTCCAACAAGTTCTGTACCTTGGAAGGAATAATTGACTGTAACCATTGTTAATAAGATAGCGGCAAGTCCATTTGGGAATAAACCACCATGATTTACGAAATTTGAAAGAAGCGGAGCGGGTTCGTTTCCTTTTAAATCAATAAAACCGAACATAGCGGCGCCGCCAAGAATAATGAAAGCGATAATGGCAGATACTTTTATACTTGAAAACCAAAATTCTGTTTCTGCATAACTACGAGCGGATAATGCGTTAATAGTGAATATTGTAACACCAAATATTAAACACCAAACCCAGACAGGAATATCAGGAAACCAGCGCTGCATTGTAATACCAGCAGTTGTAAATTCAAGACCGGTCGTATTCGCCCAGCTTAACCAATACAACCAGCCGATTGTAAACCCAGTTGCAGGGTTAATGAATTTGGTAGCATATTCCTGGAAAGATCCTGAAACAGGCATTGCTACAGCAAGCTCACCAAGACATAACATAACAAGATACATTAATAATCCACCGGCCATAAAGGCAAGTACAGATCCACCAGGTCCAGCTTGACTTATAATAAAGCCAGATCCGTTAAATAACCCCGTTCCAATCACACCACCGAGTGCAATCATAAATAGATGTCTACTTTTCATCGTGCGCTTTAATTCATTGTTTGAATTGTTTACTTGCGTCATTGTTTTCCTCACTTTCAAAATTGGTAGTATGAAAATTGATGTTTTTTCCGTATTATGGAATGTATTCCGTGATGTGAAATCTTGTTCTAATTTTCAGATAATTAAAAAGAAAAGTCAATATTTTTTTGTTTACGTTTTCATTTTTTTGATAGTGTTATATCTCTATTTTTAGAAAATTAAATAAATTAATTGATTTCAGTTTAAATTTTTGTTAAATTGATAGGTAATTAGGCTAAACATACTACAAGTAAAGTTGAGGCGAGTTATGGTACAGTCCATTGATCGAGCGATAGGTATTATTAAGTTGTTGAATTCTACAAATGAAAAAGAGTATTGGGCTATTTCTGATATAGCTGATAGAACACATCTCCCGGTTAGTACAGTACATAGGTTACTGAACTCTCTAATGGAGCATGGATTAGTTACGCAAATTTCAGAAACAAAACAGTACAAGATTGGACCAATGTGGATGGAAATAGGATTACGTCAATTGGAGAAGGTAGACTACAGATCTGTTGCAAGAGAAGTGATGAAGCGTTTGGCCTCTGAAGTTGAAGAGAGTGTTTATTTGAACATTCCAAATGGAACACATTCTATTATCATTGAAAGAATTGATAGCCCTTTAAAAATTCGAGTTATCGATAACTTAGGGGAGCAGATTCCACTTTCGATTGGCGCCGCAAATAAAACGATGCTTGCCAATATGAACACGAATGAAATGGAACACATTGTAGAACATTTACTTTCTTCTTTACCAGAACAAAAGCAAATTCTTTTCGATCAAATAAAGCAGATAAGAAACGAAGGATATGCTGTGAGTTATGGTGAAAAAACAGAAGGGACAGCTTCAGTAGCAGCACCTATTATAGGATTTAATCATAAAGTAGTAGGAGCATTAAGTATCGGATTGATTAGTCATCGCATTAATGATGATCGACTATCTTTTCTTATTAGTAAGGTAAAACAAGCTGCTCATGAAATATCAATAAAAATCGGCAGAACATCAGAAGTATAATTTTGATAACTGTCGTCATTTTTTATTCATATATTGGAATTGATTTTCATAATGCGGAAAAATAGGGGGATTTATATGTCAAAGTGGCAATCTAAAGAACAATTGGTGCAATTATTAAGCAATCTTGTTGAAATTCCTAGTATTACAGGTTCAGAAGCTGAAGTTATATTGCCAGACTTTGTTGTAGAACAATTATCTGACTTACAGTATTTCAAACAAAATCCGCATCATTTGCAAAAAAATCCGACGGGGGATGGACGATATTTTGTTACAGCCCTAGTAAAGAAAAGCGATAGTACGAAAAATACCGTAATTCTTGTTAGCCACTTTGATGTTGTAGATGTACAAGATTATGGAGTGTGGAAAGAAGATGCATTTAACCCTAAAAAATTAACATCTATGTTTTATTCTCATAAAGATGAGCTACCAGATCATGTACGTGAAGATATAGAGCAAGGAGATTGGCTCTTTGGTAGAGGAACGATGGATATGAAATGTGGTCTAGCTTTACAAATGGCGATGGTTGAGCAAGCATGTGAAGGAAGATTTGATGGGAATGTTCTTTTATTGGCTGTTCCAGATGAAGAAGTGAACTCTGTAGGGATGAGAGCTGCAGTTCCGAGATTATTAGATTTAGCAAAAGAACATGACTTAGAGTATAAAACGGTCTTAAATTCAGAGCCTATGTTTTCAAGACATCCTGGTGACCAAAATAAGTATATTTATACTGGTTCTATTGGTAAGGTGTTACCTGGTTTCCTTTGCTATGGAAAAGAGACACATGTAGGCGAACCTTTTGCAGGATTAAATGGGAGTTATATGGCTGCATTATTAACAGCAGAATTAGAGTTGAATACTGACCTTTGTGATATTGTAGATGGTGAAGCGAGTCCTCCACCAACTAACTTGCTTCAAAGAGATTTAAAGGAGGATTATTCTGTACAAATTCCTCATCGTGCTGTCACGTTATTTAACTTGTTTTTACTAGAAAAAACGATGACAGATGTAGTTTCATTGTTACGTCAAAAGGTAACGAAAGTAGCAAAGAAAATTGAAGAATCGTATGAGGAGCGAGCGTATCATTTTTCTAAGTATAATCCGTTCATACCGCCTAATCTTAAAGTAAATGTATTAACGTATGAAGAGCTTATCGCGTATGCAATTGAACAACATGGGCAAGGAAAAATAGATGAAATTCAATCCGATATTATAAAAAATAGAGAAGATAAAGATGATCGTGCGGTAACTATTGATTTAGTAGACAAATTAGCTATCTTATGTAAAGAAAAGGCTCCGATGATTGTACTTTTCTTTGCGCCGCCATACTATCCAGCTGTGAGTTCACGCAACAATCCTTTCATTAAAGAGGTAGTTGTAGAAATGGAAAAGTATGCCCACTATAATCATAGTATTACATTTGAAAATCAAAATTATTTTGGAGGAATTTCAGATTTGAGCTATGTGGGCTTACAAAACCCATTGGATTCAATGAGTTCCCTTGTAGACAATATGCCATTATGGGATAAAGGTTATTCGATTCCACTTCAGGAATTAGAAGAGTTTGACGTTCCAGTATTAAATATGGGGCCAGTAGGAAAAGATGCACATCAATGGACGGAGCGTCTGGACGTAAATTACGCATTTGAAACGCTATTAGATATGTTACCTATATGTATTGAAAAATTACTTGTTTCTAATAAAGTTACACAGTCATAGTTTCTGTGTAAGGGTGATAGAAAAAAGACCGTAATAATACGGTCTTTTTTTGCTGAATGAATAGTGTGAAGCCTTAGTTTTATGAGAATGTGACGGTACCTCATTTATTAATGTTACTTGATAAGTAGAGAAAGGGGAGAAAATTGTGATGTAAGAATTTTCTTGTCCTCTTTTTTATATTAATTATTGAACATAAAAAGCTTTAGGGCTTTGCAGAACTTTTTCTACCTCTTTTTGTGTGAGAATAGGATTAGGAATTGCTGGTACTATCGGAAGCATTAGATCATTTTCTTCGTTACTATGACCTGTAGGATCATTTTGACAACAAGGTGCTGTGCTTTCTATATTGTTCCTTACTATTCTAGCAAATAGTGCATGTCCGATTTCATGAGCAAGTAACAAATGATCTGCTTCATCAGTGACAACAATATTAGCTTGGGAATCGGTTATTTCACCATTCTGAACAATCAGTACACATAAAGTGCACCCAGTGCTTTCTCCATCTGCTAATCTATTTCCTTAGGCAAAAAATAAGCCAATCCATTCGTTAACTCCTTGAGTATATGGGAGTGAATTTTTAAAAGTTTCTGGTTTAAAACAGTCAATTTTATCTGCGAAATATTCTTCATTGAACAACTTGTATAAGTTGTATATTATTAATAAATGTAGCTTGTACACTTTTTGTAACGGTATTTGCTGAGTTTTTGTATAATATAATCATGTGAAGTTAACATATTGTATCAATAGTATATATTTGCGTAGAATATCCATTTTAAGGTTTTTGAAGTACCCCCCTAAATGAAAATTTAATTTCTCTAAAGTTAGTTACTTAGTGAAGTCTGCTCATTTTTTTTCGTATTAGGGAAGAATGTACTTTTTAACTTGATGGGTATGGGGTAGTACACCTTTTAGCAAAACCGGAGTGGAAATGATGAGTATAAATAGTTTTGTGAGATTGATAAAGGACGAATTATTAAAAGAGGTAAGCATAAGAAGCGAGGATGAATTCGAGCCTGTAGTAGTTAAAGATATTCCTAGACTTTGGAAGTGTTTAGGGACAGGTAATTATGCCGCAGTATTTATGCACAAAAAATACAAAGATTGGGTAGTGAAAGTTTACGCGCGAGAAGGAGAAGGAATTGAAAAAGAGTCAGAAGTATACCGAAGAATCGGAAATCATCCTTCTTATTCAAAGCTTATATATAAAGGAGAAAATTTCATAGTATTGAAACGTTTAAAAGAAATTACCTTATATGATGCTATCCATAAGGGGATTAAAATTCCTAAGCAGGTAATCCTTGATATCAATGAAGCTATAGAGTATGCAAGGGAGCAAGGATTAACTCCTTGTGATGTTCACGGGAAAAATGTGATGATGGAAAACGGAAGGGGATATGTAGTCGATGTATCTGATTTCTTAAAAACAAAAGAAGATAGTAAGTGGAGAGACTTAGAAAAGGCGTATTTTACATTTTACTTGCCTTTTATTTATAGATTGCCTTTCCCTGTTAAAATACCATATTTCATGTTAAACATTGTTAGACGTTCATATAGAAAATATAAGAAGCTTAAAAAGAAATTCAAATTGTAAAAGGCCCACATACTTATCTTTAGGTTAGATAAGTGAACCACTAGTAAACAAAAGGACCGTACATTTTAGATATGTCTAATATGTACGGTCCTAATTTTATCATTTCATGAAGCAATTTATTTATAAAATGATTGTAACATTTGTATATAATACTGATATTATTATGAGAAGTAAATCTTCTTGTTTTAATAGAAAATACCCATTTCAGTACATTACATTTTAAACATATTGATGTACTATAGTTCTAAACAAATCACAATAACGGATTAGAAGGGGATAAACTATGTACACAGACTCAATTGAGTATTAAAATTTTAACCTAATTTACCTTTGCAAAGATGCAGGTATCAATTAGTTTTTTACCGTCAGCTGAAAGATCTTCATTACGTAATATCCCCTCAAGCTCAAAACCTAGTTTTTCAGGGATCGCACGACTTTTCGTGTTAGTAGATTCACATCTTATTTCAATCCTTCTAAATTTAAGTAACTGAAATCCAAGGTTTGTTAACTCACTTACTACCTCTGTCATATATCCATTGCCACTAAATTGCGTGTTAATCCAGTATCCGATTTCACATTTAGAAATCTTCCAATTAATTCGGTGAAGGCTAGCAGTTCCAATAAAATCATTAGTATCCTTATGATAGATAAGATAGCGAAAGCTTTCTCTTTTTAAAAAATCTATATGGGCATTTCTCAGGATAATTTCCGTTTCTTCAACAGTGGGGATTGACTGGAATAAAAGCAACCATTGCTTTAACTCACTAATTGAATCCTTAATAGCTTGGTGTACGACATTCCCGTCACCAGCTTGAAGTGGTGATCGAAGAATTAGTCTGTCTGTTTCTATTTGTAACGGAACATCTAATAAAATAGGATGCATATCATTTCTCCTCTCGAAAACTTTAAATTATGACAGAATGAAACTTATATAATAAAAAAACTTTCACCCAAAAGAAATAATTCTTGAGGACGAGAGTTGCAATTTCGTGGTACGTTACTATAATAAATAAATTAAAAAATACCCTATCTCACTAACAAGAAATCCTGTCACAGCATCACTATAAGTTATTATAGAACCGTGCGAAGCTCCTAGTCTTTCTTCATTAAGAACTTGATATACAGCAATACAGTAAAACTTATCTCCCATAAAGGGACATCCCAAAAATTAGTAAACAATAAATATATATTCAATTCATCACTTAGAAATCCCTTTTCACATATTGAAAACTAAACTGCCAGTTGGTACGAAAAAATGGCTACCGAAGCAGCCTTAGGTTATTCAACTCATGCATGCGTTAGTTGAATAAGGAATTATTATTTTTCATCTATTATCTTCCAATTTTTGTCTTTTGCATAATGGGGTAGCGTCACATCGCTATCAAGCTAACAAAATAAAATCCCCCTAAAATGAATAAATACGCTATTCTTTCTGTAGAATCATAGGAAAGGATGGCGTGTTTTCATTTTGAGCAAGATTTTGCTTTTCCAGCCTGAGAGAAATGTGGTGGGAACATATACAGAATGAATTTAAAATATAATGGGGAGGGAATTTATGAATATAATAAAAGATTGTAATTTTTATCTGGTTAAAGTTATCTCAAATGAAGAAATAGGACCCAATCATGAGTCCTATTTCTTCATTTGCAGGTATTGGTGGTTATATACTATGATTCTGTTTCTCTGTATTTATCAATAAACTTTTAGACATAACAGTTCTGCAATGTCCCCTTATCCTTAAAAACCTTCAATTAATCCTTTTTTAATCCCTTTTACGACTGCTCCAACTCTTGAATCTACACCCAGTTTTCTAATAATTGAAGAAATGTGATATTCTACAGTTCTTTTACTGATTGAAAGGTCCGTACTAATCTCATAATTTGTTTTATCTTTTGAGATTAAGAGTAATATTCTTTGTTCAGCAGAAGTTAGTGCTTCAATATTATTTCCTATAATCTGATTCTTAGAAAATAGTATATATCCCATGTGACTTTGACGAATTGCGTTAGCTAGGTCAAATGCTGATCTTTCTTTCGTAATGTATGCACTTGCTCCAGCTTCAAAGGCCGCATTATAATATTCTTCATGATCATATCCTGATAGAATTACAACCTTTACATCCGGAAATTTTGACAATAAATCTTTTGTAAGTTCAATACCATTATACTGCTTCATCCTGATGTCTGTAACAATTACATCAGGACGGGTATCTTCCACAGTTTTAATTAATATGGAAGGATCGTGAACGGTATTAATCACCTCAATATCTTCCTCAGATTCTAGTAGTCTTTGGATGCCTAGCATAACCAACAAATGGTCATCCACTAGTAGTGTATGTATACTCATTATTTTCCTCCCAATTTACTGGTATGGTAAATGTGACTAATGTTCCATGTTCTTTTTCAGAAGATATCCTCAAATTTCCGTTCAACTCGGAAATTTGACGCTGGATGGTCATTAGACCAAGGTGGTTGCTTGTACTAAATTCAGAAAAACTGTTCGGAACACAAAAGCCTATGCCGTCATCTTCTACAGTACAAACATAGCAGCCTCTTTCTTCTATGATATGTATTTGAACATTATTCCCCTTGGAATGCTTTATAGCATTATTCAGTAGCTCTTTTATAATACGATAAATCTGTATTTCGATATTTTTCGAGAGAATTTTTAATTTGCAATTAAATTGTATATGAATGAGAATGCGATAATTTAATTCGAACTCGCGTTTTAGTGTGTGTAAACTCGCTTCTAAACCTAAATCTTCTACGATAATAGGGTGAAGATTATGACACATTTTTCTAATGCTATAGATAATATCTTCAAGTTGCTCATCCATTGAATTTAATATGTCTATAGAAAAGTTTCTTTTGGTCTGAAGCATTCTTATTTCGTTTAATTGCAAAATAAGAATTTGAAGAATTTCATCATGTAAGAAAATCGAAAGCCTTTTCCTTTCACTCTCTAGAGATTGAATAATCTGATAATTAAATTGTTTCCAGTTTTGAGCTTTTACCTTTGCTTTTCGAATTTCTTTTTTATTACTATTGAGAGTATTAACACTTAATAGTAAATTTGCCGAGTTTATTACAACCTCTTCAAGTTCATTAATTTCTTGAGGTTTAAATAATGTATAATCATTTTTTTCACCAATAATAATAGCTCCCTGCATGCCTTGGTAAATGAGTATTGGAAAACAAATTAAGTGGTATTTTTCAAACTGAATATGAATTGGAGTAGTACCTTCCTTTAGTAAGTAATTCTGTTCAAGTTGATTCAATTGGTTAAACAGCTCAAATTTATCCATATCCTGAAAAATACCTGTCTCATATAATGAATGATAAATACTATTTGAGTTCCATATTACGGAAACGCCGTTAATGTTAAACATCTGGTTAATAAGCTGTCCGACTAATTTCGCAAGCTCTTTAGCATGTTTTTCCTTCGAGAGTGTTTGAAAAAGCTCAATCTTATGTAAACCTGATTGTGCATCCTTTTTTATGTTTAAATACCTAAATAATGAGAGAATAAGTTTATATATATATACAGAGAGTACAACAGATAATACACTTAAGCTGCATAGTATAAATATTTCTTTTTGTGACAAATCTATGAATTGCTCAACTGAAAAATTAAAAAATAAGAAATTGAGCAAGTAAAAGAGTAAGTTTGTTAGCCATTTAGAAATTCTAATCTCAAATTCGATAACTTCTTGCTTTATTAATAAATAAGAAATAGTTAAAGGAAATATAATAATACTAGGTAAACAATATGTAAATGGAATTTTAGATTCCCCAAAAAGTAGACCGGGAATCAGATTAAGTAGAACAATAGGTAAAAAACTAAGAATAATACCAAAAATCAGAATATATAATTGACTTTTCACCTTAAGATTATTTTCTCGTAAATGTAATGAAACAAGAAAAACACAGATGCTAATACTCAGAAATAGGTTAGTAATTAGTAAAACTTTAAATAAAAAGCTAAAATTATTGTTAGACATATATCCAAAACAACAAAAAATTATATAAATAATTGTCAATCCTGTTGAAATTACAAATGATACAAGGTTGAATATTTTTACATATTTTGGTTTGGTAGATACAGGGAAATTAGAGAAAAAACTTATTAAGAGATAAGAAAGCATAAAAATACTACTCACCTCTATAGCTTTAAAAATATTTATATCATAGCTAGATAATAAGGATGTTAAAATAGCTATCCCAAAGACTGATGTTAGAGAAAAGAATTTTTTTGCTACAATAGATTGTCTTTTTTTTAAAAAGCTAATTAATCCTATAGTAAAAAAAATAAGACTAATAACGCTGATCATATAAAAATGACTAATTAATAAAGAGTTAACGCTTTCTTTAAAATTACTAGAGTGAAAATAGTAGTTATTTATTAAAAGTATTAATAAATATAAAATGCTTAAAGGTATACAGAACCAAATATTACGCATAGGAGTGACCTCTGCCCATAACCATCATTTGAAAATAAGTCATTTCGTCTTTAGAAAGAACAAAATGCATTTCTAAGAGTGCAAATGCTTTTCTATAATATAGTTGAGATAGGATACGACAATAGTGTAGTGCTCCAGATTGTTCTATGTAATCCCGGACTAATGCCCGAACTTCAGGTGAAGAAGATATTTGTTTATCCGTTAAATTTTCAAAAAAATTATCCTGTGTTTTGCAACTATATTCATAAGCTTTTAAAAAAGGAAGATAAGCCTTTAAGTCCTGAAGGTCATTTTTATTATCTGTCATGGCATCATTAGCATCATTTCTTAGCTGACCAGCTATCCCTATATAAGATGTGATTTCTTTTAAAAATCTATTTTCAGGATTAATAGTTCGAAAGATAATTTCTGTGAGTAGACCAGATTTCTTTTCAATAAGTTTCATATATTCTTCTTCACTTAAAATTATTTTTTTATCTATTGAAAAACAAAATTGGATATCTTTCCATTCTCCACAACACGAATGTATCAATTGTTGGAGAAGATCTCGTGTTGCAGTATCTTTTGTCTTATAAGTTAAGTATATCAGTCCTTGCATAAGTAAATATTGAGAAACTAACAAAAAACGAGGATATTCGTTTTTAAAATATAATGGATCTAATACGTCTCCATCACACAAATCATCTATTATATCCGCTGATAAAAAGATAAATTCAACCCCCATTGCCTTATCTAATTCTCTTTTTGTTATTGGTTGTCGTTTGGTCAAAAAAGAAAGAGCTAGATATAGCTCTCCCCATGAGAAGCCAGAAGATTCAGGATTTAAAATCTTTCCTTTATGAGAAAGACATTTCTGAATAAGTAGAAGTATTTCAGATTCATCACTTTGATTACGGTAGGAGATATGGTAATCAATATGATTGATTAAACAATCTTTAAACCCACTGATTTCCACCATCAATTTTCACCCGGAAATCCTTTGCATACTCATCTAATACAATTCGCTCTTCAACTGATAGTGTCTCCAATGAAGGACATAATTCATAAGTTTCAAAGGTAAGTTTGTTTTTTTTCATCTCCATTAAAAATTCCCATATTGCTTTATTCATAAAAAAACCCTCTTTCCAAATATTCTGTATTTTAGTTCTATATAAAAAAATACAATAAAAACGGGATATTTTCAATATAGTCCTTAAATTTTTAATACTTAATTTACATGTATTTTTTTTATTATGCGTGAATTTACAATATAAACTTGCGGAATATACGGATTCTACTAGGATATTTATCTGATAAATTAGACACATAAGACATAACGTCTTAATAAAAATTTTAGGGGGAAAAGAAAATGATTAACGAAAAAAACCTTTTTGATTTAGATGTTCAAGTAACAACAGCTTCAGGTGATGTAGATCCACAAATTACAAGTATTTCAGCTTGTACGCCTGGCTGTGGAAACACAGGTTCATTCAATAGCTTCTGTTGCTAATTGCTATATAAGATATATTATCTTAAAAAAATTTAGGGGGAAAAGAAAATGATTAATGAAAAAAACCTTTTTGATTTAGATGTTCAAGTAACAACAGCTTCAGGTGATGTAG
>NZ_JBEGIB010000019.1:0-24977 GCF_040676495.1 Bacillus sp. LBA3-1-1.1
TACCTCGAGGTCCGGTAGCGCCAGTAGCGCCTGTGTTACCTCGAGGTCCGGTAGCGCCAGTAGCGCCTGTGTTACCTCGAGGTCCGGTAGCACCAGTAGCGCCTGTGTTACCTCGAGGTCCGGTAGGTCCTCTGCCGAACGAAGCTGAATTAACTAGAGTAGTTTGTAACTCTGCAATTAATTTAAGGAGTTCTTGGAGTGTACAAGGATCAATTCGGAATAACTTTGTAATGTAAAGTAAATAATTAATTAAAATTTGAAGTTCAACAAATACAGCACTTGCTACGAAGATCGGATTTTTTAATATAGTTATTAAGTTTTTGATAATGGCGAATGCTTGTGCTTTCAGAGCGGAAGTAGCGTCTAGTGAACAAATGAATTTGCTCAGTAGGTACAATGTATCTATTAGGTCTTCTATGTTTTTTGGGGATGGATTGGCGAAAAGATTAGGGATTATTTTTATTAAATCGTTAATGATTACGCGGAATGTTCTAATTTGTGCTTTAGTAATTGGTATCGTTGGAGTAGTGGGGATTCGTCCAGCACTAGTTGGAAAGCATGGCTTGGAGTATTTATTTTGATTGTCGTTATAACGAGACATTAAACCTCTCCTTTCTAATGAGAATGTGAACGAAACTCATCATAGTAGATGCAGGAAATGGTTAAATGGTTATAGTAAAATTGATTATTTCGAGAAAAAATAAAAAAACGCCTTATTTTATGGCGTTTTTTTATTTTCAGCGTATTGATAATATCGTTTTAGTGAGACTTTTGATTTGAAGCCAACTAATTTTATGATCTCTGGTTCTGGGGTTTGTTTTTTTATTAGGCGTAAAATAAAAGTGTTTCGGAAGTGTTGTCCAGAAATGCCTTTACGTAAATTCGCTCTTGCTACTTCAAGTCGGATCATTTTTTGGATAGCGATTTCTGTTAATGCCTTTGGTGCGTCGTTTTCATATACCCATCTGAATGTTCCGCGGTTAAAATCGAATGCAACAAACAATGGATCGTTACTATGGTATTTAGGGCGAACTGGTTCTGGAATACTTTTATAATATGTGTACAGTTGCTTTTTATCTTCGGTTGTTAATGTGATTGATCTTTCTACTCCTGCGGTTGCTGGAATAGAAAGTGTATTAGTTTCGAAATGAACGTGATGCATAGTTAGTGCTGTGAGTTCCTGTAAGGATAGTCCGTAGTCGATTAATATACTTAAAATGGAAATATTACGATCCATTAATAACGGACGAACAGGACGTTGTTTTTCTGAAAGTCCTTCTAATGAAGTGACTATATGCTTTAATCTTTTTTCTTCATCGGATGAAATGAAATCTTCATCGCGCAATGCACGGTCTGGTTGAATAGTGATTTCCATATTCTTTAATGGATTAGGAATATTTAGAAAGTGATGCATTCTATTTAGTACAATAAATACACGGTGCATTGTTTTTTCTGAGTAGTGTCGATTCTTTTTTAAGTCGGAAAAGTAATCTTCATAGTCTTTTGTACAAAGTGTTGCCCATATATTACTGGAAGGGAGCTTTTGGTTTTTTTCTAACCAATGTCCGAAATCTTCAATGTCATAAACATAACGTTTAATGGTTGAAGGCTTTCGACCTATATTCAATAAAAAAATAGAAAAGGCTTGTATTGTATCATGGAATTCCGTTGTTTCCATAGTCCCACCACCTTAATTATTTCTTATATTATAGCAAACTTTTCTGAAAATAGGCATTTGAAAGAGAGACTGGAATAATAATATTTGGTGAGTGGATAAAATGAGGTGATTGTATGGAACAATCGATGCGCAAGAAAAATAACAATCAAATTAATATTGTATTAAACCATCGAAAAAAAATTTCGTTACCGGCATCAGAAAATAAAGCCGTAATTTCAAGTGAAACCACTACTAAACATGAGATGTTGCAGAGAATTGAAGAAGAGATGGGAAAACTTGTTGGGATGGATGATATAAAAAAGATAATAAAAGAAATTTATGCTTGGATTTTTGTGAATAAAAAAAGGCAAGAGGTGGGGTTGAAGTCTGAGAAGCAAGTGCTTCACATGTTATTTAGGGGTAATCCCGGTACTGGGAAGACAACCGTTGCTAGAATGATAGGGAAATTGTTGTTTGAGATGAATATATTATCGAAAGGGCATTTAGTTGAAGCTGAACGTGCTGATCTTGTAGGTGAGTACATCGGTCATACAGCACAAAAGACAAGGGATTTAATAAAGAAGGCTATGGGAGGGATTTTATTTATTGATGAGGCGTATTCATTAGCGAGGGGTGGAGAGAAGGATTTTGGGAAGGAAGCTATTGATACACTTGTGAAGCATATGGAAGATAAGCAACACGGTTTTGTATTAATTTTAGCTGGATATTCAAGAGAGATGAATCATTTTCTTTCATTAAATCCAGGATTACAATCTCGTTTTCCGTTTATTATTGAATTTGCGGATTACTCGGTAAATCAGTTGTTGGAAATTGGGAAGAGAATGTATGAAGAGCGTGAATATCAGTTGTCGAAAGAAGCAGAGTGGAAATTTAGAGATCATTTACACGCGGTAAAGTATTCGTCACAAATTACATCGTTTAGTAATGGGCGATACGTACGGAATATTGTTGAAAAATCAATTCGCACACAAGCTATGCGATTGTTACAAGAGGATACGTATGATAAATATGATTTGATTGGGATATCAAGTATGGATTTGATGCTTGAAGAGGAGACGCACAGCACGTAAACTGTGCGTCTGTTTTTGGTGTATAAGTGTATTTATTCTTTTTTCGCTTTTTCTTGGTAAGATTTATGGAAGCGCTCCATTTTAGCGCTTTTTTCGTGTGCTGAATTAGGATCGTGTTCAATTTGGTCTACTGAGCTTTTTTGAGCACCTTTATTAACGTGGTTTGTCATTTGTATTCACCTCACTTTAAAAATTAGTATAAACATTATGTGAAGAAAAACTCGTTAGAAAAGAAAAACCTCTTTACGATATGTAAAGAGGTTAGAGTGCTATTTATGCACTGAACGTTCATTTGTATCGATACGTCTATGCGGTAAATGCCATTTGTAATGAATAGAAATCATACGGAAGCAAACAATTAAAATGAATAAGGTGTATAGAGCCCAATCGCTAACGATAATTTTAGCGCCAATTAAGAAACCTGCTAAAATTGTCCAAAACGCATATACTTCAGCTCGAAGGACAAGAGGTTTTCTGCGAGCTAAAAGATCACGAATAATACCACCGCCGATGCCGGTTAAAACTGCAGCTACGATTGTAGCGCTAATTGGCAAATCTAGTTTTTGAGCATATAGTGCTCCTTGTACGGCGAATGCTGATAAGCCAATGGCGTCTGTGATGTTTTCCCACTTTTTCCAATGTCTAATTAATTTATTTGGAAAAAGAAAAATAATCGTCATTGATAAAAGTGCGATTTGGAATAACATGTCTTGTTGCCAAAATGCGACGATTGGATAACCAATCAATAAATTACGAAGGGCACCTCCCCCAAATGCGGTTGCCATTCCTAAAATATATACCCCGAAAATATCATAATCTTCTTCCATTGCAACAATGGCTCCGCTTAGTGCGAAGGCGATTGTGCCTATGATGCTAAAAATCTCCCATGCCATGAATTTTCTCCCCCGCTAACTAGATGAAATATGCTTCCTCTGCTATTATATTAGAAGGTTTAAATTTCGAAAAGGATGAGTGAACATATTTGATGGAAGAAAAAGAAAAAGTCATATTAGTTGGCTGTCAATTGTCGCAAGATGATGATGAAAAATTTATGCATTCCATGAAAGAACTTGCATCGCTAGCGAAGACTGCTCGAGCGGAAGTGTTAGTATCAACGACGCAAAAACGTCCGAAGTTCCATCCGGCGACTTATATAGGGAAAGGTAAATTAGAAGAGCTTGCAGCTTTAACTGAAGAATTAGAACCAGCTGTTATTATATTTAATAACGAGTTAACACCGAGTCAAATTCGGAATCTATCTTCAGTGTTAGATGCAAGAGTAATTGACCGAACGCAACTAATATTAGATATTTTTGCGCAACGTGCGAAATCGAGAGAAGGTAAGCTTCAAGTAGAATTAGCTCAGTTGCAATATACAATGCCGCGCCTTATGGGACAAGGTCTTGCTTTATCACGCCTTGGTGGTGGAATTGGTACAAGGGGACCAGGAGAGACGAAGCTTGAGACAGATCGTCGTCATATTCGATCTCGTATTGATGAAATAAAGAGACAACTTGCGGTTGTTGTGGAGCATCGAAAAAGATATCGTGAGAGAAGAAAAGATAATAAAGTATTTCAAATTTCGTTAATTGGGTATACAAATGCAGGGAAATCTACGTTGTTTAACAGATTAACGGAAGCTGATACGTTTGAAGAAAACTTATTGTTTGCAACGCTAGATCCGACAACAAGGAAAATGCCGTTACCTTCTGGTTATACCGTGCTTTTGACTGATACGGTTGGTTTTATACAAGATTTACCTACGTCACTAATCGCTGCTTTTCGATCTACGTTAGAAGAAGCTGGTGAAGCGGATGTTATTTTACATGTTGTTGATTCGGCAGACCCTAATTACGTAGGGCATGAACAAACGGTAAAAGAATTATTGTCAGACCTTGAAATTAATCATATTCCTATTATTACGCTTTATAATAAAAAAGATAAGTTGCATCAAAATTTCATTCCATTTCCGAAAAGTGACTTCTTAATGACTAGTGCTTTTGAAGAAAGTGACTTATTGCATATAAAAGAAGCGATAGAAAAACAGATGAAGGAAGAAATGGATTGTTATCAAGTGGAAATTCCTCCGAGTGAAGGTAAGTTGTTAACGCTATTAAAGACGGAAACACTATTAACAAAGATGGAGTTTCTAGAAGATAAATTTGTATATGATTGTGCAGGGTATATTTTTGCTCATTCATCGCTTAATGGACAATTAAAGAGATTTTTAGTGGAAGAAGGAGAAAATAAAAATGTTTGATCGTTTGAAAAATGGAGAAAAAATTGCTCCAATCGTAAAAGAAGTAGAGAGCCAGATTACAGAAGTACATAAACGTGCGGATGAAGTAATTGAAAGTAATCAGTTTCGTGTATTAGAAAGTTTTCGTAAACATAAAATTAGCGATTCGCATTTTATTCCGACGACAGGTTATGGTTATGATGATATTGGCCGTGACACGTTAGAGAAAGTGTATGCTGATGTATTTGGAGCGGAAGCTGGTCTTGTTCGTCCGCAAATCATTTCAGGAACTCACGCTATTTCAACAGCTTTATTTGGTATTTTACGTCCAGGAGATGAGTTACTATACATAACGGGGAAACCGTATGATACGTTAGAAGAAATCGTTGGTGTACGCGGAAAAGGTGTAGGTTCATTTAAAGAATATAATATTGGTTATAATGCAGTTCCGCTTACTGAAGAGGGGCTTGTTGATTTTGAAGCTGTTGCAGCCGCAATTCATAGTAATACGAAGATGATTGGTATTCAGCGCTCGAAAGGTTATGCTACTCGTCCGTCATTTACTGTTACACAAATTAAAGAGATGATAGCGTTTGTTAAAGAAATTAAGCCTGATGTAGTTGTATTTGTAGATAACTGTTATGGTGAGTTTATTGAAGAGCAAGAGCCATGTCATGTTGGTGCAGATTTAATGGCAGGTTCGCTTATTAAGAACCCTGGCGGTGGAATTGTTAAAACTGGTGGTTACATTGTTGGTAAAGAGCAGTATGTTGAAGCGTGTGCATATCGTTTAACATCTCCAGGAATCGGTGCGGAAGCAGGGGCATCTTTATACAGTTTGCAAGAAATGTATCAAGGTTTCTTCTTAGCGCCGCATGTAGCGGGACAAGCGCTAAAAGGTGCGATTTTTACAGCTGCATTTTTAGAAAAGTTAGGGATGAATACATCACCAGCTTGGAATGCACCAAGAACAGATTTAATTCAATCTGTTCAATTTGATGATAAAGATCGTATGATTGCTTTCTGTCAAGCGATTCAATATGCATCTCCGATTAATTCTCACTTCACTCCATATGCCAACTATATGCCGGGTTACGAAGATGATGTAATTATGGCTGCGGGAACGTTTATTCAAGGTGCAAGTATTGAATTGTCAGCTGATGGTCCAATTCGTCCGCCTTATGTTGCTTACGTGCAAGGTGGGTTAACTTATTCACATGTGAAAATTGCGATTTGTTCTGCAATTGATGCATTAATTGAAAAAGAATTATTAACAATTTCTTAAGGGGAAGCTGTCGATTTCGACAGCTTTTTTCGTGTGAAAGTAATGATTTATTTCATTAGAAAAAAGAATGAAAAAATTTATAAAAAAATCATGTAAGAAAAACTAACATCTATTGACACTAAACATAACATGGTATAAAATGAGAAGCAGTTAAGGCGAAGGAGGAACTGAAACAATGAAAGAAGATAGACGTTCTGCCCCGCTGTTTCCTATTGGTATTGTTATGGATTTAACACAATTATCTGCACGTCAAATTCGCTATTATGAAGAGCATAATCTTGTTTCTCCAACCCGTACAAAGGGGAATCGTAGATTATTTTCATTTAACGATGTAGATAAGTTGTTAGAGATTAAAGATTTATTAGACCAAGGCTTGAATATGGCTGGTATTAAACAAGTGTTACTAATGAAAGAAAATCAAACAGAAACAGTGAAAGTAAAAGAAGAAACGAAAGAAATTTCAAAAACTGAGCTTCGCAAAATACTTCGAGACGAACTACAACATACAGGTAGATTTAATCGAACTTCATTGCGACAAGGTGATATTTCAAGGTTTTTTCACTAAAGATAACTGATTCTGAAGGTGTTTAGAGGGACTAAGGAGGAATTTATAATGGCTAGGTACACAAGAGAAGATATTTTCCGTTTGGCGAAAGAAGAGAATGTAAAGTATATCCGCTTACAATTTACGGACCTTTTAGGAGTAATTAAAAACGTAGAAATTCCAGTGAGCCAATTAACAAAAGCTCTTGATAACAAAATGATGTTTGATGGATCTTCTATTGAAGGTTTCGTACGTATTGAAGAATCTGATATGTATTTATATCCGGATTTAGATACTTGGGTAATTTTCCCTTGGACAGCTGAAAAAGGTAAAGTAGCTCGTTTGATTTGTGATATTTACAATGCAGATGGTACTCCATTTGAAGGAGATCCACGTAACAATTTAAAACGTGTATTAAAAGAAATGGAAGCTTTAGGATTCTCAGATTTCAATCTTGGACCAGAGCCAGAATTCTTCCTGTTTAAAGTTGATGAAAAAGGAAATCCAACATTAGAATTAAACGACAACGGTGGATACTTCGACCTTGCGCCGATGGATCTAGGGGAAAACTGTCGTCGTGATATCGTTCTTGAACTTGAAGAAATGGGATTTGAAATTGAAGCGTCTCACCATGAGGTTGCTCCAGGGCAACACGAAATTGACTTTAAATATGCAAATGCAATTCGCTCATGTGATGACATTCAAACATTCAAACTTGTTGTAAAAACAATTGCTCGTAAACATGGTTTACACGCAACATTTATGCCGAAACCATTATACGGTGTGAACGGTTCAGGTATGCACTGTAACTTATCACTGTTCAAAAATGGTGAGAACGTATTCTTCGATCAAAACGGTGATTTACAATTAAGTGATGATGCTCGTCACTTCATCGCAGGTATTTTAAAACATGCACCAGCATTTACAGCGGTAGCAAACCCAACTGTAAACTCTTACAAGCGTTTAGTACCTGGATATGAAGCTCCTTGTTACGTAGCATGGTCTGCACAAAACCGTAGCCCATTAGTACGTATCCCTGCATCTCGTGGTATTAGTACACGCGTAGAAGTACGTAGTGTTGACCCAGCTGCAAACCCATATTTAGTAATGGCTACATTATTGGCAGCAGGTCTTGACGGAATTAAAAACAAATTAACTCCGCCAGCTGCAGTAGATCGTAACATCTATGTAATGACAAAAGAAGAGCGCGAAGAAGCAGGTATCGTTGACTTACCAGCAACATTAGCGCAAGCGTTAGTTACTTTACAATCTAATGAAATCGTATGTGGCGCATTAGGTGATCATTTACTTGAGCACTTCATTGAAGCAAAAGAGATTGAGTGGGATATCTTTAGAACTCAAGTTCACCAATGGGAACGCGATCAATATATGTCTCTATACTAAGAGACTTAAACCCTTGACACATAACGTGTTGAGGGTTTTTTTATTGTGGGCAAAATAATTATAATTTGAGCACTTAAAATTGATGCCCACAAAATGCCCACAAATATCTTAAAAATTACTCTAAGATATTTCGCATATGTTCCTCGAATTTGGCCATTGTTTCTTGATCTAGCTTCTTACTAATGTGGGAATATACATCAGCGGTAATTTGCATACTGCCATGTCCAAGACGTTCTTGTAAATACTTCATACTTGCTCCAGCTTCAAGCTGTAATACAGCATGTGTATGACGCAATGAATGGATAGGTAATGATGGCAAATTTGTTTTCTTTAAAATTCTAGAGAAAGAATTGAAAAGACTGGACTTAGGTAGATAATTTCCATCGTTTCTACAGAAAACTAAATTGAATTCAAAGTAGTAGCAATCATTTAATGCGATTTTATTCTGGTTTTGATACTTCTGGTGAAAGCGTAAATCGCTAGCTAGTCCTTCACTAATAGTGATAGTTCGCTTTGAATTATAGTTTTTTGTATCTCCAAACATCATTTCAGGAATTTTAGAAGCTAATCTAAAGTCCAATGACTTGTTAATAGTGATGGTTTTTTCTTTTAAATCTATGTCAGTCCATTGTAATGCTGCAGCTTCTCCTTTTCGCATTCCTGTTTCAATAAGAGCTTTATAAAAAATCCAATAAATATAATCATATTTATAAGCTTCCCTCAAAAAGTCGGCAATTCGATCTGATTCAATAAATTTCACTTCAGGTTCGTTTGCTTTTACTTTTATTTCTACTCCTATACAAGGATTTTTAGGGATTTTTTCTAGAATTATTGCTTTTTCCATAGCGTTATTCATAGTTCCATGAACAATTTCAATGGTACGTCTACTGTAGCCGGTATCGACTAGGGAATTAATAAACTTTTGATATAATACTGGTTTGAAATCTTTTAAAAGAATGTTTTTAAAATAAGGAACAATGTGCTTTTCTATGTTGTTTTGATGTGAGAGAAATGTATTAGTTGCTACTGTTCCTTTTTTATATTCGTTTAACCATGTAATGAGGTATTCTTTCATAGATTCGCCAGTTGGATTAGTTCCTTCGCGTAATTGTCGTTCCATTTCTTCAGCAGCTATTTTGGCTTCTGCTTTACTGGTAAATCCTTTTTTAGATTTCTCTTTAAACTTTTGAGTGATTGAATCTTTATATCGTATTCGATATTCCCAAAAATCTTTATTCGACCCTTTCTTTTTATATTTTTGAAAACTAGCCATTTGTTAGCCCCTTTCTTTTGTTTAAAAAGAGTAGACCGTCGCCTACTCTTTGGTGTTAAATTGCTAGCGCTAGAAATTTAAAGGTCTCTTGTGAATCTTATTGCTTTACCAATGATTCGTGCAGGAGTGCTCTCTGTAATAATTAAGGGTTCATATGAAGTGTTATCAGGCATTAGTATTATGACATCACCTTGTTTCTTTACCCTTTTTAAGGTTGCTTCAGTATCTCCATTAACCTGAACGGCAGCAATTTCTCCATTTTCCACATCATCTTGTTTTCTAATTAAAACAAATGATCCATTAGGTATAGTGGGTTCCATCGAATTACCTTTAGCTTCTAGATAATATACTTCACCTCTTGGTAACATATCAGGCATTTCATAACGGTATCCTTCAAAGTTTTCTTCTGCACATATAGGTAATCCACAAGCTATCTTTCCTAAAATAGGTACCTTTACTGGGTGAATAGGAGCTTCATATATATTTGAAGGTTTATCTTCAGTTAAGTCAGATCGATTAATCTTGAAATAATCAGCTAACATTTGTATTTTATCGGGCCTTGGATATGTTTTAGCCTTAAACCAATTAGAAACGGTTGTTTCTGGTAACTCTAATTCTTTGGCTATATCTGATTGGAAAACACTTTTTTTACTAGCATGCTTTTTTAAGTTGTTTGCCATAATATCTTTCATTTGTTGTTGGCTATTCATTGATATCACCTCGCTTTCTAATATTATTTTACCGTTTTTCGGTAGTTGTGTAAAGGGGTAAAATACTTTTAAAAGGTATTTTTTATACTTTTTAGTATTGACTATACCGTTTAAAGGTAGTATATTGAGTTTAGAAATTAACGAAAGGAGGTAATTATATGTTTCAGATAACATTAAAAGCGGCGAGAGTTAATGCTGAATTAAGACAGGAAGAAGCTGCGAAATTACTCGATGTTACTGGAAAAACGCTGCGAAATTACGAACAAGGTATTACAGCTATTCCAGGTCACGTTTTGAAGAAAGCGTCTATAGTATACAAAATACCATCTGATTGTATTCGATTACCTATTATTAATGATGGAAAGTATGATGAAGATTTTTTTTGACTTTAACTACCGTTTAAAGGTAGTAGGGTGATGGGGAGAAATCCTCACTTTTTGGGGGGAATAAATGTCGAATTTTCTTGGTGAGAAAGAAGGTGAAAATATGCTTAACATTCAAATAGATAACCAAGTGATTGAGCAACGTTTTTTAGAAGAGTTAAGAAAGCGGCTCAATCAAATTGAGCGAAGAAAAACTTTGTGGGATATGAAAGAGCTGTGTAAACAAACAAGCATGAGTGAAAACACCATCAAAGAGAAGTTCTTCTACGATGAACGTTTTCCGAAATACAAAATAGGTGGAAAATGGTACTTCCCAGCAGTAGAAACTGAATGTTTTTTACTGATGTGGATAAAGGAACAGCCAATACATTGATAAATAAGGGCTTTATTTTTTTGCCTGTAAAATGTCGAAAAATGAAGTCGTTATTTATCGAAAGTAAATGAGAGGTGGTGAAAAAATGAACGGAGTATTCACAGCGACAAAATTAATGAAAGCACATGAAGTTGTCAAACGATGTACCGAAGCAAAGAGCAATCCTACATTGTTACTGGCTATGGAAATAGAAGCAAAGAAACGATTGTACGCAATGAGCCGTAATGTTTCATCTCGAAGGAAGGTGAGTTAATTGAAGAACGGTAAAAATCCAACCAAGAAGGAAAAGAGTCATATTAAGTCATACAATCTTAATCCTGATAATTGGTTAATTTTCAAAAAAGTAAGTAACGAATTACATTTGGTACATCGCAATATGAAAAAAAACTAAGGTTATTCCGAGTTTGTAGTTGGGAGGAAATTCAAATGAATCAATTAACTGTAGTGAATGAAACGCCAATACATAGTGAACTGGTATTTGAAAGCAACGGAGAAGTTGTTACAGATAGCTTGATGATTGCGGAAGTATTTGATAAAACCCATGACAACGTATTGAAGGATATTCGCAAGCAAATGGGTTATGCAGGTCGTGAATTTTCGCTCGTAAATTTTCACGAGCGAACTTATGAAAACAGAGGACGTCATTATCCTAAAGTTGACCTAACAGAGGAAGCTTTTACATTAGTCGTTATGAGTTATAACACAAAAGAAGCTGTTCAAATGAAAATTAAGTTTATTGAAGAATTTAAACGCATGAAACAACACATACAAAATCAGCAAAAAATACCTACAGATCCAATGGGTGTTTTAAAACTAACGTTTCAAGCTTTAGAGGGGCATACTCAGGAGATTCAAGTTATTAAATCTGAGGTAAAGGACTTACGAGAAAATGCTCCTTTATATGCTGTCGAATGTGATGAAATATCAAAGGCTGTAAGAAAGTTAGGGGTTCTTCTATTAGGTGGTAAGGATTCTAATGCATACCGGGATATTAGCCTTAGAAGAAAATTATATAGTGATATTTATAGTCAACTACATAGGGAGTTCGGCGTGAATAGCTATAAGGCTATTAAACGTCATCATTTAGATAGAGCTATTCAAATCATTAATGAAGAATATTCAGTTCCGACAATTTTGGACGAAGAAATCAGGGCTATAAATGCACAAATAAATATGACGGAAGTTCAATAGGAGGAAAAGAAAATGAAGGAAACTAAATATTTTGTACTTCACAACAGGGGATATGGTCTAAATGCTTACGAGTGTGAATCAAAAGCAGAAGCAGCTCGTAAGATTAAGAGGTTAATTGAAGACGGTGAACCAACATCAACTATCATACTTACACAACAGGTTTCTCTAAAAACACAGATTCACCATGTAACAGTTGAAATTGATGATTAATAATATGCTGAATTTATATAGAAAGGGAGCGATTTAGTGGAAGATTCAACATTGTTAGCCATATTCGGAATGTTAATCGAATGTAGTGCATGGCTGTTTTATATTACTTACGAACCAATAAAACAATGGGCTTGGAGTGATGTAAAGGAAAATAAAAAGACCCATTGCAGTGGGTCCTTTTCAAAAAACAAGTTGTTATAAGTGTATCACGGAAAGTAGAGAAATAGTACATGGATTTGATTAAATATCAAGTGTTATTACCTAATAAATTCTGGAACTTAGCAAAAAGCAAAGATGAATTAAAACGAATGGTTGAACAGTATCTTAGTGTTGGTTATCCACAGTATGAGATTCAAAAAATTATTAAAAACGGACAAGCACATCTGGCGATTTGTATTAGGAGGTAATAGTTTATGACAAACACTGTATTTGAAATTGGTGGATTAACTTTTAAAGGTAATGTGGTAGATCATGAATGGTTTAATTACATCACTTTTAGCAACGGCAAACCTCATATTGTAGCAATTATGATTTTAAGTGAAATCGTTTATTGGTACAGACCTACGGTTATCCGTGATGAAGAAAGTGGAAAAGTAACATACAAGAAAAAATTCAAATCAGATAAATTGCAAAAGAGTTATCAACAATTAGCAGAAACATTCGGGTTTTCAAAATTACAGGTGAAAAGGGCATGTGATTTGTTAACGGAAATGACTCTTATCAAAGTTGAATTTCGAACTATCCATGTTGAAGGGAAAGTTTTAAATAATGTGATGTTTGTAGAACCGGTAGCAAATGAAATCAAACTGATCTCTAGTATGTATCAAAATACAGAAGTCCCTGGTTACTTAGAAGTAAAGAGCCCTATTACTCCAAAGTCATCACCCTCTTTACTTCTAAGTAAGGACTCTCCCAACTTAGAAGTAAAGACAAATACAGAGATTACTACAGAGAATACTACAAAGAATGTAAGTAGTAGTAATATCTTCTCATTCTATGAAAATAATTTTGGGATTTTAAATCCATTCGTAGCTGATAGTATTACCCAATGGGCAAACGATACAAGCGAAGAACTTGTACAAGCATCCATGGAACGTGCATTGAAACAACAGAAAAAATGGAACTACGCTGAGGGGATTTTAAAACAGTGGGTTAATAAAAACATTCGTACATTAGCAGATGTACATGCGTCAGAAATTGAGTTTAAAAACAAAGGTAAAAAAGGAGATAAAAACAATGCAAGCAATCAAAAAGATAGTAGCTTCATCGACAAATACGACTTCAAGAAACACTAGTCAAAGATACGTATTGTCTCCTAATAGATGTAAGAATGTCTTTTTAGTAGGGAAAGAAAAATTTAAAGACGTTTGCAGCAAACGCATGTTGATAGATATAGAAACAAATGAGGAATTTTGTCCTCAATGTAGATCGGTAGAAAACGAAGATCAAAAATTAGCTAAAGAGACACTAGCTATAAAAAAGAAAAATGAAATTATTCACTTATATGATTCATTTGCTGATAACAGTTTAATAAATGACAAACTAAAAAAAGCCACATTTGAAAATTATGTACCAACTAAGAAAGAGTTAGCTGATGCTAAAGAAACAATTATGAACTTTGTTGCTTCATTCAATAAGGAAGAACCAACGAGCATGATTATAACGGGTGATTACGGAGTAGGAAAAAGTCATTTGTGTGTGGCAGCCACTAAAGAACTTATGAAAAAGGGTCATAGTGCAATGTTTATTCAAATGAATAAGTTATTTACTAAAATCAAATCTACTTGGAATAAAAACAGTGAAATGACAGAGGACAAGCTTATGTCCCTTCTAGCAAAAGTTGATGTCTTGATTATCGATGACTTTGGAGCGGAATTTACGGAGAAAGATAAAGAAGGGGTCACTTGGAAACAAACAAAAACGAATGAGATTGTTGATAGTCGTATAGGTAAAAGCACTTTATTTACTACCAACTTTAACATTGGTGAATTAGCAGGAATGTATGGAGAACGTGATTTTAGTCGAATGATGGAAAACGCTGAAATGTTAGAAATGCATGGCGATAATTATAGATTACGCAATTTTAAAAAGAGGGGATAACAATGTGTGCATTATGTCAGGGTACAGGAATTATTCGTAGAGAAACTTATCCAGGTGTAATTGAAACGAACAGTTGCAATTGTGAGGTGGCAAAACAACAGCAAGCAGAAAATAAAAAGCGCTGGGAAGCATGGTTGGTACGATTTGAGTCAATGAAGCAAGAGTTACAACGTAATCAACAACAAAAAGTTAGCTAACAAGAAAAAAAGGGGGATTTCAGTCGTATGAAGCCTATGAAAATTGAAATCGATGTTACGGATAATAAAATTTATGTGGTCAAAAATGGTGAGGTTACTCTGTTGAATCCTCCAGCAACAGGATTCGGAGAGCAAACGATTATTTGGCAAGGTGGAAAAGTTGATCGTGTATCAACTACAAGTACCGAAAAAATAAAATAACTGGAGATGCGATTATGAAGCAATTAACAATTGATGATGTTATAGGTAGTTTCAACTATAGAGCGATAAGTACCAGTGAAAAGTTTTTGAATCCAAGCTATGAAGTACATTTCTACGATAAAGAGGAACGGCAAAAGATGGATTGCTTTGATGCTAAGACTGAAACTGAAGCTTGGAATGCAGCGATAGAAGAGCATGGGAAAGGTATTCAGAAGATTAGGATAAGTTGTTCGAATCGTACCAGATCTGAATTTTTGGCACTAGATTAGGAGGGGGAAATGATGACTTTCAATCGTTGGCTAACTGATGAGGAATATAAGCAGTCTGAATCAAATGGTATTAGCAGAAGAGTTCTCTACATGAGGATGTACAGATATTGTGTTGATGTGAAGTAAGACCAAATTTGAATTTTGTAGAAAAGCAGGTGATTAGATGAAGAATTTCTTAGTAGCTTTTTGCAACCGATTTTCTTGCCAAACTCAAACATTTAAAGTAATAGCGGAAAACGAAACGGAAGCGGAAAAACAATTTTATTTGAAACATCCGAAAGAGACATATCACGAGTGCATAGAAAATATCTGTACTTTATAACCAAAGCGTTATTTGAAAGAAAGGGAGAATGGAAATGGACTTAAGAAAGGCATATGAAACGATAATTTAGATTAGTTAGAATCATCAAATGAAATGCTGACACAAGTTCAGTTATACCAGTACTATACCGATGTAGTTAAACTTGTGTCAGTCAATAATACCTGCCGGCTATTTATCACTGGTCTAAGGAAGAACGAATGTTTTTTGCTTAGTGATATCTGATGTGAAGACAGCCGTTACATTTGAGTTTTTTAAATGTATAGCTATGTCTTTACCAAGCAAATCTTTTACTTTCTCAAATTGCTTATCAGTAATAGGTGTTCTCCGGGTGTAATGATAATAAATTGCTTCATTAGGAAGCACAGACTTCCTGTTGGCATTTTGGATTTTTTGTATGCCGTCACGACTATCAAGGAAAGAGATTTTAAAATCATCATTTGAGTTGACTACACTTTGGATCGACTCTTTAAGTTTTTTCTGAAACTCGGTAAATCCTGGGTTTGTTGTGTTACTTAACCCTATAGCGTATGTATAGTAATGGCCCCAGTGCATACCGATATTAGCAACACCATTTTTGAAAAAAACTGGGTAATTTTTAACAAATGAGATTTTACTATTTTCACACACAAGAACCAAAAATCGATTTTCTTCTTTGTTAGAAAAGAAGATTTTAATTCTATGCTTTTTAAAGTCAAATGCAATTTCTAGTATTTTATCAGGGTTTATAGAGTTCAATATTTCATATTCTTCTTGAAATTTCATTAAAATACACCTCCTAACTCTGTCAATTTTCGACATTCAGGAATGTAAGTCCTGCATAATTTGTAGAGATAGGTTGAAGATTAAACAAAAACGCTATTTTATACAATAAAACAGCTAGCGTGATTAGCTAGCTGTCCTGTTAAGAAAAGAAAACGGTGCTTATCAAATATTGCTTTTGTAATTGCGAATTACAACTATAGTATGAACAGAGTTGAAAATGTTATGCGAAAATAATCTAATAAAAATTTCATTTTGTAGAAAAGAGGAAGCTAAAAAAGAGCACTATATATAAGTGCTCTTTTCGAGAGTGAGTATAAATGCCTATCATTCTATACTAGTATATGCACTGTATTATGTAGTTGCTACTAAAATTAATGTCAGTTTTTAAAATTAGAGGTTTCTTTTAATGAAACCTCTAAAAAGACAACTAAATCTACGTTATTGTAAATTCAATTGCAATAGGAGTACCTCCATCTAGGACGGCTCCTCCTACAATAGTAGCAGCTGTAGTAGTCACACCAGTAATAGTATCACCTGTCTGAATAACGCCATTAATATAAAGCGTAAAAAAAGCATAAGAAGCAGGAAATGTTGTTACAGCGCCAGTGTCATCAGTAAAGTCTGTATTAGCAAAAGTTAAATCCGCTCCAGCGACAGTTCCTGTTGCTGCTGTACTTACAAATCGTCTTCCAGCTATAAAAGGTTTAACGATAGGCATTTATGTTCACCCCTTTTTAAGAATTAACTCAGACAAGTTTTTTGAAAGCCTTGTCCTGTATTGTATTCTATGTTGTGCTTCTTTTAAAAGATACGGCTTGTATACTAGTAAAAAAGTATAATTCTTATGTTTTTAATAGATGTTGTATAAATTTAAACAAAATAATCCTTTGAATAGAAAGTGAGGTTAAGAGAAATGTCTAAATTAAAGAAAAAGAAAACCAGAAAAGCTATTGCTCGACGTGCGAAATCCTTTGAAAAATATAGAGTTAAAAATACTTGGAGAAACATTTTTGTACAAGCTGGTATTTTAAAGTGAAAAGAAACTGAATATAGTCCGGCTAGAAAACTAGAGGACACCAATTCATTAAAGCAGTAATTACAGCTGTTTTAGGAATAGGTGTCCTTTTTATTTTGAAAAGGGAGATAGGGAAATGAAGGTGCTAAGAGATCAATTACATGAATGGAAAAAGCAATCTAATCAAGTAAAAAAGAAAAACAAGAAAAAGCGAAAAGAGAAATTAAGTACTCGTGATATTGAAGATTTAATGGGAATTCGTGGACCGCGTTATGAACGTAGACGTGGAGCATTAAGACAAAAGTAATTTAAAAATAAAAAGGAGTGGTCTTACATGACTAAACAATTATCTTTCTTACCAAAAATCGATAGAGTAGCAACACAGGAGGAATTAGAAGGTGTGTTGGAAAGCGTACGTATACATAGGCAATTTGGGATGATGCGTAAAGAAATGAAAGTCACTCTTTCTTATGAAATGCGTGAGCACGGTCCTACACATGCAGTTGGAAAACCGTTAGAAGATGTTGCTATAGCAAATATTCAACAAAGTAAACGAGAAGAATGGCTTGAAGGGATGTCATTACGTATTGATCAGTTTCTAAATCGATTAGGAAAAGGACGTGCAGGAAGTATCCAAAGGGATATTATTTGTAAACGTTATTTAGAAGAAGAGGATATGTGTGATTATATGGTTTACAACGAAATTGGAATGTCAGAGCGTACTTATCGACGTTGGAAGTCTAAAGCGTTTTATAAACTTGCTTTTGCACTTGGATTAGAAGTTTATGAGATAGAAGAGACTGGAGGTAATGAATAATGAATTTTGTTCAACCGATACGTGATCCAGAAGAAATACAGCAGTTAAAAGAGTATTTTAAGGAAAAGAGCTTGCGTAATTACATTCTCTTCATTATGGGAATTAATACAGGTCTTAGAATCTCTGATATTTTGAAATTGAAGATAGGTGATGTCAAAGGAAGTCATATATCTATGAGGGAAAAGAAAACAGGGAAACAGAAACGAATACAAATTACTGCAGCATTGAAAAGAGAACTTAAATGGTTTATTGAAGAAAGAGTAGACGGTGAGTATCTATTACAAAGTAGGCAGGGTAAGAATCGTCCTATTGGTCGTAGCATGGCATATAAGATATTAAGCGGAGCGGCAGCAGAGTTTGGATTAGATGAAATAGGCACACATACATTAAGAAAGACATATGGTTATCACATGTACATGCAAACGAAAAACATAGCATTACTAATGGAGATATTCAATCACTCGTCAGAGAAGGTCACGTTACGTTATATAGGTGTAAACCAAGATGAAATGGATAAAGCAATGACTAGGTTTAAAATCTAATCATTGCTTATTTCTTTTTAAATCAGGGGTATCGCAGCATTTTTGAAAAAAACTACGCTACGAGCATGCGAAATTTTATACAGTTTTTCGGCTAATCCAATAACAAACAAGAACCCTAAAACCGCGCCAAGATAGGAATGTATAAAAAAATGCATAGATCCATAGAACAAAAAAAGAAGTTTCCTTGGTGAGAGTACGGTTTCCCCTTTTCATTGCTACTGATAATAGGACGTTATGTTAACTTTGCATGAATACTATATTCATGGATAAGAACGAGTGTTTGCTATTTGTTAGAAAATTTGGTAAATTTATTTATGAGGTTAAGTGAGAGGAGAAATATAAATGAATACAATTGATTTATTATTATTAAACTTAACAGAAGTTAGAAGGCGGAGTATAAAAATATGGGAAACAATCCCTAAGGATAAATTAGATTGGAAACCAGATGAAAAAGCTATGACTTGTTTAGAAATGATTCGACATGTACTAGAATCAGAGCATTATTATCATCTGGCTATTGAAAATAGGGGAAGTCTGAAAGAGTATAATTCTCCATTTGAAAACAGACCTTTTTTATCTGTCGAAGATGAACTGGATTTTGCTGAGATATATCACAAACAATTTTTAGATACTGTTCGTTCTTTTTCTAATGAAGATCTAAATACAATTAAAATTGATCGTTCAAATGTAGGGTATATTCGTTCTTTAGGGGATATGTTAATGCGTATAGCATATCATGAAGCAGTTCATACGGGACAACTCTTAGATTATTTAAGAACAATGAAAATTGAACGCCCTAATATTTGGGATTAATAACATAACTTCCGCTAACGAGAATTATGTAAATAAGCTGTCCACATGGGCAGCTTATTGTATTTTTCCGCATAGTGTAGGTTGTCTTGCAAAATGCTGGTGGTATCCCTATACAGTTACTCATAAATTTCGTACTGTGTAACTCAAAAGAGAAAGTTAAATGAAATCACTGATAGCAAGGGATTCAGCAAAGGGCTCAGTTACACACAATATAAGATATGGGTAAGTGAAGAAACGGCATAAAAAAGAAGCGTAGTTCATCAAATGAACGTAACGCTCCATTACCATCAAGTTAAGAAATTCATTGTTTCCGATTAATAGTATCCGTTTTTATACGATTGTTATTGATTTTAAAAAAATAAAAAATCGCCTTATTAAAGGCGATTCATAATTTATTCATTTTGCATTTTTTTAATAAATAAATATCTTTTAAAATTAAATGCAATGTTCTACATTAACGTCTTTCTGGTTCTTTGTCTTTTTTTCTAAGACCAAATAATCCTACTAGTCCCAATAAACCAAGCCAAGCCCAATTATTATTTTTATCACGATTATCATTTAAATCATTTGTCGTATTTACATTTCGAGTTCTCACATCATTATTAACTCTATTCATGTTATTGTCATTAACTCGAGTTGTAATATTATTATTGTTAACTCTATTCGTATTATATCCATCGTATTCAGCATGGACGTTTGTACCAAAAACCATAATAGTTAGTAATAGGGCACCTAAAATAGATGAAAGTTTTTTCTTCATGGTTTTCCCTCCTTTCGTATTTAGTAATGTTTCCAGTTCCTTTAGACAATATTCAGTTGAAAATATATAAAACCATTTGAATTGAAATTCCGATAAACATCTTTAATTTTTATTATTAAAAGTACTTATAATAATGGATTAAGTTAATTGAAATGTATTTATTCTTTATAAGAATAAATTTTTGGTAACGGTACATTCTATGAGAGGTAATTACTATATTTGGGTAAGGTGTTCCTTATGAGTTATAAGAACTTATTTTCTTTAATCAAGAACATGATTGGGAAAATTTTTTCTATAGTAAGTATTGTTGCTAAAAGTCTAATTTCTTTAAGGAGGAATATTTTTATGGGTATTTTAAGTGGAAATCCACAAAATGAACCAATGCACTACGGAGAAGTCTTTGGGATTTGGAGTTATCTTGCAGCGGCACAAGGCGCGATTGCTGGATATCAAGTTCTTATTAACCATACAGGAGACGAGGATTTAAAGAAATTTTTAGAGAACCTTGTAGAGAATGATATCCAATCAGAAGTTGAAGAATTAAAAAATATCTTGAAATTGAATGGTGTTGCATTACCACCAGCACCTCCAGAAAGACCAGTTGCATCTATTGAAACGATTCCTCCTGGTGCTCGTATTAATGATGCAGAAATTGCAGCTAAAGTTTCTATGGATCTTGCTGCTGGGTTAGTAGCATGTAGTCAAGCTATGGGACAATCTCTTCGAGAAGATGTTGGAATGATGTTTGGTCAATTTCATATGAAAAAAGCACAAGCTGGAGCTATATTACTTCGTCTGAATAAGAAAAAAGGTTGGATTATTCCACCGCCATTACATGTTCTACAATCAGATCAAGCATAATAACTAAATAAAAATTCAATCTATTCTTTATGGCTGTTGCAGTGAGGTAGTCTAGGAAAATAAAGGTTATTAGCGAATTAAAATAAGTGGCAGAGTCATGACCGCTTTTTGGCAGTATATGTACCGGTTATTTTGGAATTAGCGTGTTATATTTGTATTGTGAGTAGTGGCGAAAAACATTTCTCACAAAATTCCTGATAAATGAAAATGGATCGTCATGACCGGTGGCGATGGTTGCGGATTGGATGACCAGTTGTTTCTTGATTCCACATTCAATTGCAATTTACGTTGTGTAAACGGGGAAGGGCTTTTGCTCTTCTTCCAGTTACTTAATATTGTGGGAGCGAATGAATGTAACGGTATTAAGTGATTGGAACAAGAATAAATACCGTATTTATATAGTAATAACAAAAGATTTTGACGAAAGGGCAACTGGTGCACGGTTGCTCTTTCATTATGCAAAAATTGCATGGGTAGTGTGAGGATTGAAAGAATAGTATATTATCCTTCTCAATGTACATATTAAGTAAAGTATTTAATATCATACATAAAAGGCGGGGTAATATGAGTGAAAATAAGAAAAATGAAGAATTGAATAAGGTGAAGAAGTATTATTTTAATGAGGATAATCAGCCAGTAGCTGGCATAGAGTTAACTTTGCCGCCTGATATAGGAAGCATGTTAGACCCAAAATCAGATGATGATGAAAGTAGAGAAAGTAATAATGAATAAGTTTAATCTAAGCATCCATTCGGGTGCTTTTTATTTTGGTTAAGGAGTGAAGGTAATTGGATAGCGTTTTAAACGATAGGATTGCTGCACTTGGTCTTATACCCATTGATAAGAAAGCATACATCAAATACCTTAAGCCTAATGAGAAGGCGTACAAGAAGGTTGGGATTGATGTTAATCGATTTAAGTATTATAAGCTGTATGAACAGAAGCCAATGTTTTACTCTGTAGAATATCTCACGCAAACACCAATAAAAGATTTATTGGAAAGAGATAGAGGGAATCAAACACGCTGGGTAAAGACAGATGAAAGAATATAAAACCAAACAACAGAAGCGTAAGTTCTATGACAGTAGTGATTGGAAGAGTACACGTGAACAAGTAAAGAAGCGTGACAACTACGAATGCCAGGAATGTAAACGAAACGGTCGAGTACAAACGGATACCAATGAGTACAGTGAGAGTGCAAAGCGTAAGAAGATACAGTTAGTTGTCCATCATAAAAAAGAACTTGAACATCATCCAGAACTTGCATTAGAAATCGACAATCTCGAAACAGTATGTGTGGATTGCCATAATAAAGAACACGGTAGAATATTCAAAAAGAAACAGAACAAATGGGAACACGATGAAAAGTGGTAAAAATGATTCAGTAATAACACCCCCCCTTAAAATATTTCATCAAAAAATGCTCTAAGGGGCACCGGAGGAGGGGGTCGATTTTCCAAATTTACGAGCATTTTCACGCGTTATATTAAATTGGGAAGTAATGTAAATCAGAGAGGAGGGGGTACAGTGGCTAAAGTCAAACGTGAAACAATGCGAAAACGAATTGAAAAAGATTTAACCAATCAATTAAAAGAAAAAAAGATTGTGGGTAATCATTATGCAGACCTAATCCAAGACTATTTATCATTATGGGATTTAAAGTGTATTCTTGTTGATGATATTGAAGAAACGGGAATTAAAGTATCTGGTATGCATGGCCCGAAATCCAATCCTTCTATTAATGATTTACATAAAACCAATGATCGAATGATAAAGATTTTAGGCGCGCTTGGTTTGGAAGCATCTGCTGAAGTAAGTAATGTACCTCAAAAAACTACGCGCTCAGTTAAAGATTTAACATGATTCAAAATCAATACGTCTATGAATATATTGAAATGTATCAGACAGGGAAAATTAAGCTAAACAAAGAGCGCATAATGCTAATGGAGTACCTGGAGAAATACATTTTAATACGTGATGATTTATATTTTCATAATGAAATGCATGAAAATTATATAAAATTCACTGAGAAATGGTACTTCAAATTGCAACCATTTCAAAAATTCTTAACAGCATTTGTTTTTCTTTTTTATAAAGAAGATGATTCTGTTTTTTACGAGCAATTTTTAATTATGATGGCTCGTGGTGGCGGTAAAAATGGTTTGATTTCATCGCTATGCCATTTCTTTATTAGTCCATTACACGGAATAGATCGATACAATGTTTCAATTGTGGCCAACAATGAGAAGCAAGCAAAGGTTTCTTTTCGTGAAGTGTATGATGTAATTGAAGGTAAAGAAGTATTAGAAGACATGTTTTACCGTACTAAGGTTGAAATTCTTGGTAACGATACAAAAAGCGTTATGCAATATCACACATCTAATGCAAGTTCTAAAGATGGACTTCGTGATGGTTGTGTTATTTATGATGAAATACATCGATATGAAAATTTTGATGTAGTTAACGTATTCTCTAGTGGACTTGGAAAAGTGCCAAATGCTAGAGAATTTTTTATTGGAACAGATGGATTTGTTCGTGATGGATTCTTAGACAAGACGAAAGAACGAGCTATGAATATTCTAAAAGGTAAAGATTTAGAAGATCCATTGTTTCCTTTTATCTGTAAGATTGATAATCCAGAAGAAATTGATAACCTTGATGTGTGGGAAAAAGCTAATCCAATGTTTAGTGAACCGAGAAGCCCTTATGCTAAAGGGTTATTTAAAAAGGTACTTACACAGTATAAACAATTAGCAAATAACCCATCTAATCGCGAAGAATTTATAACGAAACGTATGAACTACCCTGAAACAGATTTAACAAAGTCTGTTGCTCCGTGGGAAGAAATCATGCGTACTGGTTTTAAAGAAGATAGAGAAACACTTAGAGAAGTTCCAGATCTAAGACATAAAACAGCTGTGGGCGGCCTCGACTTCGCCAGCATCAAAGACTTCGCATCGGTCGGCTTACTGTTTAAACATGGTGAGGATTATATTTGGAAAAGTCATTCATTTGTACGTAAAGGGTTTTTAGATAAGGTGAAATTAAAAGCACCTATTTATGAATGGGCTGAAAATGGCTTGCTAACAATTGTGGACGAACCAGTTATTAATATCTCACATATTGTAGATTGGTTTGTAAAAATGCGTGAGATATACGGATTTAACACAATAGTAGCCGATACATTCCGTCTTGATCTAGTTAAAACAGCGCTTGAAGCTGAAGGTTTCATATTGTTATATATTCGTAATCCAAAAGCAATTCATTCACTTTTAGCTCCACGAGTTGAAACGTTATTTGCAAACAATCGCATTATTTTTGGAGATAATCCATTAATGCGTTGGTACACCAACAACGTATACGTCCACATCAAAAAAGACGGCAACAAAGAGTATCTAAAAAAGGATGAATTTAAAAGAAAAACAGATGGATTCCAAGCTTTTATCCATGCATTATGGCAAGCGGATAACATTCTTGTGGAGGAATTCGACTTTATGCTAGATGGTATTAAGTTTTAATAAGGTCAACTATGAAAAGTCAAGGAGAAGATTCAGTGGAAATATTTGATGTTTTTAGAAAAAAGGTAAATCAAATAAACCTTGAGGAGTTTCAAAAAAATGAAAGGGTTACTTCTCAAATTTATGCGGAAATTTGTAAAAAGAAAATTACGGATAGCTTCTAATTGAATTGGTTACAGTATTAATTATGGGGGTGAAATAGATGAGTAAAAAACAACAAGGTTATAACAAGGCAACTTCTGGTGCTAACATTCCAAGCGCAAATGCTAACTACGGTACAGAATTTGCAACTGAAACAGGTGTACAAGCAGTAAAACAAGCGAACGCACAATCAGAAGCTAAGAAAGTGCAAGCTTCTGGCGCTCAAAGTGCAAATGCTAACTATGGTACAGAATTTGCAACTGAAACAGGTGTACAAGCAGTAAAACAAGCGAACGCAC
>NZ_JBEGIB010000020.1:0-20318 GCF_040676495.1 Bacillus sp. LBA3-1-1.1
GTATTAACAGCATTAATCGTATTTTTATCAAGTGTATTAGTATAATAGAAGTTTTAAATCATACAAAATGAAAGGAGAATGAGGAATATGAACAGTGAACAAGTGTTACAAGTAACAAAAACAGATTTATTAGGATCATTAGGTGGAGCGGTAGTATTAACATCATTTATTCTATTCCTTGCAAATATATTAGTATGAGACATATAAATACAATCATTCAAAACAAATAAAGACTCTAGCATATTAGTAAGTAGTTAATATGTTGGGGTCTTTTTTGTTTTTCTTCTATATATCCCTCTAAGTATTAATGGTCTCCCTTTATCACGTAAAAGCCCGATTGGTGTGGGCTAATAATCCAGTGGCGATGAAAACCCCCGTTAATTAAAGTTTCACTTTATTTTAAGGAGAAAAAAGTCGAATTTTATATGTAAGAAAAAAAGAGGAATTTGACAGAAAAGATAGAAAATTTTAAAAGTCAGAATTTGTTAGCTTGCTAACTAATTTCTATTAATTGATGTTGGAAGCGTTTTCGATTGGTTTTAAGTATGGACCATTTAATCTATTTACAGGGGGATGAAGATATTATGAAACAAAAATCTATGGATACGCTAGCTGCACAAATGGAGGACTTTTTTCCGGTACGTGATGTAGATCATTTGGAGTTTTATGTAGGGAATGCAAAACAATCAAGTTATTATCTTGCGAGAGCATTTGGATTCAAAATTGTAGCTTATTCTGGATTAGAAACAGGAAACCGTGAAAAGGTATCTTATGTTCTTGTGCAAAAAAATATGCGTTTTGTTGTGTCTGGAGCTTTAAGTAGCGATAGCCGTATTGCAGAGTTTGTAAAGACTCATGGTGATGGAGTGAAAGATGTGGCTTTACTTGTTGATGACGTTGATAAAGCCTACTCTGAAGCGGTGAAGCGTGGCGCTGTTGCGATTGCTCCACCTGAGGAGTTAACAGATGAGGACGGTACATTGAAAAAAGCGGTTATTGGTACGTATGGTGATACAATTCACACGCTTGTAGAGCGTAAAAATTATAAAGGAACATTTATGCCAGGATTCCAAAAGGTTGAGTTTAATATTCCGTTTGAAGAGTCTGGTTTAATTGCTGTAGACCATGTAGTTGGTAACGTTGAGAAAATGGAAGAGTGGGTTAGTTATTACGAGAATGTTATGGGCTTTAAACAAATGATCCATTTCGACGATGATGATATTAGTACAGAGTATTCGGCATTAATGTCAAAAGTTATGACGAATGGAAGCCGTATTAAGTTTCCGATTAATGAACCAGCAGATGGAAAAAGAAAATCACAAATTCAAGAATATCTAGAGTTCTATAACGGAGCAGGTGTACAGCATCTTGCTTTATTAACAAGTGATATTGTAAAAACAATTGAAGTACTTCGTGCAAATGGCGTGGAGTTTTTAGATACGCCAGATACGTATTACGATGAGTTAACAGCACGTGTTGGAAAAATTGATGAAGAAATTGATAGATTAAAAGAATTGAAGATTTTAGTAGACCGTGATGAAGAAGGTTATTTATTACAAATCTTTACGAAACCAATTGTAGATCGTCCAACTTTATTTATTGAAATCATCCAACGTAAAGGTTCTCGTGGATTTGGTGAAGGGAACTTTAAAGCTTTATTCGAATCAATTGAAAGAGAACAAGAGCGTCGCGGAAATTTATAAAATTTGTATCCACCAGCAAGAATTCTTTTGCTGGTGGAAATTTCATTTTCATAGGGAGGAATCATGATGAAATTTGTTACATTTCGTCTTCCTTCGAAAGAAATGCGAGCTGGATGGCTTGAAGGTGACAAAGTAATCGATATGAATCTTGCGAGTGATGGAAAATTACCTTCTTCTATGTTCGCCTTTTTAGAGAAAGCGGATGAGTATGCAGAAGTATTGCGTAATATTAAGAATCCTGAAAAGGGTATATATTCTTTAGGGGAAGTACAATTAGCAGCGGCAATTCCTAATCCGAGTAGCATTCGAGATTTTTATGCATTTGAGCAGCATGTAAAAACAGCTCGCGGACGAAGAGGGCTAGATGTTGTACCTGAATGGTATGATATGCCGGTTTTTTATTTTACGAACCACCGTGCTGTTATTGGACCAGATGATTTTGTTATTGGCCCGAAGAAGTCTAAAAAGCTTGATTATGAGTTAGAGATTGCTTGCGTAATTGGGAAAGAAGGACGAAACATTTCTCGTGAACAAGCAGAGGAATATATTTTTGGTTACTGCATTATGAACGACTGGAGTGCAAGGGACTTACAAGCAACAGAAATGAAAGTAGGGCTTGGACCAGCGAAAGGAAAGGATTTTGCAACTTCATTAGGAGCGTATCTCGTTACGAAAGAGGAATTAGACGTTTATCGTAACGGTGATCGTTATGATTTAGAGATGACTGCTCATGTAAATGGAAAGATATTATCAAAAGGAAATTTCCAAGATATTTATTATACATTTGCTGAAATGATTGAACGTGCTTCGGAAGACGTTACGTTATATCCAGGAGATGTGATTGGTTCTGGGACAGTAGGGACAGGATGTATTTTAGAGCTTGGTACAGAAGAGTGGCTACAAGATGGAGATGTTGTAGAGCTGTCGATTACTGGTTTAGGTACGTTACGTAATACGGTCAAAAAAGACATGAAAGCGGGTGATGGGCATGTTTTATCGTCACATGGGGGAGCTACCTCATAAACGACATGTACAATTTCGTAAAAAAGATGGATCGCTTTATCGTGAGCAGGTAATGGGGACAAAAGGTTTCTCTGGTACCCAGTCTATTTTGTATCATCATTATATGCCAACAGAAGTAGGGCATGCGGCATTATCGCATTCTTGTCAGTTACAGTATGAAGAGGATGTTGCTCTTGCTCATCGTCATTTCCGTACGAAAGAAAATAAAAAAACTGGTGATGCAGTAAGCGGAAGAAACTTTATGCTTGGGAATGAGGATTTATTAATTGGAGTAGTGAGTCCAACAGAAAAAATGGATTATTTTTACCGTAATGGTGATGGCGATGAAATGTTATTTGTTCATTATGGAACAGGAAAAATTGAAACGATGTTTGGAACGATTCACTATAGAAAAGGTGATTATGTAACAATTCCAATTGGAACGATTTATCGTGTTATTCCAGATGAGGGAGAGACTAAGTTTCTTGTTGTAGAGGCAAATAGCCAAATTACAACACCAAGTCGCTATCGCAATGAATATGGGCAATTGTTAGAACATAGTCCGTTTTGTGAAAGAGATATGCGTGGACCGGAGAAATTGGAGACATATGATGAAAAAGGTGAGTTTGTCGTAATGACAAAGTCGAGAGGTTATATGCACAAGCATGTGTTAGGGCACCATCCGTTAGATGTTGTTGGATGGGATGGGTATTTATATCCGTGGGTCTTTAATGTGGAGGATTTTGAACCAATTACAGGTCGTATTCATCAGCCACCACCAGTACATCAAACATTCGAAGGGCATAATTTCGTCATTTGCTCTTTCGTACCGCGTTTATACGATTATCATCCAGAATCTATTCCGGCACCATATTATCATAGTAATGTGAATAGTGATGAAGTACTGTACTATGTGGAAGGTAATTTTATGAGCCGAAAAGGTGTAGAAGAAGGTTCTATTACGCTTCATCCAAGCGGGATCCCGCATGGGCCACATCCAGGGAAAACAGAAGCGAGTATAGGGAAGAAAGAGACACTTGAACTGGCCGTTATGATAGATACATTCCGTCCGCTTCGTATTGTAAAACAAGCACATGAGACGGAAGATGAAAAGTACATGTATAGCTGGATTGAAGAGGGTTCATATACTGTGAAATAAGTAAAAAGAGGCATGCTCACTAAGGGAGCATGCCTCTTTTATGGAATCGACATGTATAATAATACCAAAAAAAGCTATGAAAATATATATAGATATGATTGTCTGAATCTTTTTATCGAAAGGATGATAAGAGTATAGTATGTATCTCGATAGTTTTCTGTTTATTTCGACAAAAGTATTGACTAAAAAACATGCCGTGGGTAAAATGAGGAAAGTAAATTAAATTTTCAGAATACTAAAAGTGTGGAGGAGCACAGTATGAAGCAAATTTTTCAAAAGAAGCCGATTTCAACGTTACTGCAAGAAAGTAAACAAAAGACATTATCGAGAACGTTAGGGGCACTTGATTTAACAATGCTTGGAATCGGAGCAATTGTTGGAACTGGTATTTTTGTTCTTACTGGCGTTGTAGCAGCGAAACATTCTGGACCAGCTATTATATTATCATTTGCTATAGCTGCATTAGCTTGTGCCTTTGCTGCATTTTGTTACGCTGAATTTGCTTCTTCAGTTCCTGTTTCAGGGAGTGTTTACACGTACACGTATGCGACGATGGGAGAAGTATTTGCATTCTTAATTGGATGGGATTTAATGCTCGAGTATTTATTAGCTACTTCTGCTGTAGCCAATGGATGGTCAGCGTATTTTCAATCGTTATTAAAGGGATTTGGGATTCATATTCCGACCATTCTCTCCTCGGCCCCTGGTACTGGAAAGGGTGGAATAATTGATTTACCTGCAGTTCTAATTATTCTAGTTATGACGGTTCTTTTATCTAGAGGTGTTCGTGAAAGTGCACGTGTAAATAATATAATGGTATTTATTAAACTAGCAGTTGTTCTCATTTTTATCTTCGCTGGATTTAATTATGTAAAACCTGAAAATTGGACACCTTTTATGCCATTTGGGTTAGATGGTGTAATGGCTGGAGCAGCTACAGTTTTCTTCGCATTCATTGGATTTGATGCTGTATCAACAGCCGCAGAAGAAGTGAAGCGCCCACAACGCGATTTGCCGATTGGAATTATTGCATCGTTACTAGTTTGTACGGTTCTTTACATTGTTGTTTCACTTATTTTGACAGGGATTGTTCCATACGGTCAGTTGAATATATCAGATCCAGTTGCTTTCGCACTTCAATTTATTGGACAAGATAGTTTGGCGGGAGTGATATCAGTAGGAGCAATTACAGGAATTACAACTGTAATGCTAGTTATGATGTATGGGCAAGTTCGTGTTTCATATGCAATGAGCAGAGATGGATTGTTACCGAAGCGTCTTGCTAAAGTTCATCCGAAATTTAAAACACCATTTTTAAATACATGGACAACAGGTATTATTGCAGCACTTATTTCAGGATTAATAGATTTAAATGTTTTAGCACATCTTGTAAATATGGGGACTTTGTCAGCATTTGCACTTGTAGCTGTTGCAGTTATTGTAATGAGAAGAACTCATCCTGATTTACCAAGGGCGTTTAAGGCGCCGCTCGTACCATTTTTACCAGCATTAACAGTTATCTTTTGCTTATATTTAATGCTTCAATTATCAGCAACAGCTTGGATTAGCTTTGGTGCTTGGATGGTTATCGGTGTAGTAGTTTATTTCGCCTATAGTAGAAAGCGTAGTGTTTTAAATAATAGTAAAAAAGAAGAAGATGTAGCAAATTTATAAGTGGAAAAATCCATTCTAATTCTGTTAGAATGGATTTTTTTATTTGAAAATTTACATTTTTCTGAATCTATTATAAGATAATTGTTGGTTAACTAAAGGGGGGGGAATATGAAAAGTACATGGCGTGAGTTAAGGGAGATGGATCGAAACGTATGGATTCGATTTATCGGTGAGACATTGAACGGAATTGCGATGATGATGTTAATGCCTTTTTTTGCACTATATTTAAAAGATAAGGTAGATTCTTTATTACAAGTTGGGATTATTATGGCGCTTTCTCCAATTGCTGCAAGCTTTGGCTCGCTTATAGGCGGAAGAATAGCTGATATATATGGAAGAAAGCCAATTATGATATTTTCAATGGCGAGTAATGCATTATTAATGCTCGGTTTTTTATTTATAGAAGGGTTTATTCCATATGCCATTTTATCTATTTTTTTAGGGTTAAGTAATTCGCTATTTCACCCAGCGGCATCAGCGATGGTTGCAGATGTGACGGCGCCAGAAAAAAGAACAGAAGCATATGGTTTATTGAGAATGGGACATAATATTGGCGCTGCGATTGGACCGATAATGGGAGCATCAGTAGTTGTTTTATCAAAGAACCTCGTGTTTATTATTGCTTCATCCGCTATGTTGTTTTATGCGCTACTAGTGTTAGTACTTATTAAAGAAACAATGCCAAAAATTACGGATATGACAGAAAAAAATAAAGAGAAGGAATCTGGAGCAGTTTGGAAAATTTTAATGAGAGATAAGGCGTTAATGATTTATTTGTTAGCGGGGATCATTATTTCTATGGGGTTTTCTCAAACAGAAGGCATGTTACCGCTTCACTTTGATAACGAAATGAAGGATATTTTTGGAGTCAATAATCCATACCCATATTTAATGGCATTAAATGGTCTATTAGTTGTTTTATTTCAATTTCAAATTTCAAAATGGGCGACAGATAAACCTGTTGGAAAGACGATGTTATACGGTGCGTGTTTGTTCGGAATTGGTTTGTTTTTTATAGGATGGTTACCGAAGTGGTTTGGAGAATATGATACAAATGCTACAATTATTTTAATGACGTTAATGTTTGTTTATGCCATATATACGTTAGGTGAGATGATTATGTCGCCTGTACAGATGACGTTTGTAGCGAATTTGGCCCCTGAACATTTGAGAGGAACCTATATGGGGGCGGCGAGTTTGCAGTGGATTACAGGAAGTGCATTCGGTCCACTCCTTGGTGGTTTTCTATTGGATCGTTTGCTTGGTCACTACTTATTTACAATTTTAAGTGTAGGGTGTGTAGTTGCAGGCTTTGTATATGTTTCTTTAGATCGTCTTGTTGAGCAGAGGCAAAAGGATACGCCTACAAAACAGTCTTCTTAATAAAATGAAACTTTAATCAGTGTTTTTTCATTCTCCACAAATGGTAGGGTAATATAGATGACATACACAAAAAGTGGATTTCTACATATTTTAGGTACATAACCAGATTAGATAGAAATCTTACTGTAAAGTTTAATTTTGTTTAGGTGTGTAGAAAATTAAAGAGGAAAAGTGTAGAAAACCAATAAGTGGTGTCATTTAATTATTTGTGGAAGTTACATTTTATTTCAAATAGGAACTACCTATTTTTATAAAAAGTGCTAAAATAGAAAAATGAAAACAATTGGTTAGGGTGATTTCAGTGACAAAAATTAAATTAGGTTTATTATACGGTGGAAAATCAGCTGAGCATCAAGTTTCGTTACAAACGGCTCTTGCTGCTATTAAAGCATTAAATCAAGATAAATTCGAGATTCATCCAATTTATATTACAGAACAAGGCCAATGGATGCGTGGAGAGCGTATTGAAGGCGAAGTAACAAATGTTGAGGCATTACAAATGAGTGGGGAAGAGAATACAATCTCTCCTGTATCATTAAGTACAGAAATTATCCCAACTGCAACTTCTAAACAAGAAGATGCAATTGATGTTATTTTCCCATTATTACATGGACCGAATGGTGAAGATGGAACAGTACAAGGGTTATTAGAATTACTAAACATTCCATATGTAGGTAACGGTGTATTAGCATCATCTGCTGGTATGGATAAAGTTGTTATGAAAAATATCTTTGCAGAAGCTGGATTGAAACAAGCGAAATATGCATCTTTCATTCGTAGCGCATGGGAAAAAAATCGCGAAGAAGCTTATGACAAAGTAGAAGAGAAGTTAGGATATCCTTGCTTCGTAAAACCAGCAAACCTTGGTTCAAGTGTTGGTATTAATAAGTGTAAAGATCGTGAAGAACTTGAGAATGCATTTGAAGAGGCATTCCAATTTGACCGCAAAATTATTGTAGAAGAAAATATTGTTGGGCGTGAAGTAGAAGTTGGTGTACTAGGTAATGATGAGCCAAAATGTTCAGTTGTAGGTGAAATTGTACCGAAAAAGGACTTCTATGATTATAAGTCGAAATACATCGATGGTGATACAGCATTAATTATTCCAGCTGAAATGACAGAAGAAGAGTCTGATGTAATTAAGCGAGATGCAATTGTTGCATTCCAATCATTAGATGGTGCTGGCTTAACACGAGCTGATTTCTTCTTAACGAAAGACGGAGAAGTGTATATTAACGAAGTGAACACAATGCCAGGATTTACGCCGTTTAGTATGTTCCCTCTATTATGGCAGCATACTGGATTACCGTATCCAAAATTAATTGAAGAGCTAATTAATTTAGCGATTGAGCGTCACGAAGAAAAACAAAAAATTAAATATACAATCTAACAAAAAAGGAGGAAGCACTATTCGAAGGAATAGTGCTTCCTCTATGTAAGGAGTGTTTTCATGATAAACCGAACGTTAAAACAAGTAGAACAGATGATAAATGGTACTGGATTAGCAAAGCAGTATGAGGGAATTACTATAAAAGGAGTGTCTATTGATACGAGAAAAATTGAAAAGGGAAACTTATATGTTCCGATTCAAGGTGAACGTTTCGATGGACATGCTTTTGTAGATAAAGCTGTTGAAAGTGGGGCTGTTGCTACATTATGGATGAAAGGTGTAGCAAATCCGCCTGAGAATCTTCCTGTTATTTTTGTAGAGGATACGCTATCAGCGTTACAAATGTTAGCGAAAAACTATCGCGATCAACTGGATGTTAAAGTTGTTGGTGTAACAGGTAGTAACGGTAAAACGTCTACGAAGGATATTGTAACGAGTCTTCTTGCAACTAAATTTAAAGTTCAAAAAACAGAAGGTAATTTCAATAATCATATTGGTTTACCTCTTACTATTTTAAACCTAGAAGAAAATACAGAAGTTGCTGTATTAGAAATGGGTATGTCAAGCCGCGGGGAAATTGAATTCCTATCTAAGCTAGCTCGTCCTAATGCGGCTATTATCACGAATATTGGTGAGGCGCATTTAATGGATTTAGGCTCTCGTGAGGCGATTGCAGAAGCGAAATTAGAAATTGTGACAGGGTTACAAGAAGGTGGAGTGTTCGTATATAACGGAGATGAGCCATTATTAACGAATCGTGTTCCTGAAATGAATTTAGCAGCGGAAACAGTTACGTTTGGTGATGCAAGAGCAAATGATTATTATCCAACTACTGTAACATTACAGGCAACTGGAACGCATTTTAAAATGAATAGAGAAGAAAATATTTCATTCTATATACCAGTGTTAGGGAAACATAATGTGTATAATACACTTGCTTCAATGGCAATTGCGAAACATTTTGGTGTAACATGGGAAGAAATGAAAAAAGGTTTAGTAACACTTCAAATGACAGGCATGCGTATGGAAATTGTAAAAACAAATAGTGGTTTAACAATTATCAATGATGCTTATAATGCAAGTCCAACGGCTATGGAAGCAGCGTTCCACCTAATGAATGGTTTAGATGGATTTGCTAAAAAAATTGTTGTACTTGGTGATATGCTAGAACTTGGTGATCAAGAAGTACAATTCCATTATGAGGTAGGTAAATTAATCGACCCAGCAAAAATTTCATATGTATTCACATATGGTAGATTAGGGGCTCAAATTGCTGAAGGAGCGAAAATTAACTTCCCTAATGAACGTGTAAAGGCGTATGATAATAAAGAAGAGCTAGTAAAAGAGTTACAAGCAGTAGTTGATGTGAAAGATGTTGTATTAATAAAGGCATCTCGCGGCATGAAATTAGAAGAAGTAATTACGATGTTGAAATAATTGGTGTATATAAACAGGGATGATAGCTACGAAAATAGAGGAAACTTATAATAAGCGCTTACAGTAAATATAAAAAAATAAAAGTGAAGAAAAAAGCTCTGAATATGAAAATAAGGTAACAGTTGGGTTTGCTTTTTGCACATACAAAACTTATAATTGATAAAGTGTAATAACGTTTAGAAGTATTTTCGTGTAGAAATACGCCCGTTTATATACGTGAGCATTCAGGAAAAGGGCTTTTCCGCCAATTCGGAAAATGCCTTTTTTTAAATGATAAGTATAGGATAGAAAAGGAGAAGTAACATTGACAACATTTCGAGAATTAGGATTAAGTGAATCTTTATTGCAATCTGTTGAAAGTATGGGCTTTGAAGAGGCTACGCCGATTCAAGCTGAAACAATCCCACATGCATTGCAAGGTAAAGATATTATTGGGCAAGCGCAAACAGGTACAGGGAAAACAGCAGCATTTGGATTACCGCTATTAGATAAAGTAGATACTCGTAAAGAAGCAGTTCAAGGTATTGTTATCGCGCCAACGCGTGAATTAGCAATCCAAGTTGGAGAAGAGCTATACAAAATTGGTAAACATAAACGTGTTCGTATTTTACCAATTTACGGTGGTCAAGATATTAACCGCCAAATTCGTGCTCTAAAAAAACACCCACACATTATTGTTGGTACGCCGGGTCGTATTTTAGATCATATTAACCGTAAAACACTTCGTTTACAAAACGTTGAGACTGTTGTTCTTGATGAAGCGGATGAAATGTTAAACATGGGCTTCATTGAAGATATTGAAGCGATTTTAACAGATGTGCCAGAAACACATCAAACATTATTATTCTCAGCGACAATGCCAGATCCAATCCGTCGTATTGCTGAGCGCTTCATGACTGAGCCTCAACACATTAAAGTAAAAGCAAAAGAAGTAACAATGCCAAACATTCAGCAGTTCTATTTAGAAGTGCAAGAAAAGAAAAAGTTTGACGTGTTAACACGCTTACTAGATATTCAATCTCCAGAGCTTGCAATCGTATTCGGTCGTACAAAGCGTCGTGTTGATGAATTATCAGAAGCATTAAACTTACGTGGTTATGCAGCAGAAGGTATTCATGGTGATTTAACACAAGCGAAACGTATGTCTGTATTACGTAAATTTAAAGAAGGTGCTATTGAAGTTCTTGTTGCAACGGACGTTGCTGCGCGTGGTCTTGATATTTCAGGCGTAACACACGTATACAACTTCGATATCCCACAAGATCCAGAATCATACGTTCACCGTATCGGTCGTACTGGCCGTGCAGGTAAAAAAGGTATTGCAATGTTATTTGTAACACCACGTGAATCAGGACAATTAAAAAATATCGAGCGTACAACAAAACGTAAGGTTGACCGTATGGAAGCACCGACACTTGACGAGGCACTAGAAGGTCAACAACGTTTAATCGCTGAAAAACTTCAAAGCACAATTGAAAATGATAACTTATCATACTACAAGCGTATTGCAGAAGAAATGTTAGAAGAGAATGACTCTGTAACAGTAGTAGCTGCTGCTTTAAAAATGATGACAAAAGAGCCAGATACAACACCAATCGCTTTAACATCAGAACCACCAGTTGTTTCAAGAGGTGGCGGTTCTAAAAAACGCGGTGGTAACGGAGGCGGATACCGTGATGGTAACCGTAATCGTAGTCGTGATGGACGTAGTGGCGATGGTCGTAACCGTGACCGTGACCGTAACCGTGATGGACGCAGTGGCGATGGTCGTAACCGTGATCGCAATCGTGATGGTGGTAGCCGTGATGGTAACCGTGGTCGTAGAGGTGAAGGTCAAGGTCGCCCTGGATCTTCTTCAAATGGACGCGGCGAAAGAAAACATCATAGCCGTCCACAAGCTTAATAAAAAAGAGAATGCCCTTTGCTGGCATTCTCTTTTTTTATTTCTGTAATTGTGCATACTACATAATAACTCGTATAGAAAAGGGGTGCCATATGCTTGTAAGACTCGGGTATGTCGCGATGAGTGTACATTTGAAGAATGCATCTCCATCTCAAACGATGACATATGCACAGTTTCAGCGGATTGATGATCGAGAGGCTGCGATTCGTAAGCTCGAAAGAATTGCTAATTCGAATTTGGAAAATTGTTTACGGTTATTAAAGCATAATAAAGGGCATGATATATCTTTCTTTCGGCTTAGTTCCAAGCTTATTCCTTTAGCGAATCACGAGGAGTTATTAGAGTGGAACTATATTCGCCCCTTAAAAGAAAATTTAAAAGTGCTAGGTGAGTACGCTATTCGTATGAATATGCGAATTGATTTCCATCCGGATCACTTTGTTGTACTAAATTCACCTGAGGAGAGTATTTTCAAGCAATCTGTAAAGACATTGCAGATGCACAAAAAATTATTAAAGGGTATGGGAATTGAACATAAGCAACGATGTGTATTGCATGTTGGCGGAGGATATAAAGATAAAGAGCTCGCATTAGAGCGCTTTATAGAAAATTGGTCTAACGTTCCAAGAGGTATTCAAGAGATGATTATATTAGAAAATGATGATACGACTTTTTCTTTAGAAGAAACATTGTATTTAGGAGAGAAATTAGATATTCCAGTCGTGTTTGATTTGCATCATCATATGATGAATAATGACCAGGAAGATTGGCATGAAGATTGGGCACGTGTTGTTCATACGTGGGAAACATCTTTGTTACCAGTTAAAATGCATATCTCTAGTCCTAGAGATGAGAAAGACCCGAGGGCACACGCGGATTTTATTGATGTTGATACATTCTTATCTTTTTTAAGAAGGATAAAGGGAAGTGTTGGGCAAATTGATTGTATGATTGAGGCGAAGAAGAAGGATGAGTCTTTATTTCAACTCATGAGAGATTTAAGTCAACAAATAGATGTGGAAATTGTCGATGGTGCGAGCTTCTATATTAAATGAGCTCTGCACCATCGGATTTTTTTGTTAAAAGGGGAGCTAAAACGCCGCCGATTATTAAGCCTGTTAAATGGCTTATAGGATTAGCGGAAGGATTAAAGAAAGTAAATAAAAGTAATAGAAGTATCATGATTGAAAAAATAGCAATTTCTTTTGGGTTTGAAGAACGATATCGACTATACAATAAAAATAATTGTGCACCTAGTAATCCAAAAATGCCACCAGATGCTCCGGCATGAATATAGTCAAGAGGCATAATAATATAAGAAGAAATATTTCCGATAATGCCAGAAAGGAAAAAAATAATGATGAAAGAAAAATGTCCTAGTTGTTTTTCGATAGAAGAACCAAGAACAAATAAACAAATGCTATTGGAAAGAAAATGTTGTAAGTCTACGTGTACAAATAGGGAAGTTATGACACGCCACCATTCTCCTTTAGCGATATATTCATTGTAGGCTGCCATGTGAAAGAGGGAAAAATCGCTCAATATAATCATGACTAATTGTATAAGAAGTAAAGAGAGGATGACTGGTTGTAATAGCGTACGAGTAGATGGTATTAGCATGTTGTTAGTATCACTCCTTTTGCATCAGAAAGATTCTCTGTTATTCTTACAATATGAATGCAGAAAGCTAAATAGAAGAAGGGGATTTTGAAATGATTGTAGGGATTGGAATCGATATTATTGAATTGAATCGAATTGAAAAAATGCTAGATGGAAAGCTTAAATTTATGGAACGTATTTTAACTGAAAGTGAACGTAATGTTGCCAAGGAGCTGAAAGGAAGTCGTCTTACAGAATTTGTGGCAGGAAGATTTGCAGCAAAAGAAGCGTATTCTAAGGCGGTAGGGACTGGAATTGGGAAAGAAGTTAGTTTCTTAGATATAGAAGTAAGGAATGATGATAGAGGTAAGCCGATTCTTATTGCAAATACAGAGCATATTGTTCATCTATCAATTAGCCATAGTAAAGAATTTGCTATTAGCCAAGTTGTTTTAGAAAGCTCGTCACGCTAGTCTGCATATTTTATATCTTTGTCTCATATATTTGAGGTAGCGATAAGGAAGGCATATCTTCCATTCATTTATAGGGGCAAAGGGGCTGAAGTGATGAAAAGGCGTCTGTTTTTAGTTCTCATCGGTTTATTGACCGTTTTTGTGTTGGCGGGCTGTATGGAAAAGAAACAGGAAGATGTTGTGAGAGATTTAGAGGCAAAAGTTAAAGGTATGAAGAGTTATCAAGCTGAAGCGAAATTATCTATTAAAACAGGAAATGAGCCGCAGGAGTACAGTGTAGAAATTTGGCATAAAGAACCTTCGTATTATCGTGTGAATTTAAAGAATGCGAAAAAGGATCAGAGTCAAATTATTTTAAGGAATGATGAAGGCGTATTTGTATTAACGCCTGCGCTTAATAAGAGCTTCCGTTTTCAAAGTGATTGGCCGCAAAATAGTAGCCAGGCTTACCTATATGAATCACTTGTGAGAGATATTTTGCAGGATAAGAAAAACCTGACTTTCGAGAAAACAGATAAGTATTATATTTTCAAAACAAAAACAAACTATCAACATCAAAATATGTTACCGAAACAAGAGATTACATTGAAGAAGAGTGATTTAACACCAGTTTCCGTGAAACTGATGGATAATGATCAAAATGTCCTTGTAAAAGTAGATTTCACTAAAGTAAAGTTTGATACAAAGTTTGATAAAGGTGCATTTGATACGAAACAAAATATGTCCAGAGCACAAGTAGATGTTCAGACAACAGCGAAAGAAGACAAACCGTTTGCTATTTTGTATCCACGTGACACGCCGCAAGGCATGACGTTGAAAGAGGAAGAAGAGTTGAAGACAGCCAGTGGCAAGCGTACGATACTCACATATACTGGAGGTAAGAAATCTTTTACTTTAATACAAGAAAAGGCAAAAGTTGCAGAGGCTTCATCAGCGGTAAGTGTAAGTGGAGAGCCAGTTGACCTTGGCTTCACGATTGGTGCATTGACGAAAGATTCTGTAACGTGGTCGCATAATGGAGTGGAATATATGCTCGTGTCTAAAGGTTTAGAGCCGAATGAGTTATTGATGGTTGCTCGATCGGTTACAGCGAAGCAGGTGAAGTAAACTTCTTAGACGTGGTGATATATGTGCACCACGTCTTTTCTTAGTTTGAAGGTGGATTTCATAAAAAGAAGCATATAAAAGAATAAGCTTCGCATATCGTGTATAAGGAAGTGTATTTATGGAAGAAGCACCATTTTACCGTGACACTTGGGTGGAAGTGGATTTAGATGCGATCTATAACAATGTTACGCATATTAAAGAGTTCATCCCAAGTGATGTAGAAATTTTTGCTGTAGTTAAAGCGAATGCATATGGGCACGATTATGTACCAGTGGCTAAAACCGCATTAGAAGCAGGGGCAACAAGATTAGCAGTTGCTTTTTTAGATGAAGCTTTAGTGCTTCGGAGGGCTGGTATTACTGCACCGATTTTAGTGTTAGGTCCTTCCCCACCCCGTGATGTAAATGTTGCTGCTGAAAATGATGTAGCATTAACTGTTTTTCAAAAAGAATGGGTGGAAGACGCGATAAAGCTCTGGGATGGTTCATCAATAATGAAATTCCATATTAATTTTGATAGTGGTATGGGGAGAATTGGAATACGTGAACGTAAAGAATTAAAGGGGTTCTTAAAGAGTTTAGAAGGCGCGCCATTTTTAGAGTTAGAAGGAGTATATACACATTTTGCAACAGCCGATGAGGTTGAGACTTCTTACTTTGATAAGCAATATAATACATTCTTGCAGCAGTTAAGTTGGTTGAAAAAATTTGGAGTGAACCCTAAATTTGTCCATACAGCCAATAGTGCTGCAACGTTAAGGTTTCAAGGGATTACATTTAATGCAGTGCGAATTGGTATTGCGATGTATGGACTATCCCCATCTGTAGAAATACGTCCTTTTTTACCATTTAAATTGGAACCAGCGTTGTCGCTTCATACGAAAGTTGCTCATATTAAGCAAGTGATTAAAGGGGATGGGATTAGTTATAATGTCACATATCGAACGAGAACTGAAGAATGGATAGCGACAGTTGCGATTGGATATGCAGATGGCTGGCTTAGAAGATTGCAAGGATTTGAAGTGCTTGTAAATGGTGAAAGGGTACCGATTGTAGGGCGAGTAACAATGGATCAATTCATGATACATCTGCCTTGTGAAGTTCCACTTGGTACGAAAGTTACACTCATTGGAAGACAGGGAGATGAGTATATTAGTGCTACCGAGGTGGCTGAATATTCCGGGACTATTAATTATGAAATTATCGCGACGATAAGCTTCCGTGTACCGAGAATATTTATACGACATGGTAAAGTTGTAGAAGTAATCAATTATTTGAACAATATATAGAAGAAGGTATTATTACTCAGCATCTCGTCATTTGGAGGAGTTTCACTAATAAAGAATAGGCTCTTTTTTGCTGGGGAGATTCTTTTTATAATTGTTATTAATATAAGTTACAATGAAATATTACTGAAGGATTGCTTTATTTCTTGTTTGAAAGAGATAAAAAGTAAAAGAAGATGAATGTTTTATTTATGAATTGGAAAACATAAGCAAGGAATAAGGAAGTCTTTGCAACAGGCTCCATACAATGGTATTATTACAATAGGTGTCATATATATATTTGGGTGTGTAGTTGACGGTGGAGGTGTATTTTTGTGTCCGAATCAAGTGTAACTACTGAAATCGTGGTTCGGTTACCAAAGCAAATGGTAACGGAATTGGACGGAATTGGAAAACAAGAGAATAAGAATCGCCATGAACTAATTTGCCAGGCAACACAACTGTTATTGCGTCAACATAAGACGAAGAAACGCTACCAACATGAATCAATGCGACGTGGGTACATTGAAATGGGAAAAATTAATCTTGGTATTGCATCGGAAGCTTTCTTAGCAGAGTATGAAGCAGCTCATACAGTAGAACGCTTAGTTAGCGGGGGGTAATATTTTGATTGTAAAACGCGGCGACGTGTATTTTGCAGACCTTTCCCCAGTTGTTGGTTCTGAGCAAGGAGGCGTTCGTCCGGTTCTTGTCATTCAAAATGACATCGGAAATCGTTTTAGTCCGACTGTGATTGTAGCGGCTATTACTGCACAGATTCAAAAAGCGAAATTACCCACTCATGTGGAAATTGATGCGAAAAAGTACGGTTTTGAGAGAGATTCTGTTATTTTACTTGAGCAGATTCGAACAATCGATAAGCAACGCTTAACGGACAAAATCACTCATTTGGATGAAGTGATGATGAGTCGTGTAGATGAAGCGTTACAAATTAGTTTAGGACTAATAGATTTTTAAATCGGCAGTTTAAGTTGCTCTCTTTACAGGGCAACTTTTTTTTATTATAGAGGAGGTTACGGTTGGATATGGAAATGGTAGATAATCGACAAGGGTTAATGAAAATGTTAGTGAAAGAATTAGGCTTTACAGAAAAGCAAGTTCGTCATGTTATTCAATTAACAGAAGAAGGTAACACAGTTCCATTTATCGCTCGTTACCGAAAAGAATGGACAGGATCTCTAGATGAGGTGCAAATTCGTGCAATCTTAGAAAGATGGCAATATATGATGCAACTAGAAGATAGGAAAGAAGAGGTTCTTCGTCTTATTGGTGAAAAGGGGAAACTAACCGAAGAATTGCGTCGTCATATTGTTGCTGCAACAAAACTTCAGGAAGTAGAAGATTTATATCGTCCTTATAAAGAAAAAAGAAGAACGAAAGCTACAATAGCTAAAGAGAAGGGATTAGAACCGTTAGCTGAGTGGCTATTGTTATATAAAAAAGAAAATCCAGCAGAGAAGGCTATGGAATTTGTTGATGGAGAAAAAGAAGTGGAATCTGCAGAGGATGCGTTGCAAGGTGCGCAAGATATTATTGCGGAACTTGTTTCAGATAATGCGTCATATCGTAGTTGGATTCGGAATACTACTTTCCGAAAAGGGATTATGTCTTCATCTGTAAAAGATAAAGAAAAAGATGAAAAGAATATATATGAAATGTATTATGACTATGAAGAACCGTTGCAAAAAATAGTGCCGCATCGAGTGTTAGCGATGAATCGTGGTGAAAAGGAAGATGTATTGAGAGTTTCTGTTGTTACACCGACTGAGGAAATTAATCAGTTTTTACATAAAAAAATGATTCGTGATGAAGCTTCTAAAAGTGCACACTATGTACAATTAGCGATTGAAGATGGATATAAACGATTAATTCAACCTTCAATAGAAAGAGAAATTCGTAAAGAATTAACAGAAACCGCTGAAGAACAAGCGATTCATATTTTCTCTGAGAATTTACGTAATTTATTATTACAGCCTCCAATGAAAGGGAAAGTTGTGCTAGCGGTAGATCCGGCATATAGAACAGGTTGTAAATTATCAGTAGTAGATGATACAGGGAAAGTTCTTAATATAGATGTTATTTATCCGCATCCACCTGTTCGTAAATATGAGGATGCAAAAAAGAAAGTTCTTTCAATTATAGATAAATATCAAGTTGAAATGATAGCAATTGGAAATGGTACAGCTTCTAGAGAAACGGAAGAATTTATAGTAGATGTACTACAAAATGTAAAACGGGATGTATTTTATATTATTGTAAATGAAGCGGGTGCTAGTGTATATTCAGCATCTGATTTAGCTCGTGAGGAGTTCCCGGATTTACAGGTTGAAGAAAGAAGTGCCGTTTCTATTGGGAGACGTCTACAAGATCCGCTTGCTGAGCTAGTGAAAATTGACCCTAAATCTGTAGGGGTAGGACAATATCAACATGATGTATCACAAAAAAGATTAAATGAATCGTTAACATTTGTGGTAGAGACAGCTGTTAACCAAGTTGGCGTTAATGTAAATACAGCTTCAGTTGCGTTGTTACAATATGTTTCAGGATTATCAAAAACAGTTGCAAAAAATATTGTAGCTAAGCGTGAGGAAGATGGGAAATTTACGAAGCGTACTGAATTAAAGAAAATTCCTCGTTTAGGTGCGAAAACATATGAACAATGTATTGGATTTTTACGTATATTAGAAGGGGCGAATCCGTTAGATCGCACAGGGATTCATCCAGAACAATATAAAAATGTTGAATTGCTATTAAAAAGTCTAGGGTTATCAAAGAATGATGTAGGTAAACCGAAATTGCAGAAGAGTTTAGAGGGAGTAGATGTTTCTAAATTATCTCAAGAGACGGAGATTGGCGAGCCGACTTTGGTTGATATTATCGATGCTTTAATTAGTCCAGAACGAGATATGAGGGATGAGTTGCCAAAACCACTTCTGAAAAAAGGGATTTTGAAATTAGAAGATTTAAAGCGTGGTATGGAGTTAGAGGGAACGGTTCGTAATGTTGTTGATTTCGGTGCCTTTGTTGATATAGGTGTAAAGCAAGATGGCTTAGTGCATATTTCTAAACTCAGCAAACAGTTTGTAAAGCATCCGTTAGATGTTGTATCCGTAGGGCAAATTGTAAAAGTATGGGTAGATGATATTGATACGAAAAAAGGTCGTGTTGCATTATCGATGTTACCAATTGAATAGTAAGTAAAGAGAGCAGATGAAACTGCTCTCTTTTTATGGATAGGAAAGTTTCGTTGATTATGAGCTTTGATGTATTTTACTATAATAAAACCAGCATTCATTTAGTAATTTGATTTGATACCGGTTTTTTTCGAAGTATGCACGTTGCATTTGTTTCTTTAGCCACGTAGGCATAGGAATCCCTCCTTGTTTAATCCTGCTCTCAAACATCTCTTCTTAATTAGTTAAAGAAATATTGATGAGAGGTTGGTGAGTGGATTTCTATCAATGCTTTATTTTTAGAAATCACGCTTCTTGAATGAGGATGGGTATATGTACTATTTAATATATGTATAGGAAGGGAGAAAAGTGTAAAAATATTTTTTGTTTAGGAGGAATGAGGAATGGATGAGCAAGAAATTCAGGGGTTAGTGGAAGAGGTATCGTTACAATACTTTGGGATGCCGTTTTTACATAAAGCGATGTTTAATAGTAGGTTACGTACAACTGGTGGGCGTTATCTATTGAATACTCATAATATAGAACTGAATTATCGATATTACGAAATGTATGGCAAAGAAGATTTAGTCGGGATTGTTAAACATGAACTTTGTCATTATCACCTACATATCACAGGAAAAGGGTATAAGCACCGAGATAGAGATTTTCGTGAGTTATTAAAGAAGGTAGGGGCACCCCGTTTTTGTAAACGAATGATTAATGAAGAGAAGAAGGAAACAAAAGTTTATACGTATGAATGTACGGGATGCTCACTTCAATATGTAAGAAGGCGTCAAATAAATACACAAAGATATGTATGTGGAAAGTGTAGAGGGCAACTAAAACTGGTAGTGAAAACATCTTGACAGTGAAAACGCAATCCAGTATATTATAAACATGTCACGTTTGCACAAGATGTTGTGAAAAAACCTCTTGACTTACGGTGATAATTTTTATAAGATACAAATTGTCTTCATTATTCCGCAGTAGCTCAGTGGTAGAGCTATCGGCTGTTAACCGATCGGTCGTA
>NZ_JBEGIB010000021.1:0-15810 GCF_040676495.1 Bacillus sp. LBA3-1-1.1
ACGTTGTTTGTTTCGTTCAGTTTTCAAAGAACTTCTTTGTCGCTCATTTGCGACTCCCTTATGTTAACATTTTCATATTTCAATGTCAACTAAGTTTTTTATTTCGTTTGTCGCTTTCTGCGTTGTTGCTATCGGCGACTCATCCTATATTACACCTCTATACTCTAATCGTCAACATGTTTTTCTAAAAAAATATAAAAAGGCTTATTTCTTTTAAAATAAGCCTTTTTATCAAATATCATTCTATTCGTTTATTATTTTTCTATAATTGGTAACGAGACGATAAACTGAATAATACCATCCTCATATTCAGCTCGAATACTACCACCTTGCAACTCAACAATACTTTTCGCAATCGCTAATCCAAGTCCCGATCCTTCTGTTACTCTACTTCTAGATTGGTCTTTCTTATAAAAGCGTTCAAACAAACTCCCTAACTCTTCTCTCGTAAACTCTTCACTATGATTCGCAATTACAATTTGTATATCCCGGCGCTGTCTTTGAAGAGAAACTTTTATCTCCCCATCATCTTTACTATACTTAATCGCGTTCATTAATAGATTATCAAATACACGGACCATCTTTTCCGAATCAATCGCTGCATAGGTACGTTCCTCAGGAAACTTCTTAACAAACGCCAGTCCATGCTCTTCTGCCTGCGGTACTAACTCTTCTATTAATTGCTCCAATAACTCATTTATACAAACATCTTGTTTTTCCAATATAACTTGCTCATTTGTTAACTTCGTATACTCAAATAAATCTTCTATTAAATTCTTTAACTGCTCCGACTTCGCAAAAGCAATTCTCGTATACTCATCATGTTGTTCTTTATTTTCATATTTAGAATCTCGAAGTAATCGCAAGTAACCCATTATAGAAGTCAGTGGTGTACGTAAATCGTGTGATACATTCGTAATAAGCTCATTCTTTTGCTTCTCTAATTTACGTTCCTTTTCTATATTATTCATAAGCTCTTCCGCCATATTATTAATATTCTCAGTTAAAGACGCAATCTCATCTTCACCTTTTTTCTCAATACGGTACGCTAAGTTTCCTTTTTCTATTTCCTTTACACCTTGTGCCATCGCTTCAATTTGCTTCATCTTTCTCTTTGTTATATAGAAGAAAGAGAAAATGAATACAAGTACACCTATGAAAAATGGAAACGGCCCTTCTTGCGTATCATATATTACTTCACCTTCTGGAATCCCACTAACAAACATGTATAAATTCTTATCTTCTATTGTAATAGGTGCAAAAGCTATAAATTCTTTTCTCGTACTTTCAAATTCTTTTCTACCATTCATATAATTAATCGCAAACGATGATGCATTACGAATTGTATTATGCAAATCAATTTGCTCTTCTTGTGCCTGCTTCGTTTTATATAAAACTTTACCACTCTCGTCAGTGACCAATACTTTTAAAGCTCTAGAGTTTTGTTCTAAATTTTGATTCTCTATTTCAATCATACTTGATATAGCTTCTAATTTATTTTCATGAACTGAACTATTTGCCACACTTTGAGCTTGTTGGTTAATTTGCTCCATACCAGCCCGATAATCAATTGTCGCCTCTCGATTCGCATTCTCAAAAAAAGGTGTTGCTGCCTTTGCTGACAAAACCCCTAACAACGCACAAGCAGTGAACGCAGTAATAAGTTGAATTCGCACACTCCGTTTCACACTCTTCACTAGCTTCCCAACTAATTCTCGGATTTTCCTAACATAAGTAAATGGATTAAATATCTTTTTCAATCTTATACCCCACTCCCCATACTGTTTTTATATATATTGGCTTCCTTGGATTCTCCTCAATCTTTTCACGTACTTTTCGAATGTGTACCATTACGGTGTTATCAGACTGGAAAGATCTTTCGTTCCAAACTTTTTCATAAATTTGCTCAGCGCTAAAGACCATACCTGGATTACGAGCTAACAATTCTAAAATTGAAAATTCCCTTGGAGTTAGTTTCACTTCTTCTCCATCCACAATGACTTTATGGGTTGAGATGTTTATTTTCATCTCTCCAATTTCTAACTCGTCCTCATTTTGAATAGCAAAACCATTCATTTTCATATAACGACGTAGCTGGGATTTAATTCTCGCGATCAACTCTAACGGATTAAATGGTTTCGTTACGTAATCATCTGCACCTGTTGTTAATCCTAAAATCTTATCCATATCTTGCGTTTTTGCCGAAAGCATAATAATTGGCATTTCTTTCGATTCTCTTACTTTCATACACATATGAATACCATCTATTTTCGGCATCATAATATCTAATACGACTAAATGCACTTCATTTTCTTCTAATAGACGCAACCCTTCTTCTCCGTCTCCCGCTTGCAGTACTTTATATCCTTCATTCTTTAAATAGATTGTAATTAAATTTCGAATTTCTTTTTCATCATCTACGACAAGTATTGTTTCGTGCGCCACAATATCTCCTCCATCACTTTTTTAATCCCTAACTTCTATTATAGGAAAACTTCTGAAGAAAAACGCTCGGAAATCCTTAAGATTTTCTGAAGACGCAAAAAAGGTCTAGACTCCCCTTAAGTCTAGACCTTTCAAAAAACCCCTTTTATTTACGAACGTAGATGAAATATAGTACGAATAAAACTCCCATAACATACATAACTGGATGAATCTCTTTCCGACGGCCACTCACAACCATTGTAATTGGATAGAAGATAAATCCGATTGCAATTCCTGTTGCGATACTATACGTAAGTGGCATTGAAATGATAGTAAAGAACGCTGGTACTGCAATCTCGAATTTCTTCCAATCAATTTCTCCTAAAGATGAAACCATCAAGATTCCTACGATAATTAATGCTGGCGCTGTTACAGCTGGTGTCACAACACTTAATAGCGGCGAGAAGAATAGTGCCAGTAAGAAGAACCCTGCTGTTACAACCGCTGTAAATCCAGAACGTCCACCCGCTGCTACCCCTGCAGAAGATTCAATATAAGACGTTGTTGTTGATGTACCTAAAATCGCACCGATTACAGTTGCAATCGCATCTGCAAATAATGCTTTACCTGCACGTGGTAATTTATTGTTCTTCATTAATCCCGCTTGATTCGCAACCGCTACAAGCGTACCTGCTGTATCAAAGAAATCAATAAAGAAGAACGTTATAATAACAATACCCATTTCAACAGTGAAAATGTCTCCAAAGTGAGTTAACGCCACACCGAACGTTGGTTCTAGGCTCGGTATTGCTCCCACTACAGCTTTCGGAGTATCAATTAATCCTGTTGCCACTCCTAAGATCGCTGTAAGAATCATACCGTAGAAAACTGCACCATTTATTTTCTTAATCATGAAAATGATTGTAGTAACAACTCCGAAGATTGCTAGTAACGTTGTGCCCTTTGTTAAGTCCCCCAACCCAACAAGAACAGCATCATTTTTCACGATAATTCCGGCATTTTGGAATCCAAGGAATGCAATGAACAATCCGATACCTGCCGCTACTGCAAACTTTAACTCTGATGGAATTGCATTAATGATTTTTTCACGAATACCTGAAGCAGTAAGAATAATAAAGATAATACCTGACATTAACGTTCCAGCAATTGCTGTCTGCCACGGAATACCCATCGTTAACACTGCCGTATAAGCAAAGAACGCGTTAATTCCCATACCTGGCGCTAAAGCAATCGGATACTTCGCGAATATCCCCATAATTAACGAACCAATCGCCGCTGCTAATGCTGTAGCAACGAACACTGCACCTGGATCCATTCCTGTACCTGCCGGTAATCCTTTAACATTTCCAAGTGACAGCGTAGCAGGATTGACAAATAATACGTAAGCCATAGATAGAAATGTCGTTAAACCTGCTATGAACTCAGTCTTATAATTTGTGCCGAGTTCATCAAACTGAAAATAGCGTTTCATCTTACGTTTCCCCCGTTATATGATTACTCGCCGTATTTCCCCTAGCCCTCTTTTATCTATAAAAATAAAAAAGACTTCCATTGCATATACATGGAAGCGTTCTATAAACAAAGACAAGTATCCCCTCATCTTTATCAAAACGCCTCGTAGTCAAGCCATTTACGGTAGCTAGGTAGAAACTTTCGGGCCATATCCCCGATATTATACGACGGCATAATATTCATTTTTCGTTTGAATTACATACTCATATTAACTCGAGGAGGTGGTTTTGTCAATTTAAAAACGAACATTTTTATGAACTTTTATAATTTCGTTCGTATTAAGGGTAAAAACAAAAAGATCCATCTATACAAGAACGATAGATGGATCTTTTTTATTACAATACTATTCCCACTCAATAGTTGCTGGTGGCTTACTTGTTATATCATACACGATACGGTTAACGTGTTTTACTTCGTTTACGATACGTACAGAGATTTTCTCTAATACGTCCCAAGGGATACGTGCCCAGTCAGCTGTCATACCATCGATAGATGTTACTGCGCGGATACCTACTGTGTAATCGTAAGTACGCTCGTCACCCATAACACCTACACTACGCATACCAGGAAGCGCAGTGAAGTATTGCCAAACTTCGCGGTCTAATCCTGCTTTTATAATTTCTTCACGTAAAATCGCATCAGATTCACGAACGATTTCTAATTTCTCTTCTGTGATTTCACCTAATACACGAATACCAAGTCCTGGACCTGGGAATGGTTGACGCCATACGATTTCATCGGGAATTCCTAATTCTGATCCTAATACACGTACTTCATCTTTAAATAAAGTGTTTAAAGGCTCAATTAATTTGAACTGCATGTCTTCTGGAAGTCCACCAACGTTATGGTGAGATTTAATTGTTTGTGCAGTTGCTGTACCACTTTCAACGATATCTGTGTAAAGTGTACCTTGCGCAAGGAAATCCATTCCTTGTAATTTAGAAGCTTCATCATCAAATACGTAAATGAATTCGTTACCGATAATTTTACGTTTTTGTTCTGGATCTTCTACACCTTTTAACTTGTTCATAAAGCGTTCTTTTGCATCCACTTTAATAACGTTCATATGGAAGCCTTCGCTAAATGTTTTCATAACACCTTCTGCTTCGTCTTTACGAAGTAAACCGTGGTCAACGAAAATACATGTTAATTGGTCACCGATTGCTTTATGGATTAATACTGCCACAACAGAAGAGTCTACACCGCCGCTAAGTGCGCATAGTACTTTTTTGTCTCCAACAGTTTCACGGATCTTCTCTAATTCTACTTCGATAAAGTTCTCCATGTTCCATCCTTCAGAACAACCACATGCGCCGAATACGAAGTTTTTAATTAAATCGTTACCGTGTTCAGAGTGACGTACTTCTGGGTGGAATTGTACACCGTATAGGTTTTGCTCTTCATTGCTCATACCAGCAATTGGACAAGACTCACTTGTTGCGTCTACTACGAATCCTTCAGGTAAACCAGTTACTAAGTCACCATGACTCATCCATACAACTTGCTCTTCTGGAAGGTTCGCATATAATTTTGATTCGTTCTCTACTTTAAGAACAGCTTTTCCGTACTCACGGTGGTTTGCACGTTCTACTTTACCACCGAAGTGTTGTGTCATAAGCTGCATACCGTAACAAATACCGAAGATCGGTAATCCTAGTTCAAAGATTTTTTCATCACAATGTAATGCGCCTTCACCGTATACACTATTTGGTCCACCAGAGAAGATAATCCCTTTTGGATTCATTGCTTTAATTTCTTCTGCAGTAATTGTATGTGGATGAAGTTCACTGTATACACCGAACTCACGAATTCGACGTGCTATTAACTGATTGTACTGACTCCCAAAATCTAAAACGATAATTGTATCATGCTGCTTCTTCAAAATAATCACCCCAACGTTAGTTCTCGTATATAAATATTTTCACCAATTTGGCGAAAAGCATTACCAATATAATAAAAAAAGCCAGTCCTCCGCCTCTAGTCTCATAACAAAGAAAAGGCAGGGGTCTGGCTTTATAAAGAAAGATAGTCTTCCGCTCTTTATAAATATAAGACGCACTGCCTTCATAGTCAGGTTGTTTACGGTAACCCGGTAGAGACTCTCAAACCATATCATCGAGGATATATGAAGGATTGTTTTATATTATCTTCCTAGATTCTAACAATGAAGTATCAGTATGGTCAAGAGAGAAAGCGACAAAATTCTACAGAAATTAATTTCCTTTTCTCAAAAACACAAAAAAACATCCACTTCTATAAAGAAGTGGATGTTTTCGGGGCGAACGGAATTACATCATTCCGCCCATACCGCCCATGCCCATGCCGCCCATGTCAGGCATTGCTGGTGCATTTGGTTCTGGCTTGTCAGCAACTACAGCTTCAGTTGTTAAGAACATAGCTGCAACAGATGCTGCGTTTTGAAGTGCAGAGCGAGTTACTTTAGCTGGATCTACGATACCAGTTTCAAGCATGTTAACCCACTCGCCAGTAGCTGCGTTGAAACCAACGCCTACTTTTTCGCCTTTTAGACGCTCTACAACTACAGATCCTTCTAGACCAGCGTTGATTGCGATTTGACGAACTGGCTCTTCTAATGCACGAAGTACGATGTTGATACCTGTTGCTTCGTCGCCTTCAGCTACGATAGAAGCTACTTTCGTGTATACGTTCATAAGTGAAGTACCACCACCTGCAACGATACCTTCTTCTACTGCTGCACGAGTTGAGTTAAGTGCATCTTCAATGCGAAGTTTGCGCTCTTTTAACTCAGTTTCAGTTGCTGCACCTACTTTAATTACTGCTACGCCACCTGCAAGTTTTGCAAGACGCTCTTGTAATTTTTCACGATCGAATTCAGAAGTAGTTTCTTCTAATTGCGCACGGATTTGACCAATGCGAGCTTCGATTTGTTGTGAATTTCCGATACCTTCAACTACAGTTGTGTTTTCTTTCGTTACAACGATTTTACCTGCGCGTCCTAAAGATTCAACTGTAGCAGATTTTAAGTCACGACCTAATTCTTCAGTGATTACTTCGCCACCAGTTAAGATTGCGATATCTTCTAGCATTGCTTTACGACGGTCACCAAATCCAGGAGCTTTAACAGCTACTACATTGAATGTACCACGAAGTTTGTTCACTACTAATGTAGCTAAAGCTTCGCCTTCTACGTCTTCAGCGATGATAAGAAGTGGTTTACCTTGTTGTACCACTTGCTCTAATACTGGTAAGATTTCTTGGATGTTAGAAATCTTTTTGTCAGTGATTAAGATGTATGGGTTATCAAGAACCGCTTCCATTTTGTCAGAATCAGTAATCATGTAAGGAGATGCATATCCACGATCAAATTGCATACCTTCTACTACGTCTAATTCTGTTGTGAATCCTTTAGATTCTTCCAAAGTAATAACGCCGTCGTTACCAACGCGCTCCATTGCTTCAGCGATTAATTGACCTACTTCTTCGTCAGCTGCAGAAATAGCAGCTACTTGTGCGATAGAAGATTTACCTTCGATTGGTTTAGAAATCGCTTTTAATTCTTCAATTGCAGCAGTAACAGCTTTTTCGATACCTTTACGAAGACCCATTGGGTTAGCACCAGCTGTTACGTTTTTTAAACCTTCACGAATCATAGCTTGCGCCAATACAGTTGCAGTTGTCGTTCCGTCACCAGCTACATCGTTTGTTTTGCTAGCAACTTCTGCTACTAATTTCGCACCCATGTTTTCGAATGCATCTTCTAATTCGATTTCTTTTGCGATTGTTACACCGTCATTTGTAATAAGTGGTGAACCGAATTTTTTCTCAAGTACAACGTTACGACCTTTTGGTCCAAGCGTTACTTTTACTGCGTTTGCAAGAGTGTCGACACCGCGAAGCATCGAACGACGTGCTTCTTCACTAAATTTAATATCTTTTGCCATAATAATTGACCCCCTTGGATTTTTAAAATGTATATAATTAACCGATAATTGCTAAAATGTCACTTTCACGTAAAATCAAGTAGTCTGTACCTTCGTATTTCACTTCAGTACCTGCATATTTTGAGAAGATGATAAGATCACCTGCTGCTACCTCTAAAGCAACACGCTCACCATTTTCAAGCACTCGGCCTGTACCTACTGCAATAACTTTACCCTCTTGTGGTTTTTCTTTTGCAGTGTCTGGTAATACAATACCACTTGCTGTTTTTTCTTCTGCTTGAACAAGTTCAATTACAACGCGATCACCTAATGGCTTTAGCATGAACAATAACCTCCTCATTTTGTTATGTAAATTTTATTTATTAGCACTCAAGTCACACGAGTGCTAACACACTTCTAATAATAAATAATCTCAATTTCTTTTGCAAGTAAAAAAATCATAATTTTTTCGCAAATTACTTTATACACTTTCCTATATAGCATTACTTCTTCTACTGCCTTTACCATATGAATCGTTGTTCCCACTTCTTGTATGCTACAATATGAAAGACACCCTAAGTTGTTTTCGCTAAATGCACAACTTTTTCCTGTCTCCTATTTTATTTTCAAATACTTATTTACAAAAAAAATATAATTCAAATGAAAGTTTATATCGTAGGTAGCATATTTACATGTTATCCTACCTTATCTCATACACTAGCGTTAGAAAGGATGGTTAAACCATTTGAAAAAACAATATTGGTGGATTATCGTTACATACATTTTAATGCAGTTATCAGGTATTGCCGGGTTACCGCTTCTCCTGAAAACTGGACTATACGATAATAGGGGATTTACTAGAGAGGAAAAAATTCAGCTCATAACTGGTCATTGGGCTATCATTAGCTTTTTCATTGCATTATGCGTTGTACTTTGGTTACTCAGAACAGACATTCGTGACAGGCATTTAGATAAAATGCGCTCTACTGTTCCAGCTACAGTTGGATGGATTTTTATCGGATTTTTCTTAGCACTATTTTCACAAAGTATTGCCGGTATGATCGAAATGCGGTTATTAGGGATTACACCTGGCTCTGAAAATACAGAAAGACTTATGGAGATCGCAAGAACGACACCTTGGTTCCTTATCGTCATATCAATAATCGGACCTATTTTGGAAGAAATCGTATTTAGAAAAATTTTATTCGGTACACTTTATAAGAAGTTTAACTTCTTTATTGCCGCTATCATTAGTTCACTTGTATTCGCGGCGATTCATTTTGATTTTACTCACTTATTGGTATACACTTCTATGGGGCTCGTATTCGCCTTTTTATATGTAAAAACGAAGCGGATTATCGTCCCTATTGCAGCCCATGTTGCAATGAATACATTAGTTGCAGTTGCTCAAGTTTTAGTAAGCAATGAACAAATTCAAGAAATGATTAAAGAAGCTGAAAAAATGCAAGGCTTTATCGGAGGATTTTTAGTATGAGAAACTCACCATTGTTCATGGCTGCATTGTACTTTCTTCTTGGATGTATCTTTACACGTTTCGCCATTACGAACGTAACAGATACAATCTGGAATATGTGGACAATACTATTTGCAGTTATGGCAACAATTGATTTTAATTTGGCACTTCGCCTTATCTTAGTTAAATTCACAAAGAAAAAACAATAATAAAACGCAGAGGTCGCTTCCTCTGCGTTTTATTGTGGATAATTCTTCAAAAAGTAAACAAGTGTTTGTAACTCTACAGCTAAATCAATATGATGAATCCTTATATTCTCTGACACATTTAAGCGTGCTGGTGTGAAATTTAAAATACCATGCACGTTCGTTTCTGCCAATCTATCTGCCACAGATTGTGCTACTGTAGCGGGTACTGTTAATATTGCCACTTGTATATCAGTTGATAAACGTTCTTCTAGTTCATCCAAATGATATACAGGAATGCCTCCGATTTCTGTTCCAACTTTCTCTTCACTAACGTCAAACGCCATTTCAATTTTTGTATTATTGTTTTTCGTGAAATTATAATGTAAGAAAGCGGTCCCTAAATTACCTACTCCAATAAGTGCTACACGTGTTATATCATCTTGGTCGAGTGTTTCACGGAAAAATGATAATAAATAATTTACGTTATATCCATAACCTTTTTTCCCTAACGCTCCAAAATATGAAAAATCTCTTCGAATAGTTGCGGAATCAACCTTTACCGCTTCACTCAATTCGGCTGATGAAACACGTTGCTTACCAGAAAGAGATAAGTTTTGGATAAATCGATAGTATAGAGGCAATCGTTTGGCAGTGGCCTGTGGAATTTTTTGCTGATCCATATAACCTCTCCTCTCTTCCTATCTTTATTCATATACTTGAATCAAATACAGAAGTTTAGTACTCATGAATTTCCTTGTATAATAAAGAGAAGAAGTATTCTCTCTTTATTTTAAACTATACACTATTTTTAGTATGATTGAGAAATATAAACATGGCAAAGTTAAGAAATTATTTGAGGTGAAAACATTGATTTTATTACAAGTAAACGCGCTTTCGAAATTATACGGTGCAGAAACGATTCTCGCAAACATAAAATTGGAAGTACAAACGAAAGATCGTATCGCATTAGTCGGACGAAATGGAGCCGGAAAATCTACATTATTAAAAATAATAGCTGGTGAGTTATCTCATGATGGTGGTGAAATTATAAAACCGAAAGATGTCTCAATGGGGTATTTAGCTCAAAATACCGGATTAGAAACGTCTTTAACAATTTGGGATGAAATGTTAACCGTCTTTACACACTTACAGCAAATGGAGACAAAACTTCGAAGGCTAGAGCAAGAGATGGGAAAAGAAGAAAACTTTTCAAATGCGGCTATATACGAGAAATTATTAGCTGATTATGACCAATTACAATTAGATTATAAAGATCAAGGTGGCTATCAGTACGAAGCGGATATCCGCTCGATTTTAAGCGGTCTTGGCTTTCCAGTTGAGATGCACCAGACGACAATTTCTACATTAAGTGGTGGGCAAAAAACACGATTAGCTCTTGGTAAATTATTATTAACGAAACCAGACTTACTTATTTTAGACGAGCCTACAAACCATTTGGACATTGAAACATTAACTTGGCTTGAACAATATTTACAAGGTTATCCTGGCGCGATTTTAATCGTTTCTCATGACCGTTATTTCTTAGATAAACTCGTTACACAAGTATACGAAATTTCTAATAAGGAAAGCAGACGTTTTGTTGGTAACTACAGCAAATATTTAGACTTAAAATCAGCACTATACGAGCAAGAAATGAAGCGTTATGAAAAACAACAAGATGAAATCGCTAAACTTGAAGACTTTGTGCAAAAAAATATAGCTCGTGCATCTACAACAAAGCGCGCTCAAAGTCGCCGTAAACAATTAGACAGAATGGAATTATTAACTAGACCACTAGGCGATTCTAAGTCAGCTTCCTTCCACTTTGATATTGAAAAACAAAGCGGAAATGATGTTTTACAAGTGAAAGATGCAACTATTGGCTATGATGAAGATCCGATTATTGAACATGTAACTATGCGCTTAACTCGTGGGGATAGTGTTGCTTTAGTTGGACCGAACGGAATTGGGAAATCCACATTGTTAAAATCACTTGTGAATAAGTTACCTCTACTAAATGGTGATGTTTCTTTCGGATCAAATGTATCTGTTGGTTATTATGATCAAGAACAAGCTAACTTAACATCTTCTAAGCGAGTTTTAAATGAACTATGGGATGAATATCCTCTGCAACCTGAAAAAGAAATTCGCACTATACTAGGCAACTTTTTATTCACAGGGGATGATGTACTAAAACCAGTATCTTCTCTTAGTGGTGGACAAAAAGCTCGATTAGCTCTTGCAAAGCTTATGATGCAGAAATCAAATTTATTAATTCTCGATGAGCCAACGAACCATCTTGATTTAAATAGTAAAGAAATTTTGGAGAATGCTTTAATTGATTACCCAGGAACACTTCTATTCGTCTCACATGACCGCTACTTTATTAATCGTGTAACGACGACCGTTATTGAGTTATCAACAGAAGGTGCACAAGAATATTTAGGCGATTACGATTACTACGTTGAAAAGAAAAACGAAATGATTGAACGTGCAGAATTTGAACAACAAGAACAGCAAGAAAATCAGGCACCTGTTCAAAAAACTGTAGCTCAAGAAAAATTAAATTATCTCGAAGAAAAAGAGCGTAAACAATTAGAGCGTCAACGCACTCGGAAAATTGAGGAGCTAGAACAAAACATCGTAGAATTTGAAGAAGAAATTGCTACACTAGAAGATCAGCTTTGCTTACCAGAAATATATGCAGATTATGAAAAGGCTAGTGAAATTACATCTAAAAAGCACACACTACAAGAACAACTTGAAGCTTGTATGGCAGAATGGGAAGAACTGCATATATAAGTGAATTTAAACAAGAAGGATGTCTCATACGTCGAGGATGTATGAGACATCCTTTTTATTTTCTATTTTAAAACCAGTGCCGTAGCACATGAAATTATATCGACGATTTTTTGAATATATATACCGTAACTTAAAATATATGAACGATTCGACAAGACATATCGATTAACCGACAAAGATTGACAATAGTAGCAACCTATATAATAAGAGGAGGATGTTTCAAAAGTTTTTTTGGGATATCTTCTTGTTTTTATTTCCCGAAAAAGAATATCTTTAAAGGTCAGACTTCATCCGCTTTATCCACAGGTTTATACACATATCCACCTTTATAAAATAGACATTAAAATAACTTTTCCACATTATTCACATTCACGAAAAAAGTTATGCACATTTTATATACACAACAAAACCCATATTATCAACAGATAATATGGGTTTTGTCCACAGGCTGTGGTTAATTTTGTGCATAACTATGCTTCAATATCTAATCCTGGATTTGCATTTAAAGCTAATGTCGCACGTTTTCCTTGTTCGTATGCAATTGTACCTGCAGCTGCAATCATCGCTGCATTATCTGTGCATAAAGATAGAGGCGGAATAATTAGCTCTATATTTTCTTTTTGTGCAAATTCTGCTTCTAAACGTGCACGAAGCCCTTTATTAGCAGCTACTCCACCAGCAAGAAGCACTTGCTTTACGTTATATGCATCCGCCGCACGAGTCGCTTTCGTTACAAGTACGTCGATCACACTTTCTTGGAAACTTGCTGCTAAATCTTCCGGTGCAATTTCTATACCACGTTGTTTTGCGTTATGCACAGTGTTGATAACTGCCGATTTCAATCCACTAAAGCTAAAATCATACGAATCCGCCTCTAGCCATGCACGAGGCAAATCAATTGTCGGCTTTCCTTCATGCGCAAGGCGATCAATATGTGGACCACCTGGATATGGCATAGATAATGTACGAGCTACTTTATCATATGCTTCCCCCGCTGCATCATCTCGTGTTTCACCAATCACTTCAAATGAACCGTGTTCTTTCATATAAACAAGCTCCGTATGTCCACCAGATACAACAAGTGATAGTAATGGGAATTGTACTTCTTTTACTAAACGGTTTGCATAAATATGACCAGCAATATGATGAACACCAACTAGAGGGATATCATGCGCAAAAGCCACAGCTTTCGCTGCATTTACACCTATTAAAAGTGCTCCAACCAAACCAGGTCCTTCTGTTACGGCAATTGCATCAATATCCTCAAAAGTGATATTCGCTTCTTTTAAAGCTTCTTCTAGCACAACTGTAATTTCTTCTACATGGTGACGGGATGCAATCTCTGGTACGACTCCGCCAAAACGCTTATGACTTTCAATTTGTGATGCAACGATATTCGCAATAATTTCCGTTCCATTTTTAACAACTGCTACTGCTGTTTCATCACAGCTTGTTTCAATACCAAGTATAATCGTGTTTTTTTCCATTATATATTCACCCACATTACGAGACCATCTTCCTGATTGTCTGCATAGTATCGTTTACGAATCCCACCATTTTGAAATCCGTATTTTCTGTATAACTGTTTTGCTACTTCATTTGATACGCGTACTTCAAGTGTCATCGTTTTTACTCCTAGGTCTTTCGCCTCCGAAATAACTTCTTTCAATAAGGCATCTCCTAATTTTTGACCTCGGTACTCTGGCAAAATAGCTATATTTGTTATATGTGATTCATCAATAATTATCCACAATCCACAATAACCAATTACGCGACCATCTTTTTCTAGCACAACATAATGTGCATGTTCATTCATCGCTAATTCACGGTGAAAGGCATCTGCAGTCCAAGGAGTTGAAAAAGATGCTTCTTCAATAGCTACAATTTGAGCAATATCATCGAGTGCCATCTTTCTAAATATCATATCCATTTTCTATAGACCTCTACTTCTTTTGACTTTCTAACCAGTTTGTTTCGGCTTCCGCTAAACGAAGGTAACTAGGTACAAACGTATGCACATCTTGTTCTTCTTTTTGTAACCCTAAAAATGCTAGCTCACTTGGTCTTGGGTTATTCTTAGTGAAAGGAGCAAATACAGCTTGATCACCTAAGTATTCTATAATTGTTTCTTTATGCAATTTAACATCGTTACCAATAAATAAAACAGGCTGTTCTTTATCTTTTAACATTTGCAACCAGTCAACAATAAGCATAATTCGGTCTTCTTCTATTGAAGTTAATTGCTCCCCTTCATATGTATATAGCCCCGTGTAAATTTGACCACGTCGACCATCAAATAAAGGAGAGATTAATCCATTAAAATTAGCACCATTTGCTGCAACTACTTCTAAACTTGATACACCTACAATTGGTATTTGAAGTGACCAAGCTAATGTTTTTGCAGCTGTCACACCTATGCGAACACCTGTATATGATCCAGGCCCAGCTGCTACAACGATTTTAGTCAATTCTTTCGGTTTTACACCACACTCTTTTAAAAGTTTCTCTACAGCTGGCATAAGACGTACAGAATGGTTTTTTGTTAAATTTGTAATGATTTCTCCAATCACGTTCCCTTCCTCAATAAGGGATACACCCATTACGTAATTTGAAGTATCAATTGCTAGTACTTTCATTTTGTAATAGCTCCTCACATAATCTAATATAGCGATTTCCAATTGGTTCGAGTACAATTTTCCTTGTATCATCTCCGGCATGGAATAAACTGATTTGTAACTTTTCATTCGGTAAATATTCTTCTATTAAATGAGCCCATTCTACTACTGTAATCCCTTCACCGTAGAAATACTCATCAAAGCCCAAGTCTTCTTCACTTTCCGCTAAACGATATACGTCCATATGATATAGCGGCACTCTTCCTTTATATTCTTTAATAATATTGAAGGTAGGACTATTTACAACTCTTTTCACACCAAGACCCTTTGCTAGTCCTTTTGTAAAAGTCGTCTTGCCAGCTCCAAGATCACCCTCTAAAATAATTACATCTTGTTCCTTTACAAGTCCCCCTAATTTTTCTGATAATCGCTGGGTTTCTTCGGAAGATTTTGTTGTTATTTCATATTTACTCACAGACTTCACCTACTTTACTCACAATGTTCTCTGCTCTTTATTATACAGGTTTTAAATATATAAAAAAGTCCTTAGGAGTTTTCCTAAGGATAGTTTGACTGTCTTTATTAGTTTTTTGTTAAAACAAATAAAAAAATACGAAACAACTTGTTTCGTTCTTTTCTTTATATAAAATGGCGGTCCCGACCGGGGTCGAACCGGCGATCTCCTGCGTGACAGGCAGGCATGTTAACCACTACACCACGGGACCATTTGGTTGCGGGGACAGGATTTGAACCTGCGACCTTCGGGTTATGAGCCCGACGAGCTACCGTACTGCTCCACCCCGCGATGATATAAATAGCTTGGCGACGTCCTACTCTCACAGGGACAAGGTCCCAACTACCATCGGCGCTAG